>NZ_WWJX01000336.1 GCF_009865215.1 Streptomyces sp. SID3343 | reverse complement strand
GCCGCCGACCCAGTCCGCACAGCCCGCCGCAGCGCCCGCGCCGGCCCCCGGAGCCTGGCCCGGAGCAGCCGCACCGCTGCCGCCGCAGGAGCCGCCCGCCTACGCACAGGGCCACCAACCCCCGGCGCAACCGACACACCAAACGCACCCGCACCCGCAACACCCGCGCCCGCAGCAGCAGTCGCCGCAGTCGCAACAGACGCGCCCCCAACCACCACAGCCACCACAACCGTCGCAATCGACCCCGCGCCCCCCCGAGCCCGCTCCGCCCGCCCACTCCGCCTCGCGCCAGGTCACCGACCCCGGCTTCCCCGAGGACTTCGGCCGCTACGACGACGAAGACCTCGCCGACGACGGTGGGATGTCCACGCACGAGCTTCTGGCCCGAGAGCTGGGCGCGACGATCATCGACGAGTCGCCGACCACGTGAGCGGCCCCGGCCGACGTGTTCGGCCGGCCCGCGCCGCGCATCGGCCCCACTCGGAGCCGTAGGCTCGACCGCAGGACGGGCGCGTTCGCGCGTACTTCCCGAGGCGGTGTGAAGCCGTGTCCGAGCGACGAAGGGTGTCCAGGTGTTTCCCGGTGGTGGCCAGCCCGACATGCAGCAGTTGCTGCAGCAGGCGCAGAAGATGCAGCAGGACCTCATGGCGGCGCAGGACGAACTCGCGCGCACCCAGGTGACCGGAAGCGCCGGTGGCGGCCTGGTCACCGCGACCGTGTCCGGGGCCGGCGAGCTGTTGGCTCTGGAGATCTCGCCGTCGGCAGTGGATCCTGAGGATACGGAGACCCTCGGCGATCTCATCGTCGCCGCGGTGCGCGACGCCAACCGCGCCGCCTTGGAGATGCAGTCCCAGCTCATGGGCCCGCTGGCGCAGGGCATGGGTGGCGGCGGCCCGTTGGGGCTGCCCGGCATGTGAGCCATCGCCCCACCGTCGCCCGGAACACCGGATTACCGGAACATCCGGAACATCCGGAACATCCGGAACATCCAAAACACCGGAACATCCGGAACACCGGAATCGCGGCGAAGCTGGAATCGCGGGCGCCGGAACACCGACAGACCGCAGGCCGCAGACCAGCAGACCGACAGACCGGAGCGCGCCCCCACACCCGCCCACCCCGCACCCGGCACACCCCGCACAGAGGCGATGCCCACCGACACGAAACAATGCACACCCGACCCGAAGACATGCGCACCCGCACCGAACGAACAGGGAGACGGTAGGTGTACGAAGGCGTCGTACAGGACCTCATCGACGAGCTGGGCCGACTGCCCGGTGTAGGGCCGAAGAGCGCGCAGCGCATCGCCTTCCACCTGCTGGCGGCCGACCCCGCCGACGTCCGGCGCCTCGTGCACGCCCTCACCGAGGTCAAGGACAAGGTGCGATTCTGTGTCACATGCGGCAACGTGGCGGAATCGGAGCAGTGTCGAATCTGCCTCGATCCGCGGCGGGACGTCGCGGTCATCTGTGTGGTCGAGGAGTCCAAGGATGTCGTGGCGATCGAGAAGACGCGCGAGTTCCGCGGCCGCTATCACGTACTCGGCGGGGCGATCAGCCCGATCGAGGGCGTGGGACCGGACGACCTGCGGATCCGTGAGCTGATGGTCCGGCTGGCGGACGGTTCGGTGACCGAGTTGATCCTGGCCACCGACCCGAACCTGGAAGGAGAGGCGACCGCTACATATCTGGCGCGCCTGTGCAAGCCGATGGGTCTGCGGGTGACCCGATTGGCGAGTGGCCTGCCGGTCGGGGGAGACCTGGAGTACGCCGACGAGGTCACGCTCGGGCGTGCCTTCGAGGGGAGACGACTGCTCGATGTCTGACGACCTGAACGAATTCACCGCCGAGATCGCCGACCAGATCGACAGCTTCGTGCTCGCGGTCACCGAGGTGGCCAAGGGTGAGGAGCCGGAGCAGGCGGTATCGATGCTGCTCCTGGAGGTCTCGCAACTCATGCTCGCGGGCGGCCGGCTCGGTGCGATCGCCGACGTCGTGCCGGACGACCGTTTCGAGCCCGACTCGGGTCCCGATCCGGACGTCGACGCGCTGCGTTCCGCGCTGTCGCGCCTGCTGGAGCCGATCGACGTCTACTACGAGGTCTTCGACCCGTATGTGCCCAAATCCAAACCCGTCGCCGCGCGCCTGTCCGACGATGTCGCCGACGTCGTGGCCGACCTCGCGCACGGGCTCGCGCATCATCGGGCCGGACGGGCACACGAGGCGCTGTGGTGGTGGCAGTTCTCGTATCTGTCCAACTGGGGTGCGACGGCCAGTGCCGTACTGCGGGCGTTGCAGTCCGTGGTGTCGCACGCGCGCCTGGACGATCCGATCATGGAGAGCCAGGATCCGGCCGGACGCGCCTTGGCCGACGAGTTGGTCGAGGAGCTCGCCGAGCAACTCGACGACGCCGTGGTGCTCGGCGGCCCCCACACCTGAGGTTCGGGCCGGCCCGAACGCGGTCCGGGCCATCGCACCGACTGCCCGGAACCACGGCGCGCCGGCCCGGAAGAACGCTTGGCGGCCGGCCCGATTCGAAACGCTTCGCGCCGGACGAGGAACGCCGTACGCGGCACCGAGACAACGCGGCACCGAGACAACGCGGTACGCGGCACCAGGGCAACGCCGTACGCCGCACCGAGACAACGCCGTACGCGGCAGCCAGACAACGCTGCACGCGGCACCAAAGCAAGTGCCGTACGCCGCACCAAGAAAACGCTGCACGCGGCACCGGGAGAAGCCCCCGCCCCCCGCCCGGCACCGTGCTCCGCCGTCCCGACATGGGCGTTCGGTTCCGACTGCCCGCTTAGTGATACATACATCTCACAATGTGAATAAAGCTTTGACCACTCTCTGCCCTAGTTAGACTGTGCCTTCCGCACAGATACGAAGCGAGGAGCGCACGTGGGCCTTGTCGTGCAAAAGTACGGCGGCTCCTCCGTCGCCGATGCCGAAGGCATCAAGCGCGTGGCCAAGCGAATCGTCGACACCAAGAAGCAGGGCCACGAAGTGGTCGTGGTGGTGTCCGCGATGGGCGACACGACGGACGAGCTGATCGATCTGGCGCAGCAGGTGAGTCCCATCCCTTCCGGGCGCGAGCTCGACATGCTGCTCACCGCGGGTGAGCGGATGTCGATGGCGCTGTTGGCGATGGCGATCAAAAACCTGGGCGTCGACGCACGGTCGTTCACCGGCAGCCAAGCCGGTGTGATCACCGACGCGGTCCACAACAAAGCGCGCATCATCGATGTGACGCCCGGTCGGATCCGCTCCGCCCTCGACGAGGGCGCGATCGCGATCGTGGCGGGGTTCCAGGGCGTGTCCCAGGACACCAAGGACATCACCACGCTCGGCCGCGGCGGCTCGGACACCACCGCCGTCGCGCTCGCGGCGGCCCTGGAGGCCGAGGTCTGCGAGATCTACACGGACGTGGACGGCATCTTCACCGCCGACCCCCGTGTGGTGAAGAAGGCCCGGAAGATCGACCGGATCAGCTACCAGGAGATGCTGGAGCTGGCCGCGAGCGGTTCCAAGGTGTTGCACCTGCGGTGCGTGGAATACGCGCGGCGCTACGACATGCCCGTGCACGTACGGTCGTCCTTCTCGGGACACGTCGGCACTTGGGTGACGGATGTACCCGAAGGGGACGACATGGAGCACGCGATCATCTCCGGGGTCGCCCACGACACCAGCGAAGCGAAGATCACGGTGGTGGGGGTCCCGGACAAGCCGGGCGAGGCCGCGAAGATCTTCCGCGTGCTGGCGGACGCCGAGATCAACATCGACATGATCGTGCAGAACGTCTCCGCGGCCTCCACGGGCCGCACCGACATCTCGTTCACGCTGCCCATGGCGGACGGTCAGAGCGCCATGGAGGCTCTCACCAAGTCCCAGTCCGAGATCGGCTTCGAGTCGCTGCGCTACGACGACCAGATCGGGAAGATCTCGCTCGTCGGCGCCGGCATGCGCTCGCACCCGGGCGTGACGGCCAAGTTCTTCGAGTCGCTCAACAGCGCGGGGGTGAACATCGAGCTGATCTCCACGTCGGAGATCCGGATCTCGGTGGTCTGCCGCGCCGATGGCGTTCCGGCCGCAGTACAGGCCGTGCACACCGCGTTCGGCCTGGACGACCTGTCCGGCGAAGCCGTCGTCTACGGAGGTACCGGTCGATGACCCGCAACGACAAGCCCACCCTGGCCGTCGTCGGCGCCACGGGCGCCGTCGGCACGGTGATGCTCGAACTGCTGTCGAACCGGCAGGACGTGTGGGGCGAGATCCGGTTGATCGCGTCGGCGCGTTCGGCGGGCAAGAAGCTCGTCGTGCGCGGCGAGGAGGTCGAGGTCGTCGCGCTGAGCGAGGAGTGCTTCGAGGGCGTCGACGTCGCGATGTTCGACGTGCCCGACGAGGTCTCCGCGCACTGGGCGCCGATCGCCGCGGCCAAGGGCGCGGTCGCGGTGGACAACTCCGGCGCGTTCCGGATGGACCCCGAGGTTCCGCTCGTGGTGCCCGAGGTCAACGCCGCCGCGGCGCGCGTGCGTCCGCGCGGCATCATCGCCAACCCGAACTGCACGACGCTGACCATGGTCGTGGCCCTGGGCGCGCTGCACGCCGAGCTCGGCCTCAAGGAACTCGTCGTCGCGTCCTACCAGGCCGCCTCCGGGGCCGGTCAGCCCGGCGTCGACGCGCTGCGCGAGCAGCTCGCCAAGGTCGCCGGCAGCTCGACGCTGGGCACGCAGCCCGGCGACGTGCGGCGCGCGGTGGGCGACTTCGGGCCGTTCCCGGCGCCGCTCGCGCTCAACGTGGTGCCGTGGGCGGGTTCGCTCAAGGACGGCGGATGGTCGTCCGAGGAGCTCAAGGTGCGCAACGAGTCGCGCAAGATCCTGAGCCTGCCGAACCTGAAGGTCTCCGCGACCTGCGTGCGCGTCCCGGTGATCACCACGCACTCGCTGTCAGTACACGCCGTCTTCGAGAACGAGGTGTCCGTGCAGCGGGCGCACGAGATCCTCGCCGGCGCTCCCGGGGTCGTGCTGTGCGACGACCCGGAGAACGGCGAGTTCCCCACGCCGGCCGACGTGGTCGGCACCGACCCGACCTGGGTCGGTCGGGTGCGCCAGTCGCTGGACGACCCGTTCGCGCTCGACATGTTCATGTGCGGTGACAACCTGCGCAAGGGCGCGGCGCTCAACACCGCGCAGATCGCGGAGGTCGTCGCGGTCGAACTGGGCGAGCGGGCCTAGCCTTTCGGCGCCGAGCACGAATTTCCTGCGGCCTCAGGCGCGACGCCCGTTCGGCATCGAGCACTGCTTCGCTTCGGCCTCGACGGCGACGCCCCTTCGGCCTCAAGGGCGATGTTCCTTCGGTCTCGAGACCGACGCCCGTTCGGCATCGAGGGCGACGCCCGTTCGGCATCGAGGGCGACCGGCCTTCGTACCGGGCACATCGGGCGCGAAGCGCTTCACGTCGAGCGCGACGCGTCCACAGGCCCAGCGCAACGCCGTTCGGGCACTGAGCGCGACATTTTCGGGCCCGGGGCACAGCGCCTCTCGGCCCGGATACGACGCTTGAGGCCCGCGTGCGTGGCGCCTTCGGGCCTTGTGTACAACGTTTTTCGGTACAAAGCACGACACGGCGGCAGCCGGTGTTCCGACGAGGGACGCCGGCTGCCGTTCGTGCACCCGTCCTCCCGGACGCGAGTAGCTGACTGCACGTCACCAGGCCCACTACGGTGGGCGGATGTGTGGATGAGCCGACGACCGTCCCCGGATCGCAGGCGTATACAACCTTCCCGGGGGGTCGGGTGTCCAACAGTCGTGGCAGAAATGGTCGTGAGGGCAGAACCGGTGATGCGCCCGGTTCGGTTGCCCGTGGTCGGCGCGTTGGATCTGGGCGTTTCGGGAGCTTCCGTGTCCTCTGATGCGGGTGTGTCCATCGACGTGCTCACCGAGACCTACCGCGCCCACTATGGTTCGTTGTTGCGTTTGGCTTCCCTGCTGCTCGACGACACGGACTCCTGCGAGGACGTGGTGCAGGAGGCGTTCGTACGAGTGCACACCGCCCGACACCGGCTGCGCGAGGCCGACAAGACGCTCGCCTACCTGCGGCAGACGGTGGTGAACCTGTCGCGGTCGACGTTAAGGCGACGGATCATGGGCATGCGCCTGTTGTCCAAACCCGAGCCGGAATCGGCGAGCACGGAGGACGGTTCACGGCATGTGTTGGAACGCGACGTACTCGTACGGGCGTTGCGCGAATTGCAACGGCGGCAGCGAGAAGTGATCGTGCTGCGTTACTACGCTGACCTGACAGAGGCTCAGGTGGCCGATCTGCTCGGGCTGTCGGTCGGCTCGGTGAAGGCGTACGCCTCACGCGGACTGGAAGCCCTCCGGGCCCGGATGGAGACGCCGTGACGAACGACCCGAGGACCTCCGGTCCCGATCCCGACGACCTCGCGGAAGCGGTGCGCCGGAGACTGCACGAGGCGGTCGCCGACGTCCGACCCGCGCCGGACGCGCTGGATCGGTTGCGGGTGGCCGTCCCGGCGCGGCGGCGCAGGCGTCGGGCGACGACGACGGGCGCGATCGGCCTGGCCGCGGCGCTGATCGTCGCCGCCCCCATGCTGCGTACGGCGACGCAACCCGACGACACGGCCGAGAGCAACGTCGGGCAGACCAACGCGACCAAGCCCGTGGAGGGCGACGCCCGTCCCGCACCCACCAACGACGGGCTCACCGTCGGGGGCGCCGGCGCCGTCGGGCAGAGCGTGCCGCCGAGCAGGCCCCCGGCGTCGCCGACCGCCGGAGCCACGGCGTCGCCCACACCGACGACGTCGCCGAGTGGCCAGAGCACCGCGTCGACGCAGCCGACGGTGCCGGTCACCGCCCCGCCGACGTCGGCTCCGCCGGCGTCCTCCGCGCCGCCGCCACCCCCGCCGCCGCCCGCGTGTCAAACGACGGATCTGATAGGCGAGGACGCCCGGATCGGGACTTTGGGCGCGAACGGCTTGGCGTACGGCGTGCTCCAGTTGCGCAACGCCGCGGCGAAGGACTGTGCGGTGTCGGGCCCCGGTGTGGTGGTGGTGTCGTCGCCGCCGGGCAACCCCGTGGTGCAGGTCTCGGTGGTCGACCACGTACGAGGCGATGTCGCGACCGCGTTGCCGCAACCGGTTTCGTCGGCTTCGGGTATCACGCTCAAGCACGACCAGACCTACGAGTTCCAGTTCGCGTGGCAGCCACAGGCGCCGCGCGAGGACGGTACGTGCGCGGTGGACGCGCCGCCGGCTCCGGAGCCGGCGCTCGGGTACACCCTCGCGTCGGGGGACTTCACCGTGGCCAAGGTGCGGCTGACCCCGACGTGCGGTGGCACGTTGTACCGGACCGACATCTATCGGACGGGGGACTACCCGCGCGTGGGGTGAACGGGTGGGACGCGCGTGCGGGACACGCGTGAGGCGAGGCGTGCAGGCGGGGCGGGCAGACGGGGCGGGCACGGACACGGTGGGTGGGGCGGGGCCCGCGTTCGGGGGCGCTGAGGCCGCTCACGGCGGGTGAGTGGCGTGCGGTCGACCGGTGAGGGATACGGGCGCGGGGCGGCACCCGAGCGATCGGTGCGTGGCGGCGGACGGTTACCTTTGGGGGGTGTACCGGTTCCTGCTCCAGCCCCGGTGGTTGGTCTTCCATGTGATCGTGCTCGTCGCGGTGCCGGTGTGCGCGGCGCTCGGACTGTGGCAGTTCCACCGTTACGGCGAGCACAAGGCGTCGGGTGACACCGGGGAGAAGGTGTCCGCGGCGCCCGCGGTTCCGCTCGGTGAACTCGTGCCCGTCGGCGGCAAGGTGGAGACCGGCGACCGCGGCCGGGCCGTGACGGTGGCCGGGAGCTACGATGCGGCGCGGCAGGTGGTCGTGCCGGGGCGTCGACTCGACGGGCGGACCGGGTCCTATGTGGTGACCCCGTTGATCGTGCCCGGTGGCGCGGCGGTCGTGGTCAACCGCGGGTGGGTCGCGGGGACGAACGTGCCCGCGCCGCCGGTGGGGCCGGTCACGGTCACCGGTCGGCTGGAGTGGTCGGAGGCCGAGCACACCTCGGACGCGGACCGGGCCACCGACCTCAGGGCCGGGCAGATCTCGATGATCAGTACGGCCGAGCTCGTCAACGTGGTGCCCTACCCGCTCACCGACGGCTTCGTCGCGCTGACCACGCAGACCCCGCCGGCCGATTCGGCCGCGCTCGCGCCGATGCCGCCGGTCAAGGATGCCGCCGGCGGCGGGATGTCCGGGCGCGCGTGGCAGAACCTGGGCTATACCGCGCAGTGGTTCGTCTTCGCGGGCGCCGCGGTGTTCCTGTGGTGGCGGGTGGTCCGGCGCGAGGCCGAGGAACGCGAGGAGGCCCGCGAGGCCGAGGTCCTCGCGGAGTTGGGCGTCACGACCTGACGGTCGGGTCCGGCCTCGACCCCGTCACTTCGCCGCACTCCGCGGTCCACCCCGGCCTCGCCACCCTACGGGCCCTGCTCGCCGGCGCCCTCGGCCTTACGCCGGGTCGCGCACCGGGAGTCCGATCACCCGGTCCACGAACGCGAACTCCTTGCGGAGCTGGCGGATGCGCTCCTCGACGACCAGCGAGCCGTGCCCGGCGTCGAAGCGATACACCTCGTGCGGCTTGTCGAGCTGCTCCAGCCGCTCGACGTAGTTCTCGATCTGCCTGATCGGGCAGCGCGGGTCGTTCTCGCCGGCGCTGATGTACACCGGTACGCGCACCCGGTCGACGTAGGTGATCGGCGAGGACGCCGCCCAGCGCTCGGGTACCTCTTCGGGCGAACCCCCCAGCAGCGTGCGGTCCATCGCCTTCAGTACGTCCATCTCGTCGTGGTACGCGGTCACGTAGTCCGCGACCGGCACCGCGGCCAGGCCCAGCGCCCACGCATCGGGCTGGACGCCCAGACCGAGCAGGGTCAGGTAGCCGCCCCACGAGCCGCCGGAGAGCACGAGCCGCTCGGGGTCGGCGAGTCCGGACTCGATCGCCCACTCGCGCACCGCGCCGATGTCCTCCAACTCGATCAGGCCGATCCGCACGCGCAGCGCGTCCGTCCAGTCCTTGCCGTAGCCGGTCGAGCCGCGGTAGTTGACCCGCACCACCGCGAAGCCGTGGTCCACCCAGGCCGCGACGCCCGGCGCGAAGTGGTCGCCGTCGTGGGCGGTGGGCCCGCCGTGGATCTCGAACACGGTCGGGAACGGGCCCTCACCCTCGGGCTTGGACACGAGCGCGTGCACCGTGCCGCCCGGACCCTCGACCCACGCGTCGGACACCGCCACCGAGCCGGGCGGGCGCTCGCCGGGCGGGGTCAGCACGACCTCGCCGGTGGTCGAGCGCAGCTCCGACGCCGTCGCGCCGCTGGACCAGTGATACTCGACGCTGCCGTCGGGACGCGCGCCGGCGCTGCCGATCGTGCCGGGCGGGGTCTCGATCCGGCTGAGTTCCTTGCCCGTGAGGTCGTAGCGGTACAGCTCGGAACGACCCTGGAAGTCGTGCTCGATCAGCAGCGCGCGCCCGTCCGGGTACCAGTCGGCGGAGACGTCGCCCGGCAGGCCCAGGTCGATCTCGGACTCGGTGCCCGTCAGCGGCTCCCACACCATCGGTTCGTCGCGGCCCCGGCGCTGGTGGATCACCAACATCCGCTGGTCGCCGGCGACCGGGGAGAAGCCCATCGAGGACAGGTCCGAGTCGGGCGGGCCGCCCTCGGGGCCGTCGTGCAGGTCGGCCACGGGGGAGCCGTCCAGGGTCAGCACGCGCAGCGACGAGTGCATCGCGTCGCCGTGCTCGTTGTGCGAGATCGCGAGGTAGGCGCCGTCCTCGGACAGCGCGGACAGCCACGCCGACTCGACGTGGCGGTACACCGTCACGGGCGCCGAGCCGGGCCGCGTGACGTGGATCGAGGAGCCCTCGTCGTCGGTCATCCGCCCGACGATCGCGGTGCCGTCGTTGGCCAGGCCCAGGCCCGCCGGGTAGGACGGGTCGAGCCCGGGGACGGCGACCTCGTCGGGGCCGCCCGCAAAGGGCTGGCGCATCCAGACGCCGAGCTCGTCACCGTCGGTGTCCGCGAACCACCAGATCCACTTCCCGTCCGGGCTGATCCGCGCCGACCCGGTGCCGTTGGGGCGGTCGGTGACCTGGCGTTGCTCGCCGGAGACGCGGTCCCACGCGTAGACCTCGTAGGTCCCGGAGGCGTTGGACACGAACACGGACTTCGCGGGCGCGTGGTCGGCCCATCGCGGCAGGCTGACCCGGGCCGCGCGGTAGCGGCGTTCCCAGGCGGGGGCGGGCGCGGGAGTGGTGGGCTGGGGGTTTTCGGGCTCGGGGATCTCGGTGCTCTCGGAGGCGGCCATGTGGCAATTCAACTACGAGTGCGGCCCGATCTGTTCCGCCGGTTGTCCGCCCGACCGCGGCCGGCACCGCTTGACCCCGAGCAGGCGCGCGTAGCGCGGACGGGCCGCGAAGTCGGCGTAGGCCCAGATCGCCGGTACGCCGACCTCCCGGCACAGGTGCAGCACTCGATCCGGGCCGAGGTGGATCGCAACGTGCGCCGCGTAGCCCTCGTCGCGGCCGGGGCGCGGTCCACCGTCGAACAGGAGCAGATCGAGCGGCGCGGTTCGGGCCACGCTCACCGTGACGGTCGCGTCGTCGTCGGCCCACAGCTCGGAGGAGCGCAACGGCGGTACGTACAGGCCGTGGTGGGCGAGGTAGGCGTACGCGTACAGCTGACAGTTCGCCCCGGCGGACAACTCGCCCGCGGCAACCGCCTGCGGGTGCCGGGCGTATACGTACCGGACGTCACGAAAGCACGCCGGGAGCACGGCCAATGACGGTTCCTCAGGCATCGCGGGCATGCCTGGCATCCAACAGCAGGGACACCACCGGCTCCAGCACTGTCGGCACGAACAGCACCCGGAACACCACGGTGTAACCACCCGTCAGGTCGGGGATCGTGCCGAAGACGATCCGGAGCACGGCCGCGATCGGACGCGCGACGAGGAAGGTCGTCGCCGACAGCCGACCGGCCCCCGCCGGGGTCGGGGCGAACCGGACCGGCAGCACGAGCAGGAGTGGGCACCGCGACCACGCCGAGCGACAGCCGCCACGGCCCGAGGCCGTTCGACAACGCCGAAAGTTCTCGAAGTGGCGGCCGAGCGAGAGTTCGGCGAGGCATATCAGCCGGACAGCGGTGCCGGGCTCGACGAGTGTTCAGCGCCCGTCAGTCCATGTTGAGCCAATGGGTGGACGTGATGCCCTTGTGGACGGGGTCCTCCGGCCAGATACGTTTTGCTCTCGCGCGCGAGGCCGTTTGATAAAAGGGCAGATCCTTCCCCTCTTCGACGACCTCGATGGGGTACGGGAACGGGCGGCCGGTGTCGCGCAAGGTGGCGAGCCGACGTCTGATGTCGGGGGCATCGGAGGCCAGGTCGATCACGACGACGAAAACCCAGGTGGGGTCGAGCCGTGAGTGACGCTGGGCGTGCGACCGCCAGGCGCGGCCGATGAGCTGCACACCCGGGATCGCGGCGGCCTTCTCGCTGAGGGCGGCGTCCAAGCCGTCCAGCACGATGGGCGCTTCGTACTGCCGTTCCGACCAGTTGTCGAAATAGTAGAGAATCTCGACGTCGTCCTGATCGATGGTGAACTCGGCGGCGGAGGCGAATCCGGCCGCATCGGTTTGGATGTCGTCGAGAAGCAGCCGCTCGGCTGGGGTCGGCTCGACGTGCTCCTCGGTGATGCGATCGACGAGGAGCGGCCCGGCCACGGCCGGCCCACCGTCGGCGAGTTCGACCCACAGAGTCGCCTCCGCGTCATCACTCAACCGCCCGGACAGGCGACGCAACAGCAGGATGATCGCCTTCCTGGCACTCACCACCGC
Organism: Streptomyces sp. SID3343; assembly: GCF_009865215.1. Taxonomy (GTDB): domain Bacteria; phylum Actinomycetota; class Actinomycetes; order Streptomycetales; family Streptomycetaceae; genus Embleya. Next base: position 62,333 of record NZ_WWJX01000336.1, on the reverse strand, counting down.
CTGAACATGTCGAATTTTGTAGTTCCGGTCGTATTCCGAGTATTTGGCGGCAATCGCCTTCGTCGCGTTGTCGAATTCGGCCGCTTGTAGTGGACCAACCTCCGTGGGGTCCTCATCCAAGGAGTATCGGCGACCGAATTCGCCGATCCAGGCGTGCATCTCCCGAGCCCGGGCACGCACGAGCGGGTGGATGGCGCCGGGAGCCGGTTCAAAATCGTCGAGGTGATCCGTCACAAGAGCTTTACTCCGTTCCATGACGATCCAGTGAGGACTCGCTTGCCGAAGAAGTCCGAGGATCCGTTCGATCCGATCGCCGCTATGTGGCTCGGCGAGGGATAATCCGGCGAGCCGAACGTGGAGCGACTCGCTCGATCGATGACGGCACGCGCTTCGGTGAGTTCGCTCGGTGTCAGCGGAGAGTTGTTCTCGCGCACCTTGGCCTTGAACCGGTTGATGATGCTTGCGGCCGACTTTTCGTCGGCCCATCCGTAGCCGGCCTTCGCCCACGTGTAGCCGCCGGTTTCCTTGCCTGCCCGGAGCGTGATCCGGTCGACGCCTGACGATCGGTACCAGGATTCCGCGTCATCGCTGAACGCCTTCCCGAAGCCTGTGCCTCGAAGATCTTTGTTGTCGATCACGATCTTCTCGTGCTTCACCGAGACGGTCCCATCGGCGTTCTTGAGGAACGTGCGTTCCATGCGTCCGACGACCGTCCCGTCGGCGCTGACTATGTTGGCATCCCATGACAGGCGACCGGCCCGTGTATACACCTCACTGACCCGGACCCGGACCCGTAGCCTGAGCTTGGTGCTGGTCTTGTAGACAGCCGCAGGAGCGCTGTCCGTCGCCTTGAGATGCCCCTCGGTGAGTCGGTCGAGGTGCGCGTTGAAATCTTTGCTGTACGGGCTCTGTCCGAAAGCGCCGGAGTGGGCGGTCTTCGCCGTGAGATCCTGCCGTGCCGTGGTGAACCCCGCGGAAGCCGTGTCGAGGCGCTTCGCGCTGGTTTCCATGGCCCCGGGGACGAGCTTGGAGAAGCCCGCCCGCGACTGCAGCGCGGTTGACGGAGCCGCAGGTGTGCCCGGAGCGGCCGGGTGGGCGCCACGCCGGCCGCGAATTGGTGCCGGGGCCCGGGCGCATCGGTTCGCCGTTGACCGGATTGATGCCCGGTGTGGGTGTGGTCGGACGGCATTGGAGTCAGCCCATGAGCGAAGTGATTTTGGAGGCAGCGACGGGTGACGTATCGGACCCGTCGCCCCCGCCGTAGAACCGCACGGGCGCGCCTGGGGACTCCTCACCCCCGCCGTAATTCCTCACGGCATGCTCTCCGGCTCCGGATCGGCGAGGAGCGCTGGAACTGCGGACTCCAGATCCCAGAGACCACCGTCTGTGAACGGCTTGTTGAGGCAGTACTGAAGGGTCTGCGGCAAGCCTTCGAAGCGTTCCGGATCGGAGTTCGGCAGTTCTCGACCTTGTAGTAGCCGGGGTACTCGGCTGGATCCGTGGGCCAAGTGCCGTCCTGGCGACCCGCCTGGATCTTGTCGTACAACAAGTCGAGTTGGGTGATGGCGATGTTGATCACCGAGCGCACCGCGTCGGCCGCCTCGCTCAACGACTTGCCGACCGCAGTCGACGCCATCACCAATCCGGTGAGGTGGTCACCCGAGAACCGGGTCCAGTAGTCGGCGAACGCGTCGATCGACGCACCGGCTTGTTCGGTTACCACGGAATCCGCCGCGCTGTCGGCGGCTTGCCGTTCCTGGTCCGCGGCCTGGGCATACGCGAAGTAAGCCGCCGCCATCTCGTCCAGAGCGTCGATGTCTATGTCTGGCTACTCCAGGCCGATCATGTTGTACGCCTCTTGAAGGTCAGCAGGTGCTGACGGCCTCATGAGCACACCCCCCGGTGGTCGACCAACGAGGAGTCTGGGGCCGGACTGCTGTACCCGTCAAGGGAGTTGGCGATACCGAGCGCGTCGATGCGGATCGTCCGATCGAGGCTCGAAGGGACGCGGCGTACGGCCTGTGGGTCCGGATCGGCACAGGCGACACGCGCATCTCAGCGCGGAGCCCCTGGCCACGCGGAGGGAGTGCGGTCGGCGTCGGCCGCCGAGATGGACCGCGCCCCGTAGTCCGCTTACAAGATCGTCGTTGCACGGGGTATGGGCGAAGGACGGCTCTTCGATGCGCGTCGGGCGCCGTCACGCTTTACGCCCGAACTCGTTGGGCACCGGTGAACCCGATTCTCGAATCCGCTCAGCGCCTCCCAAGCGTCGAGGAGGCATTCGGCCTTCGACCGCTGCGTGCCGCACCGCTCTCCAACGGTTGGATCGTGGACGTATCGGCGGCACAACTGGCGCCGCTTGCCGCCTCGGTCGACGCTGCTCGGCGGCTCTCGGCTCGTCGGGGGTATCTCCACGACAGCGAGTCCAACCGTCGACTCGCCGAGATGTTGCGGGAGCGGCCTCGGGACTTCGGGGCGGCGGGGCACATCGTGCTGGGAGCCGACGCGGTGGAGCCGTATCCCGGAGCACGCGGTTTCAGCGACGCGCTGTGGATCATGGGGCTGGAGTGCATCGACGGGTTCCAGCGGCTGAAGATCATCGCGAACAGCGTGGGCCACTTGCCTTCCGAGCACTTGGACCGCTCCGTCCTGCGACTGGAAATCGTTTGTGGCCCCGACCGGGAACGCGTGCGCCGCGTCCACGACGACGCGGACTCTTACGTGAACGTGTCCACGGCCCAGGACCGTTTGATCCGGTGCCCGAACATCGTCCGGCTCATGCGATGCGATTGGGAGCGCGGCGACTTCGATCCCCGCCGGGGCATCACGACCGGGCCGCACCGGCTGCGCTTGTCCATGGCCGATATGACCCGAGCGCTTGCCTGCCTTTCGACCGAACAACAGCCGGACGCAGCTCACTTGTCGGCTACCGACGAGGGCTTGGACGAATTGTGGGGCGACCCGTCGTCTCCGGTGTATCGCAGTCTGTTCCATGAGCGGATGACTCCCGTGGGAGTGATGCGGGCGGTAGAGGCATGGCAAGCGGCTCGCGGGGCTTTGGCGGCGCTTCCGCAGAGGCGCCACGAGGGTCACGGGCACCTGATCCCGTACGCTCCCGTGCTGATCTGCTGGGCCGCGTGTCGCGCGCTTCCGCTGAGGCAACTTCATGATCCGAGGCCTCCCTACGCTTGGGAGCACGAGATCGAGCACCATCTGCCAGGGATGACGGTCAGCAAGGCGACCGAACTCGTCGAGCTCTACGGAGCGAGCCGGCCCAAGGGCAAGCGCCCCTATAAGGCGGAGGCACCGGAACTCGACCTGTGGCTTGAGCTCGCCGAACTCTCTCGCAGGACTTGAGAACTGGCGCAGGCCGTTCGCGCCGGATTGCCGGCAGGTACGGATGCCCAACCGTGGGCGTGGTTCGTCGACGGCGGCGCGGGCCGTCCGGCCGGCCGATCCATGCGGGATCAGGACGGGCCAGAGGTTCGTTGTACTTGCCGCCGCGTAGCTGTCCGGGCTTGGCTCGGTGGTCGTTCCGCCTGCTCGATGCACCCATGATCGCTTGCTCTGTATCTTGATAACCCTGGTTATCGAAACGTCATATAGACATCAAGTAGTTCGTCGTAGGAGTCTAGGCACCGGTGAGAGATGCCCCTGAAGGCAATCGAGCCGCAGGCGGAGTGCGGCGCGCTGCGTGCCCCACCGCCAGTCCGCGGGTTAGGCGCGAGAGGAGTACGCACTGTGATCCATATGTCGGATTCTGTTCCATCGTCCTCGTCGCTGTCGTCCGTGCCGACCCCGCTCGTCTCGATGTCCGAGATCGCAACTTTCGCGCAGGTCCAACGTCCCGTTGTTTCCAACTGGCGTCGGCGGCACACGGACTTTCCGGCCGCGGTCGAGGAGGGCTTCGGCCGCCCGCTCTTTGATGGCAGAGAAGTCATCGAATGGCTGATCTCCACCGGCTTGGGCAACGCCGACCCCGTCCACCTCCGAGCCGAGATCACTCTGTTTGGCCTCGCGGCCCAGACCGGGCAGTACAGCCCGGGGCAACTGATCGAGGTCGTCGGGAGCCTGCTGTGCCTGCGCAAGCTTGACGGACGCCCCCTGACGGACGTCGGCGGTGCGACCGCGGATGACGACGGCAAGCTGTGGGCCGCTGTGCGGCATCGGGCGGAACGCATCGATGCCGAGGACGAGTTCGTCCTGCGTGAACTTCGCTCGGTCGATGCCGGCGCGGCCCCGCTCGTCCGGCTCGCCGAGGACCTGGTCGAGGCCGCCTACGACGAGCGCGGCGCCTACGAGTGGCTCCTCGCATCTCGCGCCCGACTGGGCCTCGACGCACTCGTCGCCGATGCGGTGGCCCCCGAGCTTGAGGGGCTTATCGGTCGGCTCGCCGATCTCGGTGTCCGCCTGGAGGACGGAGGCTCCGTCACCATTGCCGATCCGCATGCGGGAATCGGTGACCTGCTCGTCGGACTGCTGCGTGGGGTCGACGACCGCGAACAGATCACCGCCCTGGCCGCCGACCCGGACGAACGGCCGGCTCGGATCGTTCGACGGCGGCTGTTGCTCGCGGGTATCGACGAGCTCTCGCTCGACGTACAGACCGGCCACGATCTGGAGGAACGGCTCGCGGACCCGGACCTCATCGTCACGCAGATCCCGTACCGACCTGGTGAGTATCGCTCGGTGCTCAGTGTGCTGGAGGACGTCGAGGGCATCGCGGATCTGCTCCGACCGGGCGCGACCGCTCTCGTGTTGGGTCCTGCTGATGCCCTCGTAGATGCTCTGCGAGGTACGGAGGAATCCCGCATGCGGTCGGCGCTGCTGCGCGGAAACGTCGTGGAGGCGGTGATCGCCCTGCCCGGTGGAGCGTTGCCCTTCCGGCCCGGATACCGGTCGGCGCTGTGGATTCTCACCCGTGGTCCGGTCTCGGCGACGGAGGGCAAGGTGCTCTTGGCCGACATCAGTGCCGAGCCGCTGACCGAGGGTGTGTGCGCACGACTGGCCGAGGACGTTCTCTTGTGGCGCGCCGAGGGCTTTCGTGATCTGGACGGACACGATCCCCGCTTCGGGCGTGCGGCGAACATTGCCGACTTGGAGCGCACGTTCGGTGGTCCGCTGTCTCCGCTTGGGCCTCCTACCTCCGCGATCCTGTCGCGTACGGTCACCGAGCGCCCCGCCTTCATCGGCGAAGCCGAGGCGCGTCTTGAGCGGGCGGCGAACGAGGCCCGGTCGTACGAGGACGAGCACGGCCCGTACTGGGGTGGCGTCTTGCGCCGTGACGGTCGGCGGATGCCACGGCGGACCACCCTGGGTGCGCTGGTCGCCGAAGGCAGGGTTGCCAGGCTTCGGGGGTATCGCGTCAACGAGCAGCACGTGACGAAGGACGGCCATCACACGGTGTTCGGGCCCGAGGAGATCACCGGTGGCAGTTCCATCGGATCTCGTCGGGTGGATCGCTTGGTGCTGGCTGCGGCTTATGACCGCGTGGCGCTCACCGAGCCCGGGGATGTCATGTACACGTTGGCGCCGCGACTTGCCCTCCATGTTGACGATGAGGGATTTGGTGTCGTCGTCTTCCCGGCTCGTGCTCTGCGGGTCAACCCCAACGCCGCTCGTCCGCTGACCCCGCGGGTCCTGGCCGCGCTACTCGGGGCTGCGCGCAACACCGGCCGCAGCCCTGGTGCGGTTCGTGCTGCTCGGCGCATCGAGGAGTACCAACTTCCCGACCTCGACCCGGACGACGTCGAGCGCTTCGACGCGATGTTGGCCGAGACGGAGCGCCGGGAGAGGATGCTGCGTGCGCAGACCGACGCGCTGGCCGAGGCTCGGCGACTGACCATTGCCGGCCTCGCGGACGGGACGCTGACCCTCGGTCGTAGCTGAACGCAATGCCTTGTACTGCAAGCCCCTTGACCGCTGACAACCCTTCGTCGGCCGGTAACCGGAAAGAAGAGACAATGCCCCCGCGCAAGCGAGCCGCCGCCGGACAGGGCGAACTGCCCGGCGTCTCCAGCACCAAGGACATCCAGGACATCCTGTGGAAGGCCGCGGACAAGCTCCGCGGTTCGATGGACGCCGCTCAGTACAAGGAATTCGTCCTCGGCCTGGTCTTCCTGAAGTACGTCTCCGACGCGTTCGCCGAACGTCAAGCGGAGTTGGCTGCCGACCCCGAGATCGCGGAGATGCCGGAACATCGGCGCGCCCCGTTCCTGGAGGACCGGGACGAGTACACCGAGCGGAACGTCTTTTGGGTGCCTGCCACCGCCCGCTGGGACTACATCGCGGAGAACGCGAGCAGTGCGGAAGGCGGAGTCGGAAAGCTCCTCGACGACGCCATGGATGATGTGATGAAGGCCAACAAGAACCTCACCGGCGTTCTCCCGAAAATCTTCAACCGTGACAACGTTGACCAGAAGCGCTTGAAGGAACTGGTCGACCTCATCAGCGATGCCCGCTTCACCGGGCACCGCGACAAGCCCGCCCAGGACGTACTCGGCGAGGTCTACGAGTACTTCCTGGAGATGTTTGCCCGCGCGGAAGGCAAGCGCGCAGGAGAGTTCTATACGCCGGCGAGCGTGGTGAAACTGCTGGTGGAGGTGCTGGAGCCCTACGAGGGCCGGGTGTACGACCCGGCCTGCGGCTCCGGCGGCATGTTTGTCCAGAGTGGCAAGTTCGTCGCCAAGCGGCGTGGACGGGACCACACCCACGACATCGCCGTGTACGGCCAGGAGGCCAACGAGCGCACGTGGCGACTGGCGAAGATGAACCTCGCCATCCACGGCATGGATCCGAAGGGCGTCGGCGAGCGGTGGGCCGACACCTTTGCGGATGACAAGCTGCCAGACCTCAAGGCCGACTTCGTGATGGCCAACCCGCCGTTCAATATGTCCGACTGGGCGCGGAGGACGGACGACCGACGCTGGCGGTTCGGCGTCCCGCCGCAGTCGAACGCCAACTACGCGTGGTTGCAGCACATCGTGTCCAAGCTCGGCGACCGGGGGAGCGCGGGCGTCGTCTTGTCCAACGGCTCCATGTCGTCGAAGCAGTCGGGCGAGGGCGAGATCCGGGCTGCGTTGATCGAGGCAGACTTGGTTGCGTGCATGGTGGCTCTGCCAGGAAACTTGTTTCGGACGACAGCGATTCCGGCATGCCTATGGTTCCTAACGAAGGATAAGTCCCCCCAGGGTTTGAAGGCGTTGGACGATCGGCGCAGTCGGGTGCTATTCATCGACGCGCAGGCGATGGGCACGATGGTTGATCGCACGGAGCGCGTCCTCACGAACGAGGATTTGGCAAAGATCTCCGATACGTACCACGCGTGGCGCGGGACGAAGTCCGCTAGGGATATGGGGCTTTCATACGAGGACGAGCCGGGATTCTGCTATAGCGCGACACTGGGAGAGATCGAGAAGCACGACCATGTGCTTGCACCCGGGCGCTACGTTGGGGCAGCGGAGGTCGAGTACGATCCGGAAGCAGAGCCTACGGAGGAAAAAATTTCGCGGCTGACGAAGGAATTGTTGGCCCTTCTGGACGAGTCTGCGCGGCTTGACGTTGGAGTGCGCCAGCAGCTGGGACGAATCAATGACTGAGTGGCGCACCTACCAGGTCGGTGACATTGCCCAGGTATTTGATGGGCCCCACGCCACACCGAAGAAAACGAAGGAAGGTCCCTGGTTTCTTAGTATTTCCAGTTTGGATCGGGGAAGGCTTGACCTAAGCGAGTCCGCGCACGTATCCGAAGAAGAGTTTGTCAGGTGGACTCGACGGGTCATTCCTGAGTCAGGAGACATTCTGTTTTCCTATGAAACCCGTCTAGGCGATGCGGCCCTCATGCCGGGAGGTATCAGGGCATGTCTGGGGCGCCGAATGGGTATCTTGCGTCCGAAGCGAGACGTTGTGATTCCCGAGTTTCTGCTCTTTGCTTATCTGGCGCCGTCTTTCCAGGAAACAATCCGGTCTCGAAAAATCCACGGAGCGACTGTCGATAGAATCCCGCTCGTCGACCTTCCTAAGTGGCCCATCAGGATTCCCGAATTGGCTGAACAAAGGGATATCGCTGCCGTACTTGGGGCGCTGAACGACAAGATCGCGGTGAACGATCGAGTCATCACTGCCTCCATCGATGTCTGTCAGGCCCTATATGCGTCTATTTCGAAGGCCGCTATAGAGACCTCGGAACTGGGCAGTGTAATCGATCTTAGGTACGGTAAATCACTTCCTTCCGTAAAGCGCAAACAAGGATCGGTTCCGGTTTACGGAAGTGGAGGGATCGCTGGTTCGCATGATGAAATCCTGGTACCCGGCCCGGGGGTGATCGTAGGCCGAAAGGGAACCGTGGGGGCTATTTACTGGTCCCAGGAAAGTTTTTTCCCCATTGATACCACCTTTTATGTTTCATTGAAAAGGTCGGAAATTCCAATGGAGTACATGTACTTTGCGCTTCAGGATCTCAAATTGGAGCGCATGAACTCGGACTCGGCTGTCCCCGGTCTGAATCGCACCAATGCGCTAGCCACGCGTCTGAGAGTGCCTGCGACCCACGAGGCGAGCACGTTCGTTAACAGAGTTCGACCCTTGTTTGAACTCAAACATCAGCGTGATCAAGAGAGTCTCACCCTTGCCGCTCTTCGCGAGACCCTGCTCCCGCAACTCATGTCTGGCAAGCTTCGCGTCCGTGCAGCGGAGCGCATCGTGGAGGACGCGGTATGACCGATGACGGTAGCGCCGAGTACGACGGCAAGATGAGCGAGTCCGTTTGGGAAAGCCTTGCCATGGATGAGCTCGCCGAGCTTGCTTGGGAGGTGAAGGAAGGCAAGACGATCGGCCCCGGCTCCGGGCGCCGCAAGAACTGGGACGACCTGATCCTGCACGACCAGCTCACGGCAGCCATCGAGCGCTTGAACCCTGAGCTTCCCGCCGCTGCTGTCTACGAGGCCCTCCGGATCGCGACTGATCCCACCTCGACCGAGGCATACCCGGAAAATAAGCAGGCGCACGCACACCTCACCTCCGGCATCCGCTTCACCTACATCGACGATTTCGGGGCTGAGCAGACCCCCACCGTGCGCCTGGTCGACTTCACCGACGCCGACGCGAACTCCTACCTCGCCGCAAACCAGGTCACCGTCAGGGACAGCGACGGCCGCCACCGCCGCTTCGATATCGTCCTGTACGTCAACGGTCTGCCCCTCGCCGTCATCGAGCTGAAGAGTGCCGCCGCCGAGAGCGCGACGCTGAAGGATGCGCACGCGCAACTCAGGACCTACGTCGACGAGTTCCCGATTGCGTTCCGCTACAACGTGCTGGCCTTGGTATCGGATGGCATCACCGCGAAGTACGGCACGGTCTTCACCCCGTACGAGCATTTCGCGCCCTGGAACGTGGATGAGGACGGCGATCGAGTTGACACCGCCGCGCCCGACTACACCGACGATCCGGAAGCGCTGAACCTCGCGCTGCACGGTTTGTTCACCCATCCCCGCTTCCTCTCCCTCGTCGTCAACTTTGTCAACTTCACGCCCACTGGCAAGCGCATCGCCAAGCCGCACCAGTTTTTCGCGGTTACCAAGGCCGTGGACGCGATCGTCACTGCGTCGCACAGCAATGGCCAGGCAGGCGTGATCTGGCATACGCAGGGCGCAGGCAAGTCCGAGGAGATGGTGGAGACCTCTGCACTGGTCTCCCGCCATCCCGGCTTGAACAACCCCACGATCGTCGTCGTCACCGATCGCAACGACCTGGATGACCAGTTGTACGACACCTTCCAGGACAGTCAGACCCTCCTCGGACAAGAGCCGCTTCAGGTCACGACCCGCGAGCAGCTTCGTACCGAGCTGCTCAATCGCCGCACCGGCGGGATCATCTTCACGACCTTGCAGAAGTTCGGCATATCCAAGGAAGAGAAGGACGCGGGCATCGAGCATCCGCGGCTCTCCGACCGCCGCAACATCCTGGTCGTCGTCGACGAGGCGCACCGCTCGCACTACGACAGCCTCAACGGGTACGCCCGTCACCTGCGCGATGCCCTTCCCTACGCCACGCTCATCGCCTTCACCGGCACCCCGATCTCCAAGAAGGACGCGGATACCCGCGCGGTGTTCGGCGAGTACATCGACATCTACGACCTCAAGCGCGCCGTGGACGACGAGGCCACCGTCCGGGTTTTCCACGAGCCACGGGTCATCGACGTATCCCTGCCGCCCGGAGTCGACGCGGCCGATATTGACGAAAAGGCCAACAAGCTCACCGAGGGTATGGATGATGCCGAGCGCCGGCGCGCCGTGCGGAACTCCGCCACCATGGACACGGTCTATGGCGCGCCGGACCGGATAGCAACGCTCGCGGACGACCTGATTTCTCATTGGGAGACGCGCCGGGAGCTGGTAAAGCCGGATATCGGCGGCCCCGGCAAGGCGATGATCGTGGGCGCCACCCGGGAGATCTGCGTCAGGATCTACGACGCGTTGGCCGAGCGGCGTCCCGAGTGGACGAGCAACGAGGTCGACCAGGGCGTGATGAAGATCGTCTTTCACAGTGAGCGCACGGATCTCCCTCACCTCCGTAAGCACGCGTTGCGTAAGTCGCAGCAGAAGGTCATCCAGGCGCGAGCCAAGGATCCCGACGACCAGCTCGAACTACTTATCGTGCACTCGATGCTGCTCACCGGTTATGACGCGCCGCCCATTCACACCCTTTACATGGACCGCCCGATGCGGGGCGCCAACCTGATGCAGGCCCTCGCCCGCGTGAACCGGCGTTTCGCCGGCAAGCAGGACGGCCTCCTCGTTGGTTACGCGCCCTTGACGGACAACCTCACCAAGGCGCTGGCCGAGTACTCGCCTCAAGACCGCGAGGACCGGACGCTCGGCGCGGACATCGAGCGGGCCATCACCGAGGTCAAGAACGAACTGGCCATCATCAAGGGCCTGTTGGTCGGCTCGCGTTGGCAAGAGTTGCTGGCCGACACCGGCCGGCCTCAGCACCGCAAGCGCGCCTTGCGTTTGACCTCCAGCTATCTGCGAGACCCCAGGACCCCAGGGAACAAGGTCGGGCCCAAGGAGAGGCCGCTCTCCGTTCGTTTCAAGGACAGTGCAGCTCTCTTGGACCGCTACTACGCCATCTGCGCGGCCAGCCGCGAAATCTCCGAGCGTTGCGAGGAACTGGCCGACTGGCGAAGGGACATCGCGTTCTTCAAAGAGGTTCGGGCCTGGATGGTCAAGTTCGATGCTGCTGACCGGGAGGCGACCGGCCGGCCCCTGACTGCCGAGGTAGAACGCTACCTCGAAGCGCTCGCCGCCTCGGTTGTCGACGCGGACAAGATCACCGACCTCTACGAAGAGGCCGGCCTCGGCCGGTTGGACATCACCCGTCTCAACGAGGCCCAGCTGCGCAAGCTGGAGAACTCCGAGACGCCGCACCTGGTCACGGAGGCACTCCGCCGCATGATCGAGAAGAAAATGCGCGAGGTGACCAAGCACAACGTCGTTCGGCACGAGAGCTTCTCCGCACGCCTGAACGACCTGATGCGGCGCTACATGCTCCAGCAGCTCACCAGCGCCCAGGTCATCGCCGAACTCGCGGCGATGGCCCGTGAGGTATCCGAGGAAGCCCGCCGCGGCGAGCGCTTCGACCCGCCGCTCAATCACGCCGAACTGGCCTTCTACGATGCGGTCGCGCACCGTGACATGGCCCAGTTGATGGCGGGCGGTGACGAGAAGCTCGCCCAGATCGCGCGGGCACTCGTCGCCGACATCAAGAAGAACCTCTCGGTCGATTGGCTCTCCCGTGAGCCCGTGCGCGCCAAGCTCCGCACTCGCATCCGCCGGGTACTAGCCATGTTCGACTACCCGCCCGAGGAGGAACGGGAGGCCGTCGACCTAGTCCTCAAGCAGATGGAGACCTTCGCCAAGGAGTGGGCACCGGGAGCGAAGTAGCGGCTGGGCTACCCTCGCGCTCCGGCGGACCGCCGCATCCGGTGGTCCGCCCCGGGCTCGGTTGTGCTTGCGCGTACTCAGACGCGGGCGTCTGCGACGTCGGCAATGAAGGTCGTCCAAGCCGTCGGTGAGACGACGAGTGGACGGATCTGCGTGTCCTTGGAGTCCCGGACGTGGATCGTCTCGGGGCGCACAGCCACCGCGATGCAGTTGTCACCGCCGCCACCGCTGTAGCTGCTCTTGAACCATTGCAGTTCGGGTTTGCTCATAGTTCTCCTCGCATCTGCTCCAGCAGGAGCGCGGTCGCCTGATGGCTGAGAGCCTGTGAGCGCATCTTTCCATAGCGCTGAAGCATCGCGCTGACTGCTTTCGGGTCGCTGATCAACATGCTGCTCTCATGGCTTTCGAGGTAACCGAACCATTGACTATCGGTGGTCTCGGCGAGGTACATGGGGCCTTCGAAGCCGTAATGGTCTTCTTGCCGCAGCGACATGAGCTGAATCTCTACGTTGCGTCGTTGCCCTTGCTCCACGAGGTGGTCCAGAAGCGCCCCAGTCACCTCGAGCCCGCCCAAGCGACGCTCCAGAAGGGCCTGCTCGATGATGAAGCAGAACGTGGTGGTGGGACGCTCCGCCAACAGTTGTTGCCTGTCGAGTCGAGCTGTCACCTGCTGCTCAAGCTGGCGCTCCGACAGGAGAGGAAGTCTGCGTTTGAACAGCTCGCGGATGTAGGACTCGGGTTGCAGCAACCCCGGCACAACCCGGCATTCATACGCGTACAGCGACAACGCCTCCTCCTCGATCCCCGCCCACTGCCGGAACCAAGAGGCCAACCCCGCCTTGCGAGTCAGGCTCTTCGCCGCCGCCTTCAATACCCGCGCCCCCGTAGCCCCCAGCACGTCCTCGGAGCGATCGACAAGGTCCCGAGGCGGGAAGCGTTTGCCCTGTTCGATCTTGGCGATGTAGTGCGCGGAGTACCGCACACGGGGAGCGAACTCCTCCTGCGTCAGCCCGGATTCGTCTCTCAGGGCCTTGAGTACCGCACCGAACGTCTTGAGACTGTCCGACATCTCGGGCTCATGGTTCGTGCCGCCGCCACTGTCCGCCGTCATCGCCGCTCACCTTCCGCTCCCGTACTCCGCAAACGCACCCAATCGAGCCATTGTTACGGTGAGTCGCTCACCCAATCCATATCGTGAACCAGTACAGATCCGCTTGTCCTGGTTTCGTGCCTGTCGGCGGTGACGGTGAGCCGCCAACGCTGAGGGGCATGACAGACTCATCGACCCAAGTCGCCCTCACCGCACATGTGTTCGCCCAGGATTTCTCGGCCACTCCGCGCGGGGCTCGTCTCGCTCGCCGGCTCGCGACGTACCAACTGGCGACCTGGGGCATCCCATACGGCAGTCCGGCCTCCGACTCAGCGGCTCTGGTCGTGGCGGAACTGGCCTCAAACGCCGTGCTTCACGCATGCGTGCCAGGGCGCGGTTTCGCGCTGCGACTCACCTACGACAGCGGCACGGGGGTGATCCGGATCGAGGTCTCCGACCACCATCCACGACAGCCCGTAAGCGTGCCTCCGCCAAGCGATGCCGACAACGGTCGTGGTCTGATCCTCGTCGATGCCGTGTCGGACCGCTGGGGCACGTCCGTACAAGGAGATTCAGGCAAGACCGTTTTCGCCGAAATCGAGGCAATGGCAAGGGAGTTCGATAACCAGGGTTATCAGTGAATCAATGGCACGAAGCAGTCGGGCTCCTTAGTGTTCCGTAGTGCCGGCCCGCTCAAAACGGGAGGTCCATGCTCCTGTGAGCACGGGCGCCGGCGTCCCTTCGACCGGGCACCGGATCACTGGAGAGCACCGTGACGGAACACCTCGAACGGCACGAGAACGACGGCAATCCCGAGCAGCCGGCACCCTCCGCGAATCCGCCGACGCTCCTCGGGCTCATGCACGACCGCCTCGACACGTCGACCCTCTCGGCAGCGAGCAAGGTTCTCCTCTCGGAAGCCCTCGGAGCCGACGAGGCCACCACCTCCACTGCCCGCGGCGTGTACCTGGAGTCGGTCACCGTCGCCGGCTTTCGGGGGATCGGGCCGAAGGTGCGGCTTCCCCTTGCCGCCAAGCCGGGCGTGATCCTCGTCGCAGGGCGCAACGGCTCGGGCAAGTCAAGCCTCGCCGAAGGCACCGAGATGGCGTTCACGGGTGCGAACACCCGCTGGGACGGACGCCATCCGGTCTGGCGCAGCAATTGGCGCAACCTGCACGACGGCGGGGCGCCGAAGATCGAGGTCAAGCTCCGGATCGAGGGCGATGCCGGCCCGAGCACTCTGACCCGCACCTGGGTCGGCGACGATGTCACGGTCTCCGAAGCCGAGCTCAGGCGGCCGGGACACGGCAGGGGTGACCTCGCTCGCGTCGGCTGGGAGCAGGCGCTGATCGACCACCGGCCGTTCCTGTCGTACTCCGATCTCGATCGGATGATCGGTGGCAAGCCGAGCGAGATGTACGACGCGGTGGCCACCATCCTGGGCTTGGGACGGCTCAACGTCGCGGACAGCCGGCTCGCGGCCGACGAGAAGGAGCTGAACGCGGCGATCAAGAACGCCGAGGCGGAACTTTCCGAGCTCGTCGAGATGCTGTCCGCGCTGGACGATCCCCGGGCCGCGGCCGCGATCGAAGCCCTCGCCAACGTCGCATCCCCGGATTTCGACAGCTTGGCGGCGCTTGTCGACGGCCTGCCCGGCGTGGACGACGACCACCTCGGCCGGCTGCGCGCGACCGCCGCGCTGATCGGTCCCGATCTCGAAGAGGTCGGCTCGGCCGTGGACCGGCTGCGGGCGGCGCGGGCCGCGCTGGAGGACGCGCAGGCGACTGGTGCCGAGGACGCCCGTCAGCGCGGTGAACTGTTGGCGATGGCTCTGGAACACCGTCGTCGGCACCCCGAGGAGAGCGCGTGTGCCGTATGCGGCTCCGACCGCCTGTTGGACGAAGCGTGGGCCGAGCGGACAGCCGTGCAGGTAGACCTCCTGCGCGCGGAGGCCGCTACCTCCCAGGCCGCGCGCGACGAGCTGCGGGACGCGGTGGAAGCCGTGCGCTATCTCATCGCCCCCACCCCCGCCTGGCTCCCGGTGGCGCTGATCGAGCCGTGGCAGGAGTGGACGGCGGCCCGCAGTGTCACGGACCCCGAACACCTGGCTGCTCGCGTCGAGTTCAACGGTTTGGTCCTGGCCGATGCCTGTTCCTCCCTCCGCGACGAAGCGGCTCGAGAACTGGAGAAGCTGGACGAGGGCTGGCGTCGGTGCGTCGCGCGGTTGGCGGGTTGGCTCGACCGGGCGCGGGCGGCCCATGCCGGCAAGCCCCGACTGCGTCAGGTCAAGGCGGCCCGGAAGTGGCTCAAGGAGGTCTCCGGCGAGTTGCGTGAGGAGCGGCTGCGGCCCTTCGTGGAACACTCCGAGCGGATCTGGGCGGAGTTGCGGCAGCAGAGCAACGTCGACCTGTGCGCCGTGCGCCTGACCGGGAGCGACAAGGCCAGTGTGCGCAAGCTCGTGATGGATGTTGCCATCGACGGCCGAGAGGCATCGGCGCTCGGCGTGATGAGCCAGGGGGAGTTGCACTCCCTCGCGCTGTCCCTCTTCCTGCCGCGCGCGGCCGCGGCGGACAGCCCTTTCGGATTCGTGGTCATCGACGATCCGGTGCAGTCGATGGATCCCTCCAAGGTGCACGGACTCGCCAAGGCCCTGCACCGACTCGGCGAGAGCCGGCAGGTGGTGGTGTTCACGCACGACACCCGGTTGCGGCAGGCGTTCCGGACCCAGGAACTCGCGGTGACGGTGTTCGAGGTCGAGCGCGCCGATCAGTCCGTGGTCAAGGTCCACCGGGCGACCGATCCCATCGAGCAGGCGCTGTCCGATGCGCGGGCTCTCGCCAGTACGAGCGAGCTTCCGCCGGAAACCATGACCCACGTGCTGCCCGGCATCTGCCGCACGGTGTTGGAGATCGCGTTCACCGAGGCCGCGTGGCTGCGACTGCATCGGGCCGGGCGGCCGGAGCACGAGGTGGCGGATGCTATTGCAGGGGCCGAGAAGCTCAAGGACATCGCTGCCCTGGGCCTGTTCGGCGACGCGTCACGGACTGCCGACGTCTTCAGTGAGCTGCGCAGGCGCTGTGGCCCGAACGCGGTGGGTCATCTGCTGCAGTGCCTGGAGGGCGCCCACCCCACCGGCACGTCGATGCCGGCTCCGCACCGGTTCGTGGACGACATCGCGGCCATTGCCCACACCGTACGCAAGCCGGAGGAGCCGCAGACGTGAACACCACCGCCCATCACTTGCTGACGACCGCCGACCGGCTCCTCGCGGACACCTCGGTGGCGACGATCGCAAGCCGCCACCGCGGCGCGGCGTTTGCCCTGAGGTCCGCGCTGGAGACCGCGGTATCCGATGCCCTGCTCGCCGCGCCGATCAATACCGGTGGCGGGAGCATGCGAGCCGAGTTCCTGTGCCTGCGCAGCTGCGCGGATGCGGACATCGCCCGTCGAGCGAAGGCCGTGTGGGGCATGCTCAGCGTGGGCTGCCACTACCACCACTACGAGCTCGGCCCGACTGCACATCAGTTGCGGGCTTGGCAGGCGGAAGTACGTACGCTGCTGAGCTTCCTGAGCACATGACCACATCCCTGGTCGCCCCGCTGAAACGCTCGTCACTTGGCATGCACAGTCACTGATCGATCCTGAGGAATCGGGTAACACGCACATGACACAGAACGAGCGACCGTATCCGGTGACGGAACTGATGGCGGCCGTCCATGCGGAGATCCGATCCGCGCGGCGCGATGACGGAAAGAACGCGCAGAAGGTGCCGCTGTCCGGTGGCCGGCTTCTCTCGGCTTCCGATGGGCGATTCGAATACACGTTCGTATGCAAGAAGTGGCATGCGTCCCTCGACAGCCCATCCGTGCTGGTGCGGGCTTCGAACTCTCGCGGCCCGTGGGCCACGGCGGAGGTGTCCCGTAAGCCCGACGGAACCGTGCGGCTGGTCGCTGCCGAAGACCTGGGGCGGTCTGTGGCCAACGCCCAGATCCGGAAGGACGACTCGGCCGGTTTGGGTATCGTCGCAGAGCGGCTCGCAGCCGTGGGGCAGGCGGGGAGCGCGATAAGGACCGAGAGCGCCGGCTGGATCGTCGGGCGGGGAAATCCGCTCGTCGGACGGGCCTCCAATGCGGGTCAATGGGTCGCCGACTGGAACGACCTTCAACTGAACGCGCGTCAGCGGCAGGCCGTCGAGCAGGCGTTGGCAAGCGAGGTCCTCTTCCTCTGGGGGCCACCCGGCACGGGCAAGACGGACGTCGTCGGCCACATCGTCGAGGGCTGCTTCCGGCAAGGACTCAATGTCCTTTTCCTCGCTCCGACGAGGATCGCGGTCGACCAAGCGCTGGAACGCATCTGCGATCTGCTGCAAGCTCAGGACGGCTTCGCCGAAGGGCTCGTGCAGCGAGCGGGGGACATCGAAGCGGCTTCCCTGCGCGAGCGGTACGGCGAGTACGTGGACGCGGAACGGATCGCCGCCCGCACCGCGGCGGCATTGGAGAAAGCGCTCACCCGCGCCACGGAAACCCTCAAGCACGCGCGCGCTCTCGTAGTCCTGCACGACGATGCACGTTCCCTGGAGGCGGAGCTGTCGTCGGCGCGGACGGCTCAGAGCCAAGCTGCGGCGGGGGGCGCCGGGGCTGAGGAGGCCGCACTACGTGCGGAGGCCGATGCAGCGCAACTCCGGCTGAGGATCATGCAGTTCGGTACCCCCGGCGGGCTCTTCGCCAAGCGTAAGGAGGCCCAGCTTGGTGCTCTGCGTGATGAGCTCGCCCGAGCCGAGACGACCGCCGGAGACGCGAAGCGGCGTGCCGCGGTCGCGAAGGTGGACAAAGGACGTACCGCCGCGCAGGTTTCCGACCTGAGCAGGCGCCTGAACACCGCCCTGACTCAACTGGTGGGCGTTCCCCAGCGCGCGACGTTGGCCCGGCAGGCCGAAGCCGCGGACAAGGAGATCAACGACCTGGACCGGCGGCGACGAGAACTCAGGGACACCGTACGTGCCAAGTGCCGGGTCATGGGGGCCACCGTCGCCAAGGCCGTTCAATCGCGGAAGCTCCTGGACCGGGTCGACGTCGTCGTTGTCGACGAAGCAGGCATGGTGGACCTGCCGTCGGCATGGCTTGCCGCCGGGCTCGCCCAAAAGCGCGTTGTCATCGCCGGGGATTTTCGGCAGTTGCCGGCCGTGACCAAGGGTGACGGGGATCGCAAGGCAACCGACGAAGAGCGCGCGTTCTCCCTGGAGTGGGCCGCTCGTGACGCCTTTCACGCGGCCGGGTTGGTGACCGCTGCGGGAAAGGTCTGCCAAGACTCCCGATTGGTGGCTTTGGATACGCAATACCGCATGCGGGTGCCGATCTGTGACCTCGTGAACGCCGTCGCCTATCCGGACGCCCCACTCGGTACCGGCCGCCACGATCGAAGCCGGATTCCGTTCAACCCGCTGGTCGACGCGCCGGTCATCCTCGTGGACACCTCGAAACAACGTATTGACGGGCCCGACTATCGAGCCAACACCGTCAACGAGGCGGTAGTCCATGAACTGGTACGCGGACTCCAGTACGAGGGTGTGCTTCCCGGCCGGAAGTGGGAAACCGCGGACATCCGAAAGGGCGAACGGGCAATCGACAGATTGGCCGTGATCGCCCCGTATCGTGCCCAGGTCCAAGCGTTGAAGGGCAGCCTGAAGTACCGCTTCGGTGAGGAGTACGAGGGTCTCGTCGACACGGTCCACCGATTCCAGGGCAGCCAGCGCCCGATTGTGGTGTTGGACACCGCCGTCGGTGCCGGAAGGGACCCCGGCTATTTCTACAGCGGGACGGGTTTGTCCTCCCACACCTGCCGGCTGCTGAATGTCGCTCTCAGCCGGGCCCAGGATCATTTGGTCGTCGTTGCCGACGTCGACCATCTGCGGCAGCATCTTCCACCTCACAGCGAGGCCCGGATCATGCTCGACCACCTGGAAAGCCACGCCCAGGTGATGTCGGCCGACCAACTGGTCCCTATTCGCGAGGCGGCTCAGCTCTCCACGCTCTCAGCCGAGGAACTGGCCCGACCGGCGTTCTTTCCCGCAGACGAGGTCTTCGAGGCGGTGAAGTGGGATATCGCGCGGGCCGCCACGAGCATCGATCTCTACTGCCCGTTCCTCAACCCGCAGCCGGTTCGCAATTGGTCCGCTCTGTTGCGTGCACGCGTCGATGCGGGCGTCCGCGTGACCGTATACACCAGGTCCCCGGAGGAGCAGAGTAACGACGTGGCAGCAGGGCACCATCAACGGCGGATCGAGGAACTTCGGTCGGTCGGCTGCGAAGTGGACTTTCGGGAACGTATGCACGAGAAGGTCCTCATCGTCGACCGAGCCGTCCTGTGGCACGGCTCGTTCAATCTGTTGGCCAGCGTCGGCCCGACGGATCTGATGATGCGCTATACGGATCCGTCGACATGCGAGCGGGTCAGTCGGGTGATCGAGCGGGCGAGAAAGGATCGCCCGGTCTGGAATCCGCGCATGGTGGCCGCTGTGACCACGGCCGCCACTGGTGATGTCGTCGATGCCTCTGCGTCGACATCGACCCTCGGCATCCGTCCGGGGGCCGTCATCGACGGTCGGCTCTACCTGCAGGTTCCGTTCGGGGAAAAGGACGAGGCGAAGCAACTGCTCGGTGCTCGATGGGACAAGCCGAACGGCCTCTGGTACGTCGATGCGGCCCGAGTCGATCACGAGCAGGCCGGCCGCTGGCTGCCGTAGCTCCACCGCCTCGCATCGGCCGGTGAGGCTTTGCCGGCCGGTTCGCTGTCCGTTCGGCGTCATTGCCGGCGGTTGGGGTTGACCTTCGTCGCCGACCTGCGCAGCCGCTTGGCCAGCGCCTTGTCCCGGGTCCTCAGGTGTCGCCCCGCCGCTTCCAGGACGGCACCGGTGGCGGGGTGGTCGCAGCGCCATAGGTCGTCGGCGGTCTCTGCCAGGACGGGCAGTACCAAGTCCGCTTCTCGGTCGAGGAATTCGGCAAGCGCCTCGTCGGCGACGCCGAGCGGACCCCACAGATAGTCGATGAGCCACCAGAGTCGGAGGTGTGGACCGTGCCCTTCGGGGGCCTCACCGTGGCCGGCCAGGGCGATCGCCGCAGTCTGGGCGCAGCCGGGGACCTCGGAGGCTGCGGCTTTGCGAAGGACCGCGAGCGCTCGGGGTTCGTCGAGTTCCGCCAGTACCGCTGTCGCGCTCAGGCGACGCAGGGCCGCGTCGGCGTCCAATCCGGCGCAGGAGTCGATGAGTTGGACCGCGGCCGGGCCTTGGCCCCGGTGGCTGATCCAGCCGGTGATCTCGGCGTGCGCGGCGTCCTGGTCGTAGTCGAGCAGCGCGTCCAGCAGGGTCGGGGCGTCGGCGGCGGCCAACTCACCGATCAGCGGGGCGGGGATTCCCTCGGTGAGGAGGTATTCGCGCACGCCGTAACGGCCCAGAGGGGTCAGCCTGAGTCGGCTCTCGGGCACAGGAGTGTCATCGCTGCTTTCGGTGACCCCCTTGATACCCAGGGCGCCCAGGGCGCCCAGGGCGCCCAGGAGGATGTTGTCGCGCTCAAGGCCCGTGTCCGGGCCGGTTTCCACCTCTGCCGCCCGATACTCGGCAAGGACGACAGCCGCTTGGTCGAGGATCCGCAGGAGGAGCAGTTCGACCAGTCGTGCTTCCTGCTCGGGAACGTCGTCGCGGAGTGCGTGGAGGAACAGCGCCGGGTCCAGCCATTCGCCGTCGGGAACCTCGTACAGTGCCCGCAGTACGGCTGCCGCCAAGCCGTCGCCGTCCTCGCTCCGCATGCCCAGGGCGGCCAACAGCACGGGTGGCAGACCGAGGCGTTCGAGGTCGTCCAGGGCGGCGAGTTCGCCGTCGATCGCCCGGCACCAGACCTCCAGGACTCCTTCGTCTCCCGCCGTGGCGGGCAGGTCGGTACCGGGTCGTGCGGTGCCCGCGCCGATCTGCACCAAATCCGTGTACAGGGCGAGCCGCCACGGGTCGTCCAGGCAGGGCAGGTCACCGGAGCTGCGCAGGCGTCCGAGCCGCTGGTCACGCTCCGCTGGCCGGAGTGTGCTCAGCTCGTCGTCCTGCGACCACAGTTCGAGTTCCTGGACGGCCAGGCGGCCGAGTGCGGGCTTGAGCACGTCCCGGGATGTGACGGCTCGTCCGTCCCGACACCAGTGGGCCAGGCGGAGCGTGGCCGCGATCAGCGGCACCTCCCGTGCGGCGGCGGCGAGGTCCGCGAGCGGTGCCAGGGAGACGGGGTGCACCGGGGCGAACTCCACGTCGAGGTCCTCGTCGTCGTGGATCTCTCCGCAGGAGCAGCGCTGTCCGTCGGGGACGGCCTTGGTCGACCGGGACGCCGCGCCGGCCGTGGCCGGCCGCGGCTCCAGCACGGCCAGTTGCCGGTCCAACGCCTCGCGGTCGAAGGCGGCGGGGTCGAACCCCTCCTCGCGCAGGGTCTCGACCAGGTCGGTCCACGGTTCGGGGGCCGGCGCGGTGCGGTCCGTGACGGCGTCGATCACGGCCGCCAGTCCCCAGGCACCGCCGGTGTCCTCGGCGTCGGGCATGGCGCGGCGCCCACCGGCGCAGCGGACGTGCCGGTTGCCGGTGGACGCGGGGAGGATCTTCTCCAGGGTGATCAGGTGCCGCCAGTCGTCGCCGAAGTCGTAGGTGTAATCCAGCCGCCCGCGCTCGTAGGGCAGCACCTCGGCGATGGACACGGACTCCTCGTCGACGTCGTGACCGGGGTCGTAGTCGTACCCCGACGGTGCGCCGACGTCGACGAATTGGCGGCCGGAGCCGGGTTCGGTGAAAGCGTGCAGGTGCGAGTCGTCCGGGTACCGGTGCCATCCCCGCGCACTGCGCCGGGTGGGCGAAGCTGCCCTTGACACATTCGCCCATCTGTGCCGCTAGCCTTGGCCTGCCAAGGGTGTGGACGGGATCCGCGCCGTTCCGAACAGCTGTGGAGTAGTGCCAGAAGTGGCTGCAGTGGCGAAGATCGAAGCGTCGGCAGAGCCCGAAGTTTTCCGGGCGGCCGGAGCCGGTGGCCCGGCCGGGTCCGAGTCCCCGGCTGCGGACCGGGAGCGCCTGTTCGCACTGCTGCCCGAACTCGCCGTGTGCGAGGCGGTGTTCCTTCCCGCAGATCCGCCCCTATCGGGACGGATGGCCTTTTGGACGTTCGGCGGCGAACCGCCGGACCTCGGGGCGCAACCGGAGGATCTCACCGTGGTACGCCCGCGCGGCTCGTCCGTGAGCCGGGTCCGGGTGACCGCCGTGCCGCTGCCGGTGGAGCAGGCGCTACCGCTGCTGACCCGCTGCCGGGCGATCGGCGCGGACGGCGGCGGGCGGGTGTCGGGTGGCACCGTGTCCGGGGCGGGAATCTGGTCATCCATCAGCTGGTGGATGTCCTCGCGCCTTTCTACAAGGACGGCAGGCACATTCCAGACCTGCTGAATCCACGTGATCACGTTGCAGTGGACGCCGCAGTGCGTGGCGGCGATCCAGTCATCCACGGCACCCGCATTCCGGCGGCGGAGGTAGCTGCTTTGGTGCGGGACGGTGTACCCGCAGGCCGGATCGGTGATTTCTACCCAGGAGTCACGGCTGCCGCTGCGCGCGATGCGGTTGATTTCAGCGACTACGTAGACAGCTACGACGGCCCCAGGCAAGTCGTGGCTTGAAGCTGCTGCTGGATGAGAATGTCCCCAGGCCCATGTCTCAGATCGTGCGCATCCTGTTGGCAGCACACCAGATCGTTCACGTCCAAGAGTTGGACGGTTGGGTCGGCACGAAGGACATCGGGCCGTTTGCGAAGGCCAAGGCGGCAGGGTTCCACGCGATCATCACAAATGATGCGAAGCAGATGAGTCGCTCCCTGGAGGTGGTGGCGATCGCGGAGTCGGGTCTTCATCGAATCCAGTACCGCCAGAACAACAAGCACGGGGCCTAATCGGTCTCGGGACCGCGATAGCCACTGTCTGTGCGGCGCTGCCACACGCGATCGCCGAGCTTGAAGCCGCGGATGGGCAGCGTTTGGTGGCGTTGACGGCTATCGACCCCTCGCGCCACAACCGCGCGCAGGTCACCGGTCCGAATGCGTCGCCCCCCGAGGCACTGGCCCTCCTGACGGACGCTGCGGTAGGGGTGGGCCGGCGCCGTACGCGACAACGGTGGGCACGCGTCCCTGCCAGGAACTGCAAATATGACGGGGCGTTGAAACTCCGATGGCGAGCGCGGATGCCTGCACGTCGGGGTGGCGCGGCGTGGTCGTAGTTGGGGATCCGCAGTGGAACGGACGCTTGATGACTGCCAGTACAGTTCTGACTACAATCAGCAGCAGTCTCAGGACGTGGCGATGAATAGTGCCGTTCGGTTGGAACTGATGGGACTCCCCGATACAGATGAGAATGAACTCCGCCGATTGCGCGGGCAGTTGCGCCGCTCCCTACTGGAGCTGGATGTAGCAGATGTGCGGTTGGCGCGCTCCTCCGGCGACGTTCCATCAGGGGCGAAGAGCGGCCAACTGATCGCCGCCGGCACGCTCGTCGTCACTGCCGCGCCTTTCGTCCTGCGCCAAGTCTTCCAACTCGTTGACACATGGTTGAAGAATCGCCCGGTCCGTGGCATCAAGGTGGAGTTGGGCGGTCGCACGATCGAGTTGAGCGACGCCTCGATCGCTGAGCGAGAGCGCCTGATCGATGCCTTCTTGGCATCCCATGAGCCAGCTGACGCGGACGAGACGGACATCGATCAGATGCAGACTCTGACCTCGTGACCACTCAGGCATTCGGCGATGGCCGCCGTAGGGCCCTACTCATCGGCACGGGAACTTACGAGCATGCAAGGCTCCCTACGCTGCTCTCGCCCGAGGTGGACTGCACCAGGTTGACCGAGGTTCTACGTGACCCGGAGGTTGGCCAATTCGAGGTACAGCAATTGATGGACGTCGACCGCTCCACGCTGGAAAAGGCGATCGAAGGGTTCTTCGTCACTGCGGAACGCGATGATCTTTGTTGCTGTACTTTTCGTGCCACGGGGTCGTGAGCGAGCGAAGCGAGAAGCTCTACTTCGCCGTAGGGAACACCGATCCGGATCGCCCTGCTCACTCGGCGATCTCCGCGAGCTTCGTCCACGATGTGATGGGCGAGTGCCGCGCCCGGAGCATCGTCGCGCTGGTGGACTGCTGCTTCAGCGGGTTGTTCATCCCCGGCGCCAAAGGGGCCGTTCCGGCAGGCTTCGAGAAGGCACTGGCAGGCCAGGGCAATGTCATCATCACCGCAGGAAGTCGAGGAGAGCTTGCCTGGGAAGGTGATCACTCTGGCGCGGAGACACCTGCACTCTCACGATTTACCGAAATGATCGTCGAGGGTTTGCGCAGTGGTGACGCCGATTTGAATGGCGATGGTCTGATCACCGTTCACGAACTGTTCAGGTATACCTCCGAGCGGCTCTACGAGGAGGGGATCGAACAGACGCCTCGCATGGGCGGCGAGATGCAGTACGACATCGCGCTGGCCAGGGTGAAGAAGAAGCACCGACAGCAACGTTCGCGGGCGGCAGGCAAGGATGAGCCCAGCCGTCGGACTGCGGCCCCGCGTCCGCGCCGCCAACCCGAAGTGTCCTGGCGAGTCTCGGCTGCTTCCGGCCCGGCTCGTCAGCCTGTCCTGTTCGACGGCACGTTCATCGTGCATGAAAACTACCGGCTGCACGTGCTCGACACCGAGTCGCGCCGTCGCTATCCCCTGATTCAGATGAAGTACCCCGGCAGTCCCGCCTTTCACGGTGGCGCCGCCCATTTCCCGGGCCAGGATCGTTGGTTGCAGAGCGTCGATTTACGGACCGGGAGACGACGCCGATCTGCTCAAGTGCAGGTCTGTGACGGTCTTCTGAATGTCTGCGCAGACGTTCTGTACGCGTTCGGCCCGGAAGGTTTAGTGCACTCAATCGACCTGCTGTCGAACGAAATTCGCTGGTCGTCACGCCTGGGGCAACCAGTTGTCGGCTGCGCTCCCGAAGTGGCTGCAGGCCATGTGATCGTCATGACCGAGCGGTCACGACCGTTGGCCGGTGCTGCGAACCGCAACGGGCGACGCGTCTTGGCAGTTCTGGATGCTACCGCCCTCCACTCTTGGACCTATGATCCCGAAGGACAGCTTTCCCCGGAATGGGTTGTCACCGACTTGAGCATTTACTTGGTCGAACAGATTGAGCCCACTCATCAGAGGATCGTAGCTGTCGACCCGACCAACGGGAAAACGCTGTGGGACTTCCATACCGTGGGCGACCTCGCTGCTGCTCCCGCCACGGCAAACGGATTGGTTATCTTCGGCGATGTGGACAACCGACTCGTCGCGCTCGACGCAAGAAGCGGCAAACTGAAATGGGAAAGCAAGAGCAAGGGGCGTGTTCTCACCCGACCTTTTGCAGCGGACGACACCCTCTTCACCGCTGATCGAGCCGGGATATTGACAGCCTGGAGGCTCTCAGGTGGTCAAAAGCGCCGTTCCCGCGACCTCCTTCTCAGCCCGGACCGCCAGGGGCGCCCCGCAGCCGGCCATGACCGGCTGTACCTCACAGACTCGCGCGGTGACATTCACGCGCTGCCGACGACTCTTCGTTAGGCGCTCTCCCATCCGACCGAAGTGAACGCATCGGCCTCTTCGTCCCGACGCAGGCCGGTTGCTGGGGTAACTTGCGCGGTTCAGAGGTGGTGCCAGGTTCGTTGACGGGCGCTGCTAGCGGGCCTGGTCGCGGTTACTTTGCTGCTGCAGATCAGCCTCCAGTACCTACACATCTGGCCGTTCCGGCGATTCGGGCGGCTTGGACGGTTCCGAGGCGGATGCCGCCGGTCAGTGCGTGTTAGGTGTCACGGTTTGAAACGGCGAGGTCGATGGGTGCCGGGCGCTCCCGCGACGGGACGCCTTCGGCCGTAGAACCGCGTCGACGGGAAGCGTTACCAGCGCGACGGTCCCTCCTGTTTCAGCCGGGCTGAGTCGGACGTGGATGTCGTGCCGGGTAGCCAGGCGACCGACGACGAACAGACCCATGCGGTGCGCGACCGACACGTCGACGACCGGCGGGTGTGCCAACCGATCGTTGGTATCTGCGAGTTCCTCCTGCGTCAGGCCGATCCCGCTGTCGTGGATCTCGATTATCGGGCGGCTATCCGCCTGGAAAGAGCCGCCGACCTGCACGCGGCTCGTGGAGAACATGGTCGCGTTTTCCAGCAGCTCGGCGAGCAGATGAACCAGAGCATTGACAACCCGACCGGCAACGAGGCTGTCGGGCAGCGTTCCCAACTGGATTCGCTCATAGTGCTCCACTTCGGAGGCTGCGGCGCGCAGCACGTCCCGTAGCGGCACCGGCTGGGTCCAGCTGCGGCCCGGTTCCTCACCGGCGAGCACCAGGAGGTTCTCGCTGTTGCGACGCATACGGGTCGCGAGGTGGTCGAGCTTGAACAGGTTGGCCAGCTGGTCCGGGTCCGCCTCGCGGTTTTCCAGGTCGGAGATGAGCGTGAGATGACGTTGGATCAGCTTCGAGGTGCGACGCGAGAGGTTGACGAACATGGCGTTGACGTTGCCTCGCAACAGGGCCTGCTCGGTGGCGAGTCGCACAGCCTCGCGGTGGACCTCGTCGAATGCTCGTGCCAGCTGGTTGATGTCGTCGCGTTCATGGATGCCGACGGAGTGCACCCATACATACATGTTCTCTGGATTCTCGGTTACCTGTTCAATCAGCGCGGGCAGGCGATGGCGTGCCACGTCCTGTGCCATGTCGCGCAAGTGATGTAGGGCCGCCGTGTCCCGAGCGGCATGCAGACGCACCTGTTCGGCTTCGGCGTGAATCCGCTCCAACTCGCCCAAGTAGCGATGGTCGAGTCCGCTCGCCGCCACCAGGCGCAGTCGTTCCTCACGGTCCCGCCGCTCCTTCTCTTCGCGCTCGACCTCCGCTTGAACACGGGCGAGTTGGGCCTCCAGGTGGGCACAGCGCTCCATGGCCTCGTCGCGTTCGCGCTTCGTCAGTCGGAGTTCGTCCTCCATGACCAAGATCTCGCTGCTGAGTTGCTCGCAGCGTCGCGACAGGGCGTCCCGTTCCCTGCGGCAGACGTCCAATTCGGCAGCAAGGTCCAAGCGTTGCCGAGTGGCTGCGTCCTCTACGTCGTGTATACGTCGTTCGAGTTCGCGCAGCAGGCGTTTCCGGTCGGAAACACTGGCTCGCAGTTCTCGGATCTGGAGTTCGGCTTGCTCTTGCTCCAGGACAACCTGTTCCAGGCGATCACTGGCCAACTGCATCCGGTAGCGACCGGGTTGCTCCGAAAGCAGCGCTTCCCGATGGAGGCGGTAGACGTACGCCTGCATCTCCAGATCCAACGGCCGGTCGAGGGCATGGTAGGCCGACTTCAGGAGGGCATCGACGAAGCTTTTCTCCGGGATGCGTAACGCCGCCAGGTAGCGGGATACCGAAGGCGGGCTCAAATGGTGGTACACGGCGAACTGACGCAGGCTCTTCCCGGTGGCCTTGAACAGCCCACGGAGCGCCATCGCAAACTCGCGTAGATCCGGGGCCAGTTCATCAGGTAGGGGCTTGAGTCCGGGGACATCGTGTCCATTCCCCAGGTGCAGTCCGGCGGTCTCCCCGTCCCTGTCCCATGCGTCCGACATCGACTGGGTACCTCTCTCGATTTCTGTTTCCATCCGTGGAAACAGAGGGTGTTTCCGTTCCGCAACACTGCGGACTCCCGCCAACCTTGCATCATCCTCGGCGCCGGTAGGGCTGGGGGATCGAATGTCAGGATGAACCTCGACCGAAGCGGGACAGCATGCACGACGAACACACCAACGACGAGCACCGCCGGCGCGCCACATACCCCAAGCGCTTGCGCACGGCTTCCATTGTGCTGATGGGCGTGACGGCGATCGGCGGTGTATTCGCGGTGTTCACGCAGCCTTCCGGCGCCACTTTGTGTGGTGTGGCCGGCGTGATCATCGCGCCGTGGTGCGTCGTGTTCGGGGCGTGGCTCAAGTAGTCGCCCGCGTCGTGACGGGACATCTGCGGTGTCCACGCCCTTACCATCCGGGGCTTCGCATTATCATCCGAGCCGGGGCTTTTGCTTGCGTGAACTCGACCGGTTCGCCTTCGGTCGAAGGGGCCGACGTGTCGGCGGGCGCTGTCCGGGCGCGTGCAAGGCGTGGACGGCGTGCAGGCCGTCGACGGGGGGTTCGGCGCCGAACAGGAGGGCTGGCGTCTCGTTCCACGCGCCGATGTGTACCGCGTCGATATGGACAGACGCGGAAGCGAGCTGGCCATGTGCAGTCGAGCTGCGACCGATGAGCTGATTCACGTTTCGTATCAGCTCGTTATACACACGGTGAGTTCGTTTGTTGTGGGTACGGCGGAGGCGGCAGGGTCGTCATCGCGGACACTTGGTGTTGTATCCCCGTGTGGGGCGCAATCGACGCGCGGAGGCCCGCTTCGATGCGGCAGGGGTCGTCCGTCGCCATCAGGAATGACCGGAGAGGTCTGCCCCCAACCGCTGAAGGCTCGGGGTGGTCGGGACGGTTGCTGTACTTCGTGCTGTACTCAACATCAGAGGCCCCACCGGAATCATCCGATAGGGCCTCTGACCTGCTGGTCGGGGTGGCGGGATTTGAACCCACGGCCTCTTCGTCCCGAACGAAGCGCGCTACCAAGCTGCGCCACACCCCGATGCTGCGCGTTCAGCTTAGCGGGTCGGGGGCCTCAGGCGAAATCCGGTTATCGCGGGGTGGTGGTGGGGGTGGGGCCGGTGGACTGACGGGGTGTCAGGGTCAGCAGGGTGGCTTCCGGGGGGCAGGCGAAGCGGAAGCGGGCGTAGCGGGAGGTGCCGCAGCCTGCGGAGACGTGGAGGTAGGCCTCGTGGTCGCCGGAGGCGTGCTTGGACAGGCCCTTGGCGCGGCCGCGGTCGAGGTCGCAGTTGGTGGTGAGGGCGCCGTAGAAGGGTACGCAGACCTGGCCGCCGTGGGTGTGGCCCGCGATCACGAGGGGGTAGCCCTCGGCGGTGAACGCGTCCAGGGCTCGCAGGTAGGGGGCGTGGACGACGGCGAGCGACAGGTCGGCCGACCGGTCGGGGCCGCCGGCGACCTGTTCGTAGCGGTCGCGGTCGATGTGTGGGTCGTCCAGGCCGACCAGTTCGATGTCCAGGCCTTCCACCTTGCATCGGCCGCGGGCGTTGTTGAGGTTTTCCCAGCCTGCCGCGTCGAAGCCGTCGCGCAGGTCGGTCCACGGGTTGTCCGGGCCGTGCCGGCGGGTGCCGTCGTCGCGGCGCAGGTAGCCCGTGGGGTCCTTGGGCTTGGGGCCGAAGTAGTCGTTGGAACCGAAGACGTAGGCTCCCGGCCGGTTCAGCAGCGGGCCGAGTGCGTCGAGCGTTTCCGGTACCGCGTCGGGGTCGGACAGGTTGTCGCCGGTGTTCAGCACGAAGTCGGGATGCAGCGCGTCGAGTCGACGCAGCCACTCCTGTTTGCGGCGCTGGCCGGAAACCATGTGGATGTCGGACACCTGAAGTATCCGAAGCGGGCGGGCCCCCCGGGGCAGCACCGGCACCTCGACCCGACGCAGACGGAACGAACGGGCCTCGTAGGCCGCCGCATAGGTGAGGCAGGCGGCCCCGGTGGCGGCTACGGCAAGGGGGATGGCTGAACGCGGTCGCATCCCACCATGCTCGCAGAGCAGAGCGGGCCTCGGCAGTCTCGTCGGCGCACTCGCGTGTGTCGGCGAGCGGGTACCGGCGGGTAATTGGGTGGGGCGGCGGGGACGCCGGCTGCGACACTTGGGCCATGAGCACCTTCAAGAGCCGTTTGCAGAGCGACCTCACCGAGGCCATCCGGTCGCGCGACGAACTGGTCTCCTCGACGCTGCGTCTCGCGCTGAGCGCGGTCGCCTACGAGGAGGTAGCGGGCAAGCAGGCCCGTGAGCTGTCCGACGACGAGGTCCTCAAGGTCGTCGTGCGCGAGGCGAAGAAGCGTCGTGAGGCGGCCGAGGCCTTCGAGACCGGCGGCCGCACCGAGTCCGCCGCTCGAGAGCGGGCCGAGGGTGAGGTCCTCGCGGCCTATCTGCCCGCGCCACTGTCCGACGACGAGCTCAAGGTGATCGTCGCGGACGCGATTGCGACGACCGGGGCGAGTGGTCCGCAGGCGATGGGCCAGGTCATGAAGGTCGTCCGGCCCAAGGTCGGGGACAGGGCCGAAGGCGGCCGGATCGCCGCCGAGATCAAGTCGCAGCTCGGCACCTGACCCCGCCGGCCGGCCGGCCGGCCGACCGGCCGACCGGTCACACCTGACGAAAGACGATGGCGGTGCGTCCCGAATCGGGATGCACCGCCATCGTCGCGTCTTGATCTCATGGACGAGAGAAGAGGGAAAGAGGGAAAGAGAGAATCCGGCTCAAGCGGTTCTCACCGAAGCGCTCGACCACTCGTCCCAGTCAGTCGACTCACTCAGTCGTCCCACCCCGGCGGACGCGTGTGCGACGGCGGTGGTTTCGTCGGCTGCCCCGTGGACCCCCCGCCGCCGGGCGGCGTGGTGTTCTGCGGAGGATCGGGTGTGTGCCCGCCGCCACCCCCAGTACCCCCGCCCCCAGTGTCCCCGCTGTCCCCGCCACCCGGCGGATCCTGCGTGCGCGGAGGGTCGGGCGCCCTGGTGGGGAACTGCGGTCGACCCGGCGTCGTCGGGGCGTTGCTCGCCGGCGTTCGCGGGTCACGCGTCGTCGGCGGGCGGTTCTGGTCCGGCTTGTCGCCCTTGTCACCCTTGTCGTCGCGCTTGCGCGGATCCGGCTTGCTCGGGATCGTGCCCGCGGGCGGGTTGACGAATTTCGGGTCGTCCAGGCCCTTGAGCGCACCCGACATGGCGTTCTTCCAGATCGGCCCGGGAACCGCGCCGCCGAAGACCTTGTCGTAGGTGACCCCGCCGATCCGGATGTCCTTCATCACGATGTTGGTCTTGGGACCGCCGACCCACACTGCGGTGGACAGGTTCGGCGTGTAGCCGACGAACCAGGCCGCGAAGCGGGAGTCGGTGGTACCGGTCTTGCCGGCGTTGTCGCGGTCCGTGAGCCCGGCCTGGACGCCGGTGCCGTCCTCCATCACGCCCTTGAGCAGGGTGTTGATCGTGTCGGCGGTGGACTGCTTCATCACCTGCTTGCAGCCGGCCTGCGGCACCGACAACTTGGTGCCGTCGAGCTTGGCCACCTCGGTGACCGCGATCGGCGCGCAGTAGACGCCCCGCGAGGCGAACGCCGCGTACGCGGCCGCCATGTTCATCGGCGCGACCGTGTTCGAGCCGAGCGTCATGCTGCCGACCTGCAGGAGCGGCTTGCCGTCGCCCGCGTGCACGCCGAGTTGGTCGGCCAGAGTCGCGATCGGGCACAGTCCGGTGTCCTTGGACAGCAGGACGAAGTACGTGTTGATCGACTTCTCCAGCGCGGTCTGCATGTTCCAGGTGCCGACCTCGTTCTTGCTCTCGTTCTCCGGCTCGAACTTCGGGTCCATGGTCGGTTTGTCACACGTCCGGAATTTCTCCTTCCGCATGTCGATCTTCGCGTCGGTCGAATACTCCTGATCGACCTTCATGCCGCTTTCCAACGCCGCCGCAGCGGTTATCGGCTTGAAGGTCGAGCCGGTCTGGAACCCGAAGGTCGACCCACCCATCGCGTTGTCGACGGCGAAGTTGAGCGTGGTCTCGTCGTCGGCGAAGCCGTACGGCCGACTCTGGGCCATCGCCTTGATCCTGCCGGTGCCCGGTTCGACCATCACGACGGAGTCCGCGACCCGGTCCGTTTGGAGTACGCCCTTGGTTGCGGCGGCGTAGGCCGACTTTTGGGCCTTTCGGTCCAACGTGGTGGTGATCCGAAGGCCACCCTCACGCCACAACTGGTTGCGCTCGTCCTTCGTCTTGCCGAACGCCGGGTCGTTCTTGACCACCCGTTCGACGTAGTCGCAGAAGAACGCGGAGCCGTCGAGCTTGTCGGCGGTGATGCAGCCGTTGGGCAACGGTTGGGTCTTGAGGTTCAACTCGGTCGCCTTGGCCACGTCGGCCTCGGCCTGCGAGATGACCTGCACCTCGACCATCCGCTGGAGCACGATGTTGCGTCGGTCCCGGGCGGCCACGGGGTAGCCGATCGGGTCGAACGCGGAGGGCGCCTGCACGATGCCGGCCAGGGTGGCCGCCTCGGGCAGGGTCAGGTCCTGGGCGTGCTTGCTGAAGTAGCGCTGTGACGCCGCCTCCACGCCGTAGGCCTGGCGGCCGAAGAAGGTGATGTTGAGATACCGGGTCAGGATCTCGTCCTTCGACAGCCGTTGTTCGAGGCCGATCGCGTACTTGAGTTCCTTGATCTTGCGGGAGATCTCCTGGGCCTGAGCCTTGGCGACCGCGGCCGGGTCGTCGCCGGCCTCCTCCACGAAGATGTTCTTGACGTACTGCTGGGTGAGGCTGGAACCGCCTTGCTTGGTTCCGTTGCCACCCGACTGCTGGTTGCGCATCAGTGCGCGCAGGGTGCCCTTGAGGTCGATCGGACCGTGCTCGTAGTAGCGCGAGTCCTCGATCGCCACGATCGCCTGGCGCATGATCGGTGCGATCTGGTCGTGGGTGACCAGGATGCGGTAACGGTCGTAGACCATCGCGAGCTGGTTGCCCTCGGAATCGAGGATGTACGACGGCTGCGACAGGAAGGGTTGGTCCAGATCGCTGGGCAGGTCGTCGAAGTTTTCCGACGCCGCCTTCGCGGAGAGGCCGAAGCCACCCACGAACGGCAGCGCGATTCCCGCGACCAGGGCACCCGCGAGGACGCTCGCCCCCACGAAGGCGGACAGTCGTCCCGCGAAGCCCATGGCGGACCGGGGACGGGAGGGACCGCGTTTCGGGCGGGCCGAGCCGGAGGAAGTTCGGGCCATGGACGACACCCTACGTGCCGAAACACCGCGCACGGGCAAGGCACTTCGCCTAAGCTTGCCATGCGGCCGAGGGATTGCTGCCCTCACACATTCCACTCTTTAGAGTGAATGTGGCTGGATGTCGGATTTTTGCCGCGCTTCCGCGCCTCCGTGTGAGCGACGTGCCTCCTTCTGAGTGAGGCCGCGACCGGAAACGCAAGAGCATTCACCCGGACGGGTGGGTCCATATTTGCGCATAGTCCTTCCGGGCCATCGATGACCGCCCGCGCAGGGGCTGTTGCGCGTGCCCAGGGTTTCGTACCGTCCTGCTTGGCGACGGGAATTCCCGTCGCCGCCGTTGGGGGAGCCTCGAAAATCGGGAGAGGACGGCACCAGCATGAGCTGGGTTACCGACTGGAGCACGCAAGCCGCTTGCCGGAGTACGGATCCGGACGAGTTGTTCGTACAGGGGGCCGCACAGAACCGGGCCAAAGCGGTGTGCACCGGCTGCCCGGTCCGCACCGAGTGCCTGGCCGACGCACTCGACAACCGGGTGGAGTTCGGCGTCTGGGGCGGCATGACCGAGCGGGAGCGGCGCGCGTTGTTGCGCCGTCGGCCGCTGATCACCTCGTGGCGTCGACTGCTTGAGACCGCCCGCGAGGAGTACGAGCGGGACATCCACGGAGACGAGGAGTATCGCGTCGCCGGCTGAGCCCACACCACCGCTCGCACGACGCGGCGCCCGAGGGTCCCAGGACCGCGCAAGTCCGAGGACGTACGAGCGCCCGCAGGTCACGACCCGCCGGGGCCGGGAGTCAGGCCCGGGTCCCGGTGCGGTGGTGACGAGTCCCCGCGCGGTGACGAGTCGCCGAGTGCCGACGAGTCGGCAAGGTGGCGAGGAGGTGGCGGCCTGCCGACGAGTCGGCAAGGTGGCAAAGGGTCCCGCCGAGTACCGACGAGTCGGCCGAGTCGCCGAGCACGGCGGCCCCGGTCAGCCCGTCCCCAGACTCTCGCCGATGACGCGCAGGCCGGCCAGGTCGTGCACGTCACCGGGTAGAGCCGGAACCTCGGCCACCCGCACCTCGGGGTGGATCGAGGTGAAGCGCGTGCGCGTGCGCTCCTCCCGGTCGATCACGCGAAGCCGTTCGGCGTGCAACGTCAGCAGTCCCGCGACCAGGCGCAGGTCGGCGGGGCGCAGGGCGTCGTCGCCGACCGGGTCCGCGGGCTGCTCCGACTCGCCGTCGGCGCGTTCCGCGAGGGCCTCGGCCGCGGCCAGGCTGCGCTCGGCCGACAGTCGGCCGGCGCGGGTGGCGTGTACGCGGTTGAGTACGAGGCCGGCCAGCGGCATGCGCTCGGTGCCCAGTCGGTCGACGAAGTACGCGGCTTCGCGCAGCGCGTCCTTCTCGGGCGCCGCGACCACCAAAAACGACGTGCCTCGGGCCTGAAGCAGTTTGTAGGTGGCGTCGGCGCGCTTGCGGAAGCCGCCGAACGTCGTGTCCAGCGCGGCCACGAAGGTCTGGATGTCGGTGAGCAGGTGCGTGCCGACGACCTTGCTGAGCGCGCCCGTCATCAAACCCATGCCCGCCGACAGGAACTTGAGGGCGCCGCGTCCGCCCACCTTGGCCGGAGCGGACAGTATCCGGATGAGCCGACCGTCGAGGAACGAACCGAGGCGCTGGGGGGCGTCGAGGAAGTCGAGGGCGGAGCGGCTGGGCGGAGTGTCGACGACGATCAGGTCCCACTCGCCGGTCGCGTGCAACTGGCCGAGCTTCTCCATCGCCATGTATTCCTGCGTGCCGGCGAAGCTGGAGGACAGCGATTGGTAGAACGGGTTGTCGAGGATCTGCTGCGCCCGCTCGCGGTCGGCGTGCTGTTCGACGATCTCGTCGAACGTACGCTTCATGTCGAGCATCATGGCGTGCAGGCTGCCGCCCTTGCTCTCGTCGACGTCGACGACCCGGCGGGGGGTGTTGTCGAGTTCGGTCAGGCCCATCGACTGGGCGAGCCGGCGCGCGGGGTCGATGGTCAACACGACCACGTCGCGCCCGCGTTCGGCCGCGCGCAGGCCGAGCGCCGCGGCGGTGGTGGTCTTGCCGACGCCGCCGGAGCCGCAGCACACCAGGATGCGGGTGCCCGGGTCGTCGATCAGTTCGTCTATCTCCAGCCTGTTCATGCCATCCCCTGCTCGCGCAGTGCTTCGGCCAGCCGGTACAGACCGCCCAGATCCATGCCCTCGGCGAGCAGCGGCAGTTCGTAGACCGGCACGTCCAGGCCGCGCACCAGCGCGCGTCCCGTGCTCTCCAGTTCGATGCGGCTCGCGTGTTCGTCGGCCTCCGAGAGCAGCGCGGTGACCAGGGGCCGGGTGGGCTTGATGCCGCCGGCGACCAAGCCCGCCTCCAGGAGTTCGGGGGTGAGCCGTCGCCCGGTGTCGCTCTCGTCCTCGGCCTGCAACGGCGGCCGGGCCATGTTGATCACGACGCCGCCGGTGGGCAGCCCCGACGCGCGCAGCTCGGCGACACCGTCCACGGTCTCCTGGACCGGCATCTCCTCCAGCAGCGTGACCAGGTGTACGGCGGTCTGCGGGGAGCGGATCACGCCCATCACCGCCTCGGCCTGGGTGTGGATCGGACCGAACCTGGCCAGCCCGGCGACCTCGGTGTTGACGTTGAGGAAGCGCGCGATGCGGCCGGTGGGCGGCGCGTCCATGACCACCGCGTCGTAGGCGAATCGGCCCTGCACCCGCCGTCGGGCCGACTCGCACGCCTTGCCGGTGAGCAGGACGTCGCGCAGGCCCGGCGCGATCGTGGTGGCGAAGTCGATCGCGCCCAGCTTCTTGAGGCCCTTTCCGGCCCGACCCAGGTGGTAGAACATGTCGAGGTATTCGAGCAGGGCCTCTTCCGGGTCGATCGCGAGTGCGTACACCTCGCCGCCGCCGGGGGCCGTCGCGATCTTGCGGTCCTCGTAGGGCAGGTGCGGGCAGTCGAAGAGCTGGGCGATGCCCTGGCGGTCCTCGACCTCGACCAGCAGCGTCCGGCGCCCGCCCGAGGCGAGCGCCAGCGCAAGGGCGGCGGCCACGGTGGTCTTGCCGGTGCCGCCCTTGCCGCTGACGACGTGCAGGCGCACACCTTCCCAATCGCCGTGCCCGTCGTCGAAGCGCGCATCCTCGACGAGGGGTGGGTCGTCGATCGTTCGGGCGTCGTCGATCGCGTCGGCGTCGTCGTTCGCTCGTGCGTCGTCGGTCGTGCGGGCGCCCGCCGCTCTCGTCGTCATCGTGTCCGTCCAACGGGTCCGACCGAGACGGCCGGGACGGCGGTCGTTGCGGGTGCGCGGCATGCCCGGATACCTGCCCCCGTCGGCTTGCCCCATACGGGCGCATGGGCGGAAAACCCGGACTCGTGTGACCGCGCACCCAAACTCACGAGTCGAGCCTAACGACCCGGTCCCCGTGGGGTCGGAGGTGATCCCCCACTGGTGACCCGAGTCACGTCACCGTCGCCCGAACGGCGTAACGCGCGTCCTCGTACGCCTTCGTCTCC
This sequence comes from Streptomyces sp. SID3343, assembly GCF_009865215.1. Classification (GTDB taxonomy): domain Bacteria; phylum Actinomycetota; class Actinomycetes; order Streptomycetales; family Streptomycetaceae; genus Embleya. The sequence goes on along the minus strand of NZ_WWJX01000336.1, from coordinate 25,864 downwards.
AGGATGTCCCCGAGGAGTCGCGCCGCTTCCACGACGTCGGCGTATCCGATGTAGAGCGGATTGAAGCCGAACCGCAGCACGTCGGGCGGTCGGACGTCGCCGATCACGCCGCGGTCGATCAGTGCCGCCATCACCGCGTGCGGGTCGAGGTGGCGAACCGCGACCTGACTGCCGCGCCGCGCGTGCTCGGCCGGGGTGAGCGTCTCCAGGCCGAGCGCGTGCACACACTCGATGAACAGGTCGGTCAACGCGAGGCCCTTGGCCCGCACGGCCCGCATGTCCACGCCCTCGTACGCGCCCAGCGCGGCCTCCAGCGCGAGCATCGACAGCAGCGGCGGCGTGCCGATCCGGGCCCGCTCGATGCCGGGGGCGGGGGTGTACCCCGCCTCCATGCCGAACGGGTTCGCGTGTCCGTGCCAGCCGGTCAGGGCCGGTGCGAAGTCCGCGAGATGGCGCTCGGCGACGTAGACGAACGCCGGCGCGCCCGGACCGCCGGACAGGTACTTGTAGCCGCAGCCCACCGCCAGGTCGACGGCGTTGGCGTCGAGGTCGACGGGGAACGCGCCCGCGGAGTGGCACAGGTCCCACATCGCCAGCGCGCCCGCGTCGTGCGCCGCGGCGGTGAGGCCGCGCATGTCCCGCAGTTCGCCGCTGCGGTAGTCGACGTGGTTGTACGCGATCACCGCGACCGCGTCGCCCTCGGCGCGCAACACGCCGGCGACGTCGGCCACCGGTACCCGGCGAACCTCGGCGCCGAGCAGGTTCGCGACCGAGTCGGCCAGATACAGGTCGGTCGGGAAGCTGTCGGGGTCGGCCAGGACCACGGTGCGCCCCGGCCGCATCCGCAACGCGCTCGTGATCGCGTTGAAGATCTGGACCGACGTGGAGTCGCCGCAGACCACCTGGCCGGGGGCGGCGCCGACGATGGCGCCGATCGAGTCGCCGATCCGGGCCGGGGCCTCCCACCAGCCGTTGGCGTTCCACGAGCGGATCAGGTCGGTGCCCCACTGCCGGTGCACGGCGTCGTTCAGGGCCTCGGGTACGGCTGCGGGCAGCGCGCCGAGCGAGTTGCCGTCGAGGTAGATCACCCCGGTCGGCAGCAGGAACCGTTCGCGCACGTGCGCCAACGGATCGGCCGCGTCGAGTTCCGCGGCTCGGGTTCGAAAGGACGAGAGGTGAGCCGACGAACCGTCGGCGACGACGTTCAGCAAGGAATCGGACATGCCCCACCAGCTTTCGATGATTCGGCCTTCGATGGTTCGACCAAGGTGCGCATGGTCCACAATTCGGGAAAAACGCGCACGCGTACGGTCTGCCCAACCAAGATGCTCCGGCCGAGCCGCCTGCGCCCGGCCGGTTTCCCAGCGCTCGAAGTGTGGCCGCAAGATGTCGCTCGCGCCACCGTGTCCGGCGCTCGCAGATGTCCGTTCGGACCGCGCCGAGCTCCACGATGTCGCGCTTGCCGGTTGTGTACGCGTGCGCCCATGCGCGCCATCGCGAAGCACCTCCGGTTCGTGCGCGGCGATGCGGCGCGCTGACGTGCGTGCCGGAATACGGGGCGGCGCTCGGCCTTCGGGCCTCGGTTCACCCCGAAGGGCCCGAGGGTCCCGGCGTGGAATGACCATATGAAATCGTGCGACCGTTCGGTTGGGAATGGCCGTCGAACACTCCTGGGATCGTTTGGAATTACGATCGCAACGTGTCGGGGGGCACGACCTCACAACCGTGAACAAGGGACCGACATGGACGCGATCGACCGCGGATTGCTCGCGGAGCTACAACGCGACGCCCGGACCTCGCTCAACGAACTGTCCCGGCGGATCAACCTCTCCGCGCCCGCGGTCGCCACCCGGGTGCGCCGGCTGGAGCGAGCCGGCGTCATCACCGGCTATCACGCGCACGTCGACCCGGCGGCGGCCGGGCGCGCGGTGGTCGCGCTCGTGCGGATGAGTTGCTACGGCCCGAGCTGCCTGCTGCGCCGCGACGCGGACACCGTGCGCGAGTGGCCCGAGGTATTGCAGGTGCACCGGGTCACCGGCGACGCCTGCTGCCTGTTGATGGTCGCGGTGGCGACGATGCAGGACTTCCAGGCGTTGATCGACCGGCTCGCCGACCACGGCAAACCGTCCAGCACGATGGTGCTCTCCAGCCCGGTGGCGTGGCGCCCCGTCGAACCACCGGACGTCTGCGTCTAAAGTCTCCACACATGACGAAGTGGGAATACGTGACCGTCCCCCTGTTGGTTCACGCGACCAAGCAGATCCTGGACAACTGGGGCGACGACGGCTGGGAGCTCGTGCAGGTCGTACCCGGCCCGAACCCGGAGAGCCTGGTGGCCTACATGAAGCGCGCGAAGCAGGTGGCGGCGCAGTGACCGAAGTACACCCCGAACAGCGCCTCACCGAGCTGGGCCTGACCCTGCCCGGCCTGGTGCCGCCGGTCGCCGCCTATGTGCCGGCGATCCGCACCGGCAACTACATCCACACCTCGGGCCAACTCCCGATGATCGACGGCAAGCTGCCCGCGACCGGCAAGGTCGGCGCCGAGGTCACCGCCGAGGAGGCCAAGCAGCTCGCCCGCCAGTGCGCGCTCAACGCGCTCGCGGCGGTCAAGTCCGAACTCGGCGACCTGTCCCTGGTCCGCCGGGTGGTCAAGGTCGTCGGCTTCGTGGCCAGCGCACCGGACTTCACCGGCCAGCCCGGCGTGATCAACGGCGCGAGCGAACTGCTCGGCGAGGTCTTCGGCGAGGCCGGTCGGCACGCCCGCAGCGCGGTCGGCGTGGCGGTGCTGCCGCTGGACGCCCCCGTCGAGGTGGAGATCCTCGTCGAGGTCGTCTGACCGATTCCCTCCGCCGGCGCGACGATGAACCGGCGCGACGGTGTACCCGCGCGGCTGCGAGCCGGCGCACCTGCGTGACAGCGCACCTGCGAGCCGGCGCAGGCGAGAACACGCGAGAGACAGCACGGACGATCGAACCCGACCCGTTGTGGGTCGGGTTCGATCGCTTGTGGGCCGGGGATGGAACTTGACACGGTCAGGCGTACGATCCGGCCCATGGCGCAATCGGAGAGCACGCAGCCGGGGAGCACCCGTACCAGCCCGCCGTCGGACAACGCGGCGGCCGGCCTGCCGAAGTCCTGGGTGACGCGAGCCCGCGCGATCATGGCCGGCGAGGCCGAGCCCAACCCCCCTCGCCGGGCGGCGACCGTGGTGCTCCTGCGCGAGCGTCCGAACGGGCCGCAGGCATACCTCCTCCGCCGGCACACCACGATGAAGTTCGCGGCGGGCATGTACGCCTTCCCGGGCGGTGGTGTGGACCCGCGCGACGCGGACCACTCGGTGGCCTGGGCCGGCCCGGAGCCCGCCGCCTGGGCGAAGCGATTCGGCACCAGCGCCTCGGACGCCCGCGCGATCGTGTGCGCGGCCGTCCGCGAGACCTTCGAGGAGTCCGGGGTCCTGCTCGCGGGCCCCGACGCGGACACCGTCGTGTCCGACACCACCGGCGACGACTGGGAGGCCGACCGCGCGGCCCTGGTCGCGCGCGAGCAGACGCTCACCGAGTTCCTGGAGCGCCGCGACCTCGTACTGCGTTCCGACCTGCTCGGCGCGTGGGCGCGCTGGATCACTCCGGAGTTCGAGGACCGGCGCTACGACACCTGGTTCTTCGTCGCGGCCCTGCCGCGGGGTCAGCGCACGCGCGACGTGTCCGGCGAGGCGGACCGAGTGACCTGGGCCCGCCCCGTCGACGCCCTCGCGCAGCACAAGGCGCAGGAGATGGCGATGCTTCCGCCCACCATCGACACGCTGCGTCACCTGGCCGAACTGCCCGACGCGGCGGCGGCCCTCGCCGCCTCGACGAGTCGCGAGATCACCCCGATCATGGCCACCGGCCGGTTCGACGGCGACCGCCTCGTGCTCGAATGGCCGGGTATCCCCGATCCGTTCGGCCTCGGATGAGGAACCGGCCACAAACGGCGCAGGGGGACGGCACGGATGGGCGGCACACGTGAACAGCACGGGTGAACGGCTCCGGTGAACAGGATGGGTACAGGATGGCGACCATGAACGCACAGCCCCTGCCCGGCAACCCCCGCGCGAGCATCGGCGGGGCGGCGAGCGAACGGGTGACGTGTCTGCTCGCGCCCAATCCGAGCGCGATGTCGCTCGACGGCACCAACACCTGGATCGTGGCCGAACCCGGATCCGACACCGCGGTCGTGATCGACCCGGGCCCCGACGACGCGGGCCACCTGCGCGCGATCGTCGCCGCGGTCGAGGCCGACGGACGCCGGGTCGGGCGCATCCTGCTCACCCACGGGCACCCCGACCACTCCGCCGGCGTCGCCGGACTCAAGGCACTCACCGGCGCGATCGTGCACGCGGTCGATCCACAGTGGCGCTACGGCGGCGAGGACCTGACCGACGGTCACGTGATCGACGACGGCGGCCTGGACCTGCGCGTGCTGGCCACTCCCGGCCATTCGGGTGACTCGGTGTGCTTCGTGGTCGCCGAGGACCGGTTCCTGATCACCGGCGACACCGTGCTCGGCCGCGGCACGACGGTGGTCGCGCATCCCGACGGCAAGCTCGGCGACTACCTGGACTCGCTGCGCCGGCTGCGCGCGCTCGCCGAGACCGGCGAGATCGGCGCGGTGTTGCCCGCGCACGGCCCGATCCTGGACGACGCGGCGGGGGTGCTCGACTTCTACCTGGCCCACCGCGCGGCCAGGTTGGCCCAGGTGGAGGCTGCGGTGGCCGCAGGCATCACCACCGCGCCGGAGGTGGTCGCGCACGTCTACGCGAACGTGGACCGCTCCCTGTGGTGGGCCGCCGAGCTGTCGGTACGGGCCCAACTGGAGTATCTGGCCGAGCGCGCCGACACCTGAGCCCGCGGGCTCCTCGCCCGGTCGACGGTTCGGCCCGCCGACACCTCGGCCCGTACGCACTGTGGGCCCGCCGGAGAACCGGCGGGCCCACAGGTGCGTACGGAAACGGCTACCGCGAGCGGCGGGAGAGGCGTTCGACGTCCATCAGGACCACCGCGCGGGCCTCCAACCGCAGCCACCCTCGGCTGGCGAAGTCGGCCAGGGCCTTGTTGACCGTCTCCCGGGAGGCGCCGACCAGCTGAGCCAGCTCTTCCTGGGTCAGGTCGTGGGCGACGTGGATGCCCTCGTCGGCCGGCACGCCGAAGCGGCGGGACAGGTCGAGGAGCGCCTTGGCGACACGTCCGGGGACGTCGGAGAAGACCAGGTCGCCCAGGCTCTCGTTGGTCCGCCGCAGTCGACGGGCTATCGCGCGCAGCAGCGCCGCCGCGACCTTGGGCCGACCCGTGAGCCACGGCTGCAGGTCGGAGTGGCCCAGACCGAGCAGACGCACATCGGTCAGCGCGGTGGCGGTCGCCGTACGCGGTCCCGGGTCGAACAGCGAGAGCTCGCCGAACATCTCTCCCGGGCCGAGCACCGCGAGCATGTTCTCGCGACCGTCGTTGGAGCTGCGGTGCAGCTTGATCTTGCCCTCGATCACCACGTAAAGCCGGTCACCCGGGTCGCCTTCGTGGAAGAGCGAGTCGCCACGCTCGAGCGCGACCTCCGTCATGGAGGCCCGCAGCTCGGCGGCATCCTCATCTTCGAGCGCCGCGAACAGCGGAGCCCGCTGCAAAACGTCGTCCACGAGGTTCCTCCTAGGCCGGCCTGGTCGAAACCATGATGCCGGACGGTCAAACAGTGCGATCGGTCACAGTCTGACGCACGTGCCACTGCAATCATTACGCGGGGTGTCCTGAATCACGAACGGGCGGATCCCCAGTAACCGGACATGTCACACCAGTGATCATTCGTGCGCGGACTGCTCGACCGTACGCCCCGCCCGTCTGCGTACTCTGGCCGGGTGCCCAGCAACGTGACGGAGACCGCCCCGCGCAAGCCGCGGCGTACCGCGAAGGCGGCGAAAGAGGAGTCGCGCACCGCACTCGTGCGGCGCGCCCGGCGGATCAATCGCGAACTCGGCGAGATATATCCGGGCGCGCATTGTGAACTCGACTACGGCGACGCGTTCCAACTGCTCGTCGCGGTCGTCCTGTCCGCGCAGACCACCGACCGGCGGGTCAACACGGTGACGCCGGCGCTGTTCGCGCGCTACCCCGACGCCGCCGCGATGGTCGCGGCCCAGCCCGCCGAGTTGGAGTCGATCATCCAGCCGACCGGCTTCTTCCGGGCCAAGACCCGCTCGGTGGTCGGCCTCTCGCAGGCCCTCCTGGAGCGCTTCGACGGCGAGGTGCCCGGCAAGCTCGCCGACCTGGTCACCCTGCCCGGAGTGGGCCGCAAGACGGCCAACGTGGTCCTGGGCGAGGTGTTCGACGTCCCGGGCATCACCGTGGACACGCACTTCGGCCGGCTTGCCCGGCGCTTCGGCTGGACCACCGACGAGGACCCGATCAAGGTCGAGAAGGACGTCGCGGCGTTGTTCCCGCGCAAGGACTGGACGGTGCTCTCGCACCGGGTGATCTTCCACGGCCGCCGGGTCTGCCACTCCCGCAAGCCGGCCTGTGGGGCGTGTCCGATCGCGCCGTTGTGCCCGGCCTACGGCGAGGGCGAGACGGATCCGGTCAAGGCCAAGGCCCTGCTCAAGTACGAGATGGCCGGGCAGCCGGGCCAGCGGCTCAAGCCGCCGGCGCTGCCCGTGCTCGCCGTGGCGAAAGATACGACGAAGGGCCCGACCCGAAACGCGGCGAAAGACGTCCCGAGTGACCCGGGCGCGTCGAACAACGAGGAGGACGCCGGGTGACCCGAACCGGGACCGGAATCGAGATCTGGGCCGAAGCCGAACTGCCGGAGTGGCTGCGCCCGGTCGCGCGGGCCGCCGAGTCGATCAGCCCGGAGCAACTGAGCCGCTTCCTGCCGCCGGCCGAGGGTGGCCGACGGTCCGCGGTGCTGATGTTGTTCGGCGAGGGCCCCGACGGCCCCGATCTGCTGCTGCTCCAACGCGCCGCGACACTGCGCTCGCACGCCGGCCAACCCGCCTTCCCGGGTGGTTCGGTGGACCCGGGCGACGACGGCCCCGAGGGGACCGCGCTGCGCGAGGCGCAGGAGGAGGTCGGCCTGGACCCCAGCGGAGTACGGGTGTTCGGCCGACTGCCCGATCTGTACATCCCGATCAGCGACTTCGTCGTGACGCCCGTACTCGCGTGGTGGCAACACGAGAGCGAGGTCGCCCCCGGGGCGCCCGAAGAGGTCGCCCGAGTGCTGCGGGTGTCCATCGCCGATCTCGCCGATCCCGCCAACCGGGCCCGCCTGCGGCACCCCGGTGGTCACCTGGGACCCGCGTTCCTGGTGCACGACCTCGTGGTGTGGGGCTTCACCGCGGGGCTGATCGACCGCGTGCTGCACTACACGGGTTGGGAGCGTCCGTGGGACACCCGGCGCGAGGTCACGTTGTCGGAGACCGAGAGCAGGTTGGCCCGACGCGGCTTCGACCGCTATGAGGAGACCGCCTCCGAGCCGACCGTCGAGGACTGAGGGGCGGGCGGCGGCCGACCGTAGGAGACCGCCGCCGACCCCCGCGCCGTCGAGGTCTTCGGACACAGCCTTGTCATCGCCGTGCCACCGATCCGCACGGCTGCGGACAGCGCGGCCTCGCCCGTGAGAACGTGATCGCGTGAATGTCCTGGACCTGTTGCTGATCGCCGCCGCGGTCGCCTTCGCCATCTCCGGATACCGGCAGGGCTTCATCGTCGGCGTGTTGTCGTTCCTGGGCTTCATCGGTGGCGGCGTGCTGGGCATGTGGCTCGTTCCGTCGCTGCTCGACCGCTTCGACCCGGGTCTGGGCCCCTCGATCGCGGCGATCTGTGTCGTGCTCGTGCTCGCGACGGCGTTTCAGGCGCTGACCACCGCGGCGGGCAACCGGCTGCGCAAGTACGTCACTTGGCGGCCGGCCCGGCTGGTGGACGCGGCGGGCGGTTCGATCGTGAGCGTGTGCGCGCTGCTGATCGTGGTGTGGCTGATCGGCTCGTCGGTGGCGGGCGCGTCGATGCCCACCGTCTCGCGCGAGGTGCGCTCGTCCCAGGTGCTCGGGGGCGTGCAGAAGGTGTTGCCGCAGGGTGCGGACACGTGGTTCTCGTCGTTCGGGAACCTGCTCGACCGCAACGGCTTCCCGCAGGTCTTCAGCCCGTTCGTCCGCGAGGACATCCCCCAGGTCCCGCCGCCGGATCCGCGGCTGCTGTCGATGCCGGCGGTGCAGGAGACCAGGAACAGCATCGTCAAGATCGTCGGCACCGCGAAGAGCTGCGGCAAGGTCATCGAGGGTTCGGGCTTCGTGTACGCCCCGCAGCGGGTGATGACCAACGCCCATGTGGTCGGCGGGGTCAGGAAGCCCACCGTGCAGATCGGCGGCGAGGGCCGCGAGTATCAGGCCGAGGTCGTGCTCTACGACTGGAAGCGCGACATCGCGGTGCTCAAGGTGCCCGGGCTCAAGGCGACTCCGTTGCAGTTCGAGCCGAAGGTGAACAGCGGCGCGGACGCGATCGTGGTCGGCTTCCCGGAAAACGGCGGCTTCCACGTCGAGGCCGCGCGGGTGCGGGCGCGGATCCAGGCCGGCGGTCCGGACATCTACAAGCGCGGCACGGTCAGCCGTGACGTCTACTCGCTGTTCGCGAAGGTGCGCCAGGGCAACTCCGGCGGACCGCTGATCTCGCCCGACGGCAAGGTCGCGGGCGTCATCTTCGCCAAGTCGCTCGACGACGACTCCACGGGCTACGCGCTCACCGTCGAGGAGGTACGCGCGGACGCCGACGCGGGCGCCGCGAGCGACAAGGCGGTGGACACGCAGAGCTGCGCCATGTGACGCATGATCACCACCCCCCGGGGCAGACGTCCGAACGTCCGAACGGGTGGGTCGTTGCGGCAGGGCGGGGTGGGGCAATGCTCGGGCATTCGCACGCGGTGAGTGGGGCGCTGGCCTTCGCGGCGGCGGGGCCCACGCTGCCGCAGCAGTTGTGGCACAACCACCTGTCGGCCTCCGAGATCGTGATCGGCACGTTCCTGACGGCGGGCGCGGCGCTGTTGCCCGACCTCGACCACCACAACGGCACGATCGCCAACTTCCTGGGTCCCGTGTCGAAGGCGGTGTGCGGGTTCGTCGCGAAGGTCTCCGGCGGGCACCGACACGCGACGCATTCGATCGCCTTCGTGGTCCTGGCCGGGCTGCTGACCTTCGCGGGGGTGCAGCGGTTGGGGCGGCCCTTCACGCTCTCGGTGGTCTTCCTGCTGCTCGCGCTCGCGCTGCGGGCGCTGAACATCTGTCCGCCGGGCAAGGGGCTCGCGTCGTGGATCACCATCGTCGCGCTCGCGGGCGGCGGTACCGCGGTGGTCGACCACTGGATGCCGTCGGCACCCGACTGGCTACCGATGGTGATCGTCCTGGGCTGCGTCGCACACCTGCTCGGCGACTTCCTGACCAAGCAGGGGATACCGCTGCTGTGGCCATTGGGCACCCGCTTCGAGGTCGCTCTCGTCAGCCGGACCGGAAACCGCGTCGAGACGCTGGTCCTGGTGCCCGTGATGATGATCGCCACGATCGCCCTTTTGTGGTTCACGACCTTTGCGTGAAACGCGACATCCGAGAAACCGAAAAAGGACGATCAGGCGACAATCACGAATTCGACGACCGGTGTGTCATCGCGGGAAGCGCAGCCGCAACGTCAACCAGCGTGCTCGTCGACGCAGTATCCCCACCAATCCGGGAAAATGATCCCCCCGGTCGGCAACCGCGCCGACGGGCGCCCCTCGCCTGTGTTCGAACGCACGCGGGCCGGCCTCGAATCCGTGCGGGCCAGGGGTACCGATATCAACCATGAGGTTCTCTGCCGTCTCCGACCGGGTGTCCCCGGCCCCCGCCACCATGCTCGGAGCGTTGTACATCCGGCTCATAGGGGGGCGCCTACCCGGCACACCGACGGAGTAATCTCGCCGATTCGGCGGCTCGGAAATCAACGCCCGACCCCCCTGGGGCGATCTGTGCCGATGTGTCGGATATACCTGTCAAGATCGCACAACAAAGGGGCGAAACGACTGTCGGAACTTCAGCGTTCGGGTTCCGGGTCCTTCAACCAACCCAGAAGTTCCTCGGTGAACACCGCCGGTTGTTCCTCGTGTGGGAAGTGACCGACGCCCTCCAGGAGCCGCCAGCGATACGGCGCCTCCACGTAGCGTCCCGAGCCCGCGGCCGTGCGGGGCAGGATCACCGGGTCGAGCGCGCCGTGCAGGTGCAGGGTCGGCACCTCGACGGGCGCCTTCATCCGGATCGAGTACTGGATGCCGTCCGGGCGCGGGATCGAACGGATCAGCCACCGGTAGTGCTCGGCCGCGCAGTGAGCCGTGCCGGGCACCAGCATGGCCTGCCGATAGCGCCGGGTGGTCTCCTCGTCGGGCCACCCGGGAGCCGACCACGCGTGCAGCATGTCGCCGACGGTCGCGGCGCCGTCGCGGATCAGGGAGCGTTCGGGCACCCACGGCCGCTGGAAGCCGAAGACGTGCGAGCTGGCGGCCATCTGTCGACGATCCGTCAGCAGGGCGCTGCGCAGTTGGCGGGGGTGCGGCATGGACACCGCCACCAGGCGCCGGACGACCTTGGGCCGCAACACGGCGGCCGTCCACCCCAGATAGGCGCCCAGGTCGTGACCGACCACGATCGCGTCGGGCTCGCCGAGTGAGCGGATCACCCCGGTCACGTCGAGCGCGAGGGTGATCGGGTCGTAGCCGCGCGGGGTGCGGTCGCTGCCGCCGTAGCCGCGCAGATCCATCGCCACGGCGCGGTATCCGGCCCGGGCCAGGGCCTCCATCTGGTGGCGCCACGTCCACCAGAACTCCGGGAAGCCGTGCAGCAACAACACGACCGGCCCCTCGCCCAGTTCGGCGATGTGGAACCGCGCGCCGTTGGCGGCGATGTCGCGGTGCGTCCAGGGCCCGGCCACGTTGACCACGGTGCTCTCGGGAACCGTCATGCCGAGCAGGGTTGCACACTCCACAATCGCGCTTTCGGTGCCGTGGCCTTTTTGTCGATGTCGACGCCACCCGACACCGATGTCGATGTCACGTCGCGTCGATACCGATGTCCCGCCGCGCCGATCTCGTGCGGCGGCGCGGCGGTGGTTGGCGCCGCGGTCGACCGCGGTCGCTCAGCCGACGTTCTTCAGGGCCGTGACCGTGTCCTTGGTGGTGGCGATCGTCCGCGCCGGAGGACGCACCTGCTTGAAGGACTTGATGCCGTACGCGGCGAGACCGCCCGCGAGCAGCAGATAGAAACCGCCGACGATCAGGAAGCTCCAGGCGACACCCAAACCGAGCGCGTGAATGCCGTAGACGACGGCGAAGCTCAGAAAGATGAACGCGAACACCCCGACGAACGCCGCCGCGCCGAACGCGCCGCCGCCCTTGGCGACGTTGACGACACTGACCTTGACTTCGCTCTTGGCGAGCGCGATCTCGCTGCGCACCAACGTGGACATGTCGCGGCTGGCGGATGAGAACAGTTCGCCGATGGACCGCTGCGTGTCGACGGGCACGTCCTGGGCCGGGGACCTGTCGGTGCCTGCCATGGTCACTCCTCGTACCTGTGGGGGTGGGTAATCCGACCCCGATCATGCCCTGCGCCGGCGATCCGTATCCACCGGGGCGCGGCGTAACGCGTGTTTCGGATGGGAAAAAAGAAAAGATCAGCCGGGGCCGAGCTTCTCGTCCCGCAGTCGATCCGCGTCGACGCGGTACACGTCGGGGATGCCGTCGCCGTCGTCGTCGCGGTTCTCCTCGGCGCACAAACGCGCGTAGGTGTTGTTGCGTATCCGCAACACGACCGACGCGGTGGCGGCCGACAGCAGCGAACCCACCAGGACCGCCGCCTTGGCCTGTTCGGTGAGTCCGTGGTCGTCGGTGAAGGCCAATTCGCTGATCAGCAGCGACACGGTGAACCCGATACCGGCCAGCATCGACATGCCGAACACGTCGGACCACGCGAGGTCGTCGCTCAGTTGGGCCCGGGTGAAGCGGGCGATGAGATAGGTGCCGCCGAAGATGCCGACCACCTTGCCGGCGATCAGACCGATCATGATGCCGAGCGAGGGACGCTCGGTGAACACGTCGGCGAGCACCGACCCGGAGACCGCGACGCCGGCCGAGAACAGCGCGAAGATCGGCACCGCCAGGCCCGCGGAGATGGGCCGAACGAGGTGTTCGACGTGCTCGGCCGGCGATGTCTTCTCGTTCTCGTCCGGGACCACGCGCATCAGCAGGCCCATCGCGACGCCCGCGACGGTCGCGTGGATGCCGCTTTGATGTACGAGTGCCCAGGTCACCAACGCGAGTGGCAGGTAGAACCACCAGCCCCGCACCCGGAACCGCTGGAGCAGGTAGAAGACCACCAGGAGCGCGGCCGCCGCGGCCAGCGCGAGGAAGTCGACCTTGTCGGTGAAGAAGATCGCGATGATCAGGATCGCGCCGAGGTCGTCCACGACCGCGAGGGTGAGTAGAAACGAGCGCAGCGCGCTGGGCAGGTTGGTGCCGATCACCGCGAGGACGGCGAGCGCGAAGGCGATGTCGGTCGCGGTGGGGATCGCCCAGCCGTCGGGGGAGCCGCCGGTGGAGTTCACCGCGAAGTAGAACAGCGCGGGCGTGATCATGCCGCACGCCGCGGCGACCACGGGCAACGCGGCCTGGGCCGGGTTGCGCAGGTCGCCGACCACGAGTTCGCGCTTGAGTTCGATGCCGGCGACGAAGAAGAAGATCGCGAGCAGCCCGTCCGCGGCCCACGCACCGAGCGACAGGTGCAGGTGCAGCGACTCGGGGCCGATCCGGAAATCACGCAGATCGTTGTAGGCGTCGCTCCACGCGGTGTTCGCCCAGACGACCGCGACCACGGCCGCGATCAACAGCAGCGCGCCGCCCACGGTCTCGGTGCGCAGGGCGTCGGCGATGAAATTCCGCTCGGCCAGGCTGGACGGGCGCCGAAAGTATTTGTTGCGCGGTGCGGATTCGGCACCCACGAGACCTCCTGGTCGGCTGCGGTTCGCACGCGTATACCGCTGTGCGAAAACGACAAAACAGCGCCGACCAGACTTCCCGGCATGTCCTCTTGCGGAGGACCCACGATCCTTGGGGCAGCAAAAAACGCCCCGATCTCCTTCAGTGTATCGACACGACGCGTGACGACGAGGAAAGCCCCGGATCGGTGGGCAAAGAAATCCGCCCACCGATCCGGGGCCGCGACTCGATCGGGCCGCCCGCGTCGGATCAGCTCCGGCGGCGCGGCAGCACGGCCTGCGGCTCGGCGTTCAACGGCCGCCCGGCCGCAGGGGCGTTGGGAGCCTCCGCCGAAGCGATCACGACCTTGCTCCAGTCCGGGACGGCCTGGCCCACGCCCAGCGTCTGCAGCTTGGCGATCACCGCGGGGTCCTGGCCCTCCATCCAATCGGTCATCTGACGGAAGCTCACGCAGCGCACGTCGGGCTTTGTGCAGACCGATTTCACCGTGTCCCGCACGGCATTCATGTAAATGCCGCCGTTCCAGTCCTCGAAGTGGTTTCCGATGAACAGCGGGGCGCGGTTGGTCGTGTAGGCGCGTTCGAAACCGCCCATGTAGAACTCGTGGGCTTCCTTCTCCCAGTCGGCCTTCTTGGATTCGTCGTACTTCCCGTGGATCGCTTCCTGCTCGAACTTGATGTTGTAATCCATCGAGAGTTGCGACTTGGTGGGGCTACCGGGCCACGGCAGCGACTGGAGCGGGAAGTCCCAGATACCGGTTTCCTTACCGCGCCTGGGCCACACCTGCAAACCACCGGGAGAGCTCGCGTCATAGCGGAACCCCATCGTCTTGCCAGCTCGCATCAGGTTGGACTGGCCCTCCAGGCAGGGTGCCCGGCCGCCGATGAGTTCCTTGCCGGGCGTGTAATCGAAAGGCAGTGGCTGGAGATCGTTGAAACCGGTGTTGGTCTTCCAGTTCTGGACGAACTTGACGGCCTCGTCGGTCTCGGTCTTCCACTCCTCGGGGCTCCACTTGCCCACGCTCGTGGCGCTGTTGCAGAAGTGGCCGTTGAAGTGGGTGCCGACCTCGTTGCCCTTGAGCCAGACCTCGCGCATCATGATGATCGTGTTGCGGATGGTCTCATCGGACATGTAGGCGATGTCCGATGCGCCCGGCGAGTGCTTGGGTCCGGTATAGAGCGCCTTTTTGGCCTTCGGAAGCGTGTAGATGCCGCTCAGGAAGTACGTCATCTGGGCCTTGTTTTCCTCGGAAAGCTTGAGGAACTCCGAGACCAGCTTGTTTCCGTCCTCGGCCGCGCCGTCCCACGAGAACACGACGAACTGTGGCGGTTTCTCACCCGGCTTGAGTTTCTCCACCTTGGGCTGGTTCGGCTGCGGACCCGTGTCGCTGGTCGACCCGTCGCCGATGAGTTTCACCGGGCCTGTCGGTTTGTCCGGGTCCTTGCTCTTGCCCGGAGTGCTCGGAGTTCCGTTGCCGGGGTTTTTTGCAGAGGAGTTGCCGGAATCTTTCCCGTCCTTTGCGAAAACCACGAAACCGATGGCGGCCAGGACTGCGACAACGACGAGCACCGCAGCGCCGCGGACAGTTCGCACAGTTCACCTCTTCCCATGGACATGCGAGACCGGATGTATTCCCTGTCGATACATACGCACGCGGGCGGCACCCGGTTGCGTGCCTCCCCGGACGGCTTTCCCATCGGATCCGCCGAGGGATCGTCCGGGACGCGTGAGCGCGGACACATCACCGTAGAGGGCTCCGGGTGTCGCGGACGATCGGGCACCGGTACGAGGGAGCGATCGCTCAGGGGTCGGCGCGGAACTCCACCCGGCCGCCGTACATGCCCATCGAGCACGTCCACGTGATGGTGCCGACGTGTGGCGTGCCCAGGTCGATCCGCGTCTCGCCGCTCACGGGCAGTACGCGCTGCACGCCACGCGCGGGCAGGACGAAGCCGCGCGTGCACCCGCTCGTGTCGCGGGTGCGCAGGATCAACACCGTGGGCACGTCGGCGCGGGCCAGCGCGCGGGCCGGGTGATAGCCCTGGTCCCCGACCCGGACCAGGACGCGTTGCACTCCATCGGGTCCCGTCGACGCGGCCGAATGGTCGACGGCGCCCGTCGCGGCCGGGGTCCACCACCCGGCCAGTCGGAGCCCGGAGACCATCGTCCACGCGGCGATCGCGAGCACCAACACACCCACCACGACGGTGAGTCGCCCGCGCAGAACCCGCCCCGACGCGCCGACGAGCACGCCCAGCACCGCGAACAGCGGGATCGTGCCGATCACGAAGCCGGCCAGCACCGCCGCGCCGCCGAACGGGTCCCCGGCGGTGACCGCGACCAACTCCATGCCGAGCGTGACCCCGCACGGAACCAGCACGGTGGCCGCGCCGAGCAGGACCGGCCCACGCCCGGCGCCGCGGGCAAGACCGCGCGGGAGCAGGCGGCCGACCCCGGGCACACCCGTCATCGCGAGCCCGAACAGCGCCATCAGGGCGCCGGCGCCCAAGAGCAGGATCGCGCGGGCGCTCGGCGTGGGTTGGGCCGCGGCGCCGAGCAGACCGAGCAGCGCACCCAGCAGGGTGTGGGCGACGAGCTTGCCGCCCAGAAAGGCGGCCAGAGCTCGGGGAACCGGCTCGCGCGAGCGCGCCGTGCCGCAGTCGGCGGTCGGCTCACCACACGGGCCGACCGCGCCCGCGAGCAGACCGCCCTGCACGGCGGCGCAGGACGCGCCGCCCGCGACGAACCCCGCCCCCAGCCCGGTCGCGAACAGCGTGAGCACCTGCACGGCACCACCCCCACTCCGGGGAGGTTACGGGTCATCACACACAGTGCGGAAGATGTTGGATGTGAATATGCCGTATCACCCATGTGGGTGCATTTTTTACATTCCGAAGAGGATAGCCTTACCGTAACAAGACAAACACTTAGAGTGAACTTGGCCTATCCGGCCGATTACTCCAGGTCCGACCCCAGCGCGTGCCGCCACCCTCGCGGCAGCCATGCCCGCCATGACATGACTGACATGACTGACCCCGGAGGACACGGACATGCCCGTTGCCCCTGTCATCACGCCTGCCCCGCCCGCGGCGCCGTCTCGAACGGCTTCGCTGCGCGCGGACCTCGGCTCCTCGTTCGTGGTTTTCCTGGTCGCCGTGCCGTTGTCGCTCGGCATCGCGCTCGCGGCCGGCGCGCCGCTGAGCGCGGGCATCATCTCCGCCGTCGTCGGCGGCATCGTGGTCGGCCTGCTCGGCGGCGCCCCGCTCCAGGTCAGCGGCCCCACCGCCGGCCTCACGGTGATCGTCGCCGGGCTCGTGCAGACCTACGGCTGGCGGGTCACGTGCTTCGTCACGGTCTGCTCCGGCCTGCTTCAGATCCTGCTCGGTGTGGCCAAGGTCGCGCGCGCCACGCTCGCGCTGTCGCCGGCCATCGTGCACGGCGTGGTCGCCGGCATCGGCGTGGTGATCGCGTTCGCCCAACTGCACGTGGTGCTCGGCGGCGCGCCACAGCGGTCGGCCTGGGAGAACGCGCGCGAACTGCCCAGTCAGGTCGGCGATCTGCGGGCCCCGGCGGTCGCGGTGGGTGTGATCACCGTCGTACTCGTGCTGGTGTGGCCCGTGGTCGGTCGGCTGCCCGGCCGGTTCGCGGCGCTGCGCAAGGTGCCCGCGGCGTTGGTCGCGGTGACGTCGGCCACCGTGACGGCGAGCGTGCTGCAACTGGACGCGCCCCGCGTCGACCTGTCCTCGGTGACGTTCGTGACTCCTGTGCTGCCATCCGGCGGCGCGTGGCTCGCGATGCTCGTCGGCGTCGTCAGCGTGGCTCTGGTCTCGGGCATGGAGTCGCTGCTCTCGGCCACCGCGGCGGATCGGCTGCACCACGGGCCCCCTGCCAGGCTCGACCGCGAACTGATCGGGCAGGGTGTGGGCAACGTGGTCTCCGGGGCGATCGGCGGCTATCCCGTCACCGGTGTCGCGATCCGCTCGCTCACCAACGTCCGCGCGGGTGCGGCCACTCGGGCCTCGACGATCCTGCACGGTGTGTGGGTGATGTTGTTCGTGGGCCTGCTCGCCTCCTTCGTCGAGCGCATCCCGCTCGCGGTGCTCGCCGCGCTCGTGATGGTCGTGGGGTTGCAGATGGTCAGCCTCGCGCACATCCGACACGTACACCGCCACCGCGAGTTCGCCGCCTACGCCGCGACGATCGCGGGCGTGATCCTGGCGGGTGTGCTGGAGGGCGTGCTGGTCGGCGTCGTGGTCGCCCTCGGCACCGCCCTGTATCGGCTCAGCCGCAGCACGGTGCGGGTGTACCCGGGTGCCGGCGTGCTGCACGTGGAGGTGCACGGGTCGCTCACGTTCTTGTCGGTGCCGCGGCTCTCGCGTGTGCTCGGCAAACTGCCGCCCGGTGAGCACATCGTGGTCGACATGACCGTGGACTATCTCGACCAGGCCGCGTTCGAGGCCGTGCACTCGTGGCGCGCCGGCTACGTCGCGCGCGGTGGGCGGGTGGACATCGAGGAGATCCACGACGGGTGCTACGAGCGGGCCGCCGGTGGCATGCCGGGACCGCGGCGGTCCCGGCTCACGCCGTCGCCGCGCTGGTTCGCGCCGTGGTGGCACTGGCAGCGCGAGTGTCCGCGCGAGGACGACACCGCGTCGCAGGCCATGGTCGCCGGCGACCGCGAGTTCCGCAGGCGCACCGCGCCACTGGTCCAACCGTTCCTGGCACGGCTCGCGCTCGAAGGGCAAAGGCCCGCGCAGTTGTTCATCACGTGCGCCGACTCGCGGGTGGTGCCCAACCTGATCAC
Source organism: Streptomyces sp. SID3343 (assembly GCF_009865215.1). Lineage (GTDB taxonomy): Bacteria > Actinomycetota > Actinomycetes > Streptomycetales > Streptomycetaceae > Embleya. The sequence goes on along the minus strand of NZ_WWJX01000336.1, from coordinate 8,032 downwards.
CGCGAGCGGCCCCGGCGACCTGTTCACCGTCCGCAACGTCGGCAACCTCGTACCGCGCGGCGGGGCCCGACCCGCCGACTCGATCACCGACGACGCGTCGGTGGGCGCCGGGATCGAGTACGCGGTATCCGTCCTCGGTGTGCGCGGCATCACGGTGTGCGGGCACTCGGGCTGCGGCGCGATGAGCGCACTGCTCGACAAGGCGGCCCGGGCCGACGGCGCCGCTGTCCACGGCGGCACGCCACACCTCGATCGCTGGTTGCGCCACGGCGACGCGTCGCTCGCGCGCTTCACGACCGGTCCCGTCCCGACGCTGACGGGTCATCAGGTCTCATCCGCCGAGCAACTGTGCCTGACCAACGTGGTCCAGCAACTCGACAACCTGCTCGACCACGCGGTGGTCGCGCACGCGGTCGCCGCGGGGCGGCTGCGGTTGTTCGGGCTGTACTTCGATCTCGCGTCCGCTCGGATGTACCTGTACGACGCGGTGCGCGGCGACTTCGGACCGGTGGACGCCGAACGGGCCGAATCGGGGGCTCCCGCGCCGGGCGCCGAAGATCACACTTTTCCGGCCCTCAACGCGGGGTAGGTCCCCATACGATCGCGCGGTCGGCCATGATGTGCTCGATTCGCACAAGTGGTCTAAACCATTCCCCGTCCTCCTCTTGCCGGCTCGGTCCGGTCCCTGATGAGCTACGGCGGAAGACAACACCGCAGCGGCAGCACGGAGGAGAACGCGTGAGCAACGCAGACCGGAACACCGGGGGTCAGGCCGGCGAGGCACTGTCGAACCTGCTGCGCGAGGAGCGAAGCTTCGCACCCCCGCCGGCGCTCGCTGCCGACGCCAACGTCAAGGCCGACGCGTACGAGCACGCGTCGGCCGACCGGCTCGGCTTCTGGGCCGAGCAGGCCCGACGACTGTCGTGGGTGCGGGAGCCGCAGGAGACGCTGGACTGGTCGACCCCGCCGTTCGCGAAGTGGTTCGCCGACGGCACGCTGAACGTGGCCTACAACTGCGTCGACCGGCACGTCGACGCGGGCAACGGCGACCGGGTGGCGATCCACTTCGAGGGTGAGCCCGGCGACACCCGCACGTTGACCTACGCCGACCTCAAGCGGGAGGTCTCCAAGGCGGCCAACGCGCTGACCGCGCTCGGCGTCGAAGCGGGCGACCGGGTCGCGATCTACCTGCCGATGATCCCCGAAGCGGTGATCTCGATGCTCGCGTGCGCGCGTATCGGCGCACCGCACTCGGTGGTGTTCGGCGGCTTCTCCGCGGACGCGGTGTCCTCACGTGTGGTGGACAACGACGCGCGGGTGATCATCACCGCCGACGGCGGCTACCGGCGCGGCAAGCCGTCGGCGCTCAAGCCCGCGATCGACGAGGCGGTGACGTCGTGCCCGGACGTGCGCAACGTGCTCGTGGTGCGGCGCACCGGCCAGGACGTCGCGTGGACCGAGGGTCGCGACCTGTGGTGGCACGAGTTCGTCGACGCGCAGTCCGACGAGCACGAGCCGCAGGCGTTCGACGCCGAGCACCCGCTGTTCATCCTGTACACGTCGGGCACCACGGGTAAGCCCAAGGGCATCCTGCACACGTCCGGCGGCTACCTGACCCAGGCGAGCTACACCCACAACGCGGTGTTCGACCTCAAGCCCGAGACCGACGTGTACTGGTGCACGGCCGACATCGGCTGGGTCACCGGGCACTCCTACATCACCTACGGTCCGCTCTCCAACGGCGCGACGCAGGTCATGTACGAGGGCACGCCCGACTCGCCGCACCAGGGCCGTTGGTGGGAGATCGTGCAGAAGTACGGGGTCACCATCCTGTACACCGCGCCCACCGCGATCCGGACCTGCATGAAGTGGGGCGACGACATCCCGGCGGGCTTCGACCTGTCCTCGCTGCGCGTCCTGGGCAGCGTCGGCGAGCCGATCAACCCCGAGGCGTGGATCTGGTACCGCGAGAACATCGGCGGCGGCACGTGTCCGATCGTCGACACGTGGTGGCAGACCGAGACCGGCGCGATCATGATCAGCCCGCTGCCGGGCGTGACGTCGACCAAGCCGGGCTCCGCCCAACGTGCGCTGCCGGGCATCTCGGCGAAGGTCGTCGACGACACCGCGACCGAGGTGCCCGACGGTGGCGGCGGCTACCTGGTGCTCGACGAGCCGTGGCCGTCGATGCTGCGCGGGATCTGGGGCGACGAGCAGCGGTTCAAGGACACCTACTGGTCGCGCTTCGAGGGCCTGTACTTCGCCGGTGACGGCGCGAAGAAGGACGAGGACGGCGACATCTGGCTGCTCGGCCGGGTCGACGACGTGATGCTCGTGTCGGGCCACAACATCTCGACCACCGAGGTCGAGTCGGCGCTCGTGTCGCACCCGAAGGTCGCCGAGTCGGCCGTGGTGGGGGCGACCGACGCCACCACCGGTCAGGCCATCGTGGCATTCGTGATCCTGCGCGGCTCGGCCGGCGCGTCCTCCGACGCGTTGGTCGCCGAACTGCGCGACCACGTCGGCAAGGTGCTCGGCCCGATCGCCAAGCCCAAGCGGATCCAGGTCGTCACCGAGCTGCCGAAGACGCGCTCGGGCAAGATCATGCGCCGGTTGCTGCGCGACATGGCCGAGGGGCGCACCCTGGGCGACGTCACGACGCTGACCGACTCGTCGGTGATGGACCAGATCTCGTCGGAGCAGAAGTCGGCGGGCTCGCAGGACTGAGCCGCGCCGGGCGTGGGTGAAGGGCGGTCCGTCCCGGGTGGGCGGGCCGCCCTTCGGCGTGCTCGGGGTCGAGGTCGGTCGGGCGCTTGGTCGGGCGCCGCGGCCGGGCCTTGGGGTCGGGCGCCGGGCCCGGGCTCAGGGTCAGGCGGCTCGGTCGGGTGTTCGGGGCGGGGCTCAGACCGACGCGGAGATCGCGTGCGGGCCCAGGACGAAGGCGGAGTCGACCTGCTCGGTGAGATCGCGGCCGGCCTTGGCGTTGGCCCAGCTGTGCGCGTTCTTGATGTGGAACTCGACCATCTGCGCGGTGTATCGCTCCCAGTCGCGGCGCTCGTAGGTCGCGTCGGCGGCCCGCACGAGTTCGTCGAGCGCGGCCCGGTTGGTCGGCTCCAGCGACTCGAAGGCGGGGGAGCGGCCCTTCTCCAGGGCCCGCACGAACTCGGACTGCCCGGTCCACGTCAGCAGGTCGTCGCCGACGTGCTCGCGCAGGAACTCGACGTCGTCGGGACCCTGGACCTTGTTGCCCACGACGGCGAGCGAGACGCCCCAGTCGCGCGCGTAGTCGCGGTACTGCCGGTAGACGCCGACGCCACGACGAGTGGGCTCGGCGACCAGGAACGTCATGTCGAAACGGGTGAACAGGCCGGACGCGAACGAGTCGGAACCGGCGGTCATGTCGACCACGAGGTATTCGCCGGCGCCGTCGACGAGGTGGTTCAGGTACATCTCCACGGCGCCGACCTTGGAGTGGTAGCACGCCACGCCCAGGTCGGACTCCTCGAACGGCCCGGTCGCCATCAGGCGCAGGCCGGGCAGGCCCGGGACCTCGCGGGCGCACGCCGTGTGGATCGGGTTGTCGTCGCCGAGTCGGACCAGGCGCGAACCGCGCCCGGGCGGCGTGGTCTTGACCATCTCGGCGGCGGACCCGATGCGGGGGTTGTCGCCGCGCAACCAGTCCTTGATCGCCGGGAGTTGCCCGCCCATGGCCGGTAGTGCGGCGGCCCGGTCCTCGTCCAGGCCCAGGGCCGCGCCGAGGTGCTGGTTGATGTCGGCGTCCACCGCGACCACGGGGCGGCCGGTGGTCGCGAGGTGGCGGATGAACAGCGAGGACAGGGTGGTCTTGCCGCTGCCTCCCTTGCCGACGAAGGCGATCTTCACGGGCGGTCCCCTCTTGACGGGTTTGACAATCGTTTTCGATACGATCATCCGTCGCTCACCGTGCGCGCGTCAAGTCGCACAGTAATCACGCACGCGCTTCGGTGGGCTGCGACAAGGTCGGGGCGGTGCCCGGATCGGGGTCGGCGTAGGGTCGGCCGGGTGAGTACCGCTACCGATCCCCTTGCCGTGCTGGCCGCTCTTCCCGGTGTGCGGGAGTCCGTCGAGGACACCCGCAAGGCCGTCGACAAGCTGCTCGGCCACCGCACGATGCGCCGGCGAAGCGAGGACGTCAGTGCCGAGTCCGCGCTGCGTGGGGCCCGCGCGAGCGCGGCGCTCGAAGGCGCCGACTGGTCGTTGGAGGAGATCCGCAGGCGCACCGACTACTCGTCCTCGGTCGAGGACGGCGGCGCGGTGGTCGCGGGCGCGTTGCGACTGTCCGCCGAGATCGGTCCGCTGACGGGTACGTGGGCGCACAGCCCGTTGCAGGTGCTCGCCCGCCTGCACGTGGTGGCCGCGGCCGACTCGGTGCCCGCCGAGGCGCTCGGCCGACCGCGTCGCGACGGCGAGTTGCCCGGGGACCTTCCGTCGGCCGACGAGGTCGCGGCCCGACTCGACGGCTTGGCCCGGTTGTTGACCGCCCCCTCGACCGCGCCCGCGCTCGTGGTGGCCGCGGTGACGCACGCGGAGATCCTGGCCGTCCGGCCGTTCGGGTGGGGCAACGGGTTGATCGCCCGTGCCGCCCAGCGGATGGTCCTGATCGGCCGCGGCCTGGACCCCAAGGGCGCGGCCGTGCCCGAGGTGGGTCACCTGGAACTCGGGCGCGAGGCGTACGACGAGGCGCTGCGCGCGTACACGAGCGGTACCGCCGACGGGGTCGCGCGGTGGATCGTGCACTGTTCGGAGGCGACCACGCTGGGCGCGCGCGAGAGCGTCGCGGTCTGCGAGGCGGTCATGCGCGGGATCTGACATCCGCGCATGTGTGGGCTCGTGAATCCGTGGACCCTCGAACCTTTCGGACCTTCGGACACGAGACGGCGGCGCCCGTGGGGACGCCGCCGTTTTGTCACTCCCATCGGGGTACCAAGGCGTGCACCGATATGACGGTCGGCCCGAGCATGCGCGTCCACGGGGGGACGAACATCCCCGGTGCTCCGACGCGTTCGACCCCTACGAGGGTCGGTCGCACGTGGGTTCCCGGCGGTCGTGCTCGGTCCCGATGGGCCGTCCGCCGAAGCGAGGGCCGTACGGGCCGTTGATCCCTTTTCTAGTGGCTTGCCACGGCCGGCGGAACCCCTGTCCCAAGATCTTTACTTTTCGCCTATGTCGGCTTTTGCGGCCGACGGCCGGCGTGGCTCGTCGTACGGACGACCCCGGCGCGCGCCCCGTCGCACGTCAGCGGTGCTTCCTGGCGAGGTACCAGACGAAGCCGGCAGCGGTGACCCCCGCGCCGATCGCGGTCGCCGCGAGGACCGGGCGCGAGGGCACCGACAGCGACGGCACCCGCTGTCGCAAGGCGACCGGGCGGCTGAACACGAGGACGGGCCAGCCCCGACCGGTGGCCTCGCGGCGCAACCCGCGATCGGGGTTGACCGCGTAGGGATGGCCGACCTCCAGGAGCATCGGCAAGTCGGTGATCGAGTCGCTGTACGCGTAGCACGCGGTCAGGTCGTAGCCCTCGGTACGGGCCAACTCCTTGACCGCCGCGGCCTTGTTGGGCCCGTACGCGTAGAAGTCGATGTCGCCGGAGTAGCGACCGTCCTCGACCACCATGCGGGTCGCGACCACCTTGTCCGCGCCGAGCATGTCGCCGATCGGTTCGACCACCTCCGCGCCCGACGAGCTGACGATCACGACGTCGCGGCCGGCCGCGTGGTGTTCCTCGATCAGCGACGCGGCCTCGTCGTAGATGATCGGGTCGATCATGTCGTGCAGGGTTTCCGCGACGATCTCGCGCACCTGTTGCACGTCCCAGCCTCGGCACAGTGCCGAGAGGTATTCGCGCATACGCTCCATCTGATCGTGGTCCGCCCCGCCGACGAGGAACACGAACTGTGCGTAGGCGCTCTTGAGCACGGAGCGGCGATTGATGAGTCCGCCGTGGTAGAAGGATCTGCTGAACGCCAGCGCACTGGACCTGGCGATGATGGTCTTGTCGAGGTCGAAGAAGGCTGCGGTCCGCTTCGGCGCCTGGGTTTCCACAGTTCACGAGGATAAGGGCAGCCATTCGGCGTAAACCCCACGCCGTGGGTTTGCTAGAGAACCCTCTCGGGTACATCCTGGAAGTCACGGATCGTTCGCGACCGTGCTAACCCGGTCCGACTCCTCCCCCCCCGAGTCGGCCGCGGAGACGACCCCCGCTCTCCCCCCCGGCGGGGGTCGTCGCTTGTCCCGGGGCTTTTTTTGTACCCATGTGCGGGCGCGCGTCGGTCTTTGTCCGGCTAACCGCCGCGGCGATCGTTTCCCGTGATGTTCTCCGGGAGCGGCCTGATTTCGACCTTCATGGCCATGTTTTCACGCCGGGCTTCGACTCCGGTGAGGCCGTTCCGGCAACTGCCGTGTCGTTCTCTCGCCCCTCGTGCGATGGAATCCGAAAGCCGCGCGCCCGGCCTGAACGGGCAATCCAAGAATGTCGCGGTATCGCTTTTTCCACTTTTCGCGCGCGGAGGTCGTGAAGAAGACGCGGCAACTCTTCGGATCGCGCGGGCTCGGGACGGGAACTACGCGCGTACATGCGGTGATCCGGGGTCGGGATCGCCGGCCGGGTATGGGTACCCACTTTCAAAACACCGCGTACGCAGGCGTGAATCGGTCGAATCATGCCGGCGAATCGGACACAAACCTTCCTGTCGTCCCTCGCACGAGTGAATCCCCCATCCACAACCACCACCTTGTCCACAGGCATGAACCACCCGCTCGGCCGAGTCCGCGACGACCGCGACGGTGGGGTCAGTTTTCGGAGGACCGGCGTCGACCGACCTCCCCGACCCCTGGAGGTTCCGTGCCGGCGCTCTCGCCACCCTCGCCGTCCTCACCACCGTCGCCACGACCGGGTCGCCCGCTGTTGGTGACCGGCGATCCCGTCCTGCTCGACGAACTTCTGCGGCTGTGCGCGGTGGCCGGGATCGAACCGGAGGTACAGCCCGACGCGGGCGCGTCGCGGGCCGCGTGGTCGAAGGCGGCCCTGGTGATCGTCGGCGACGACGTGACCGCGGGACTGGCTCGGTGCGCGATACCGCGCCGGCCCGATGTGGTCCTGGTGGGCGACGACCTGGACGACGGCGACGTGTGGCGGCGGGCGGTGGAGGCGGGCGCCGATCACGTGGTCTTCCTGCCCGACGCCCAGGACTGGATCGTGGACCGGCTCGGCGACGTGGCCGAGGGCACCGGGCCCGACGCACACACGATCGCGGTGGTCGGGGGCTGCGGCGGAAGCGGTGCGAGCACGTTGGCGTGTGCGCTCGCGATGACCGCCGTGCGCAAAGGGTTCGCCACCGCGCTCGTGGACGTCGACCCGCTCGGCGGGGGCTTGGATGTGTTGCTCGGCGGCGAGGACGAGCGCGGGCTGCGCTGGGCCGACCTGGCCGGGGCGCGCGGCCGGATCGACGGTGGTGCGCTGTCCGACGCGCTGCCGCACCTGCACGGGCTGACCGTGCTGTCGTGGGATCGCGAACCACCGGCCCGGATCCCTCCGGAGACGATGCGCTCGGTGGTGCGGGCGGTGCGCCGACGACACGGCCTGGCCGTCCTGGACGTGCCTCGACACACCGATCCGGTCGGCGAGGAGGCGCTGCGCCAATGCGACACGGGGCTGCTCGTGGTGCCGGCGGAAGTGCGGGCGCTCGCGGCCGCCACTCAGGCCGTGGAGCGGATCCGGCCGTTGCTTCGGGACGTGCGGGTGGTGGTGCGGCAGCCGAGTCCCTCGGGGCTGGGCTCCGAGGCCGTCGCGCGGGGCCTGGGGCTGCCGCTGGCGGGGGAGTTGCGGCCCGAGGCGGGACTCGCGGCGGCCGGCGAGCGGGGCGATCCGCCGGGGCAGCGCACGCGCGGTCCGCTGGCTCGTTTCTGCCGCGAGTACCTCGCGGGCAACCCGGCCGGGATGCGCCGAAAGGAGGCGGCGTGAGCACCGGGGAGGCGTCGTCGGTGCCGTCGGTGC
>NZ_WWJX01000335.1 GCF_009865215.1 Streptomyces sp. SID3343 | reverse complement strand
GGGGGAGGATCCGGCCCTCGATCGGCCGGTCGAACAGCGCGGCCGATGAGTTTGTGGTTCCCGGCGGGTCCAAGGTTGTGACACCTGAGGAAAGGACACCGCCATGTCGGAGCTTCTCGTCGATTTCATCACCTCCCTCGACGGCTACGCATCGGGAGAGGGCTGGCCCGGGTTCTGGGGCCTGGAGGGTCCGGAGTACCTCGC
>NZ_WWJX01000033.1 GCF_009865215.1 Streptomyces sp. SID3343 | reverse complement strand
ACCCGCGCTCATCACGTGTCGTCGCACACCCGGCACCCGCCCACCACTCGCCGGCACACACCCGCAGACCCGCACGCCCACACACCCGCACACCCAAACACCCACCGCGCCCAACCGAACGTCACCGCCCACCCACAGTCCCCACCCCGCGCCCCGAGACAGGGCTGATGCGTTCTCAGCCTGCGAGATGAAGCAGGTCGAGTGCGTGCTCGGTCCGTGACCGATAGTGGCCGGTGGCAGCGGTGAGGTTCGCCCAGTCGGTTTGGCGAAAACGTCCGGCAGCCGCCGGTCAGGGG
>NZ_WWJX01000004.1 GCF_009865215.1 Streptomyces sp. SID3343 | reverse complement strand
GGGTCGGTGCCGGTACGGGCGGGGGGCGTGCCGGCATTGGCATGTCCGGGGCGGGGTGGGGCGCGGGTTCGGGGCCGGTCGGGTGGGGCGGCCCGGGCGGAGGGTTTGGCTGGGGTGGCTCGGGTCGGCTCGGGGCTGGTGGGTCGGGTCGGTCGGATCGGTCGGTTCCGTCGGTTCTGTCGGTCTCGTCGGTCCCGTTGGTCCTGTTGGTGTCGTCGGTCCTGTCGGTTGGGTCCGGCTCGGTTGGATCGGGCCGGGTTGGATCGGGCCGGGTTGGATGGGTCGTTCGGCTCGGGCGGTTCGGTTGGGGCGGGTCGGGTGATTCGGCTCGGTTGGGTTCCGTTGGTTGGGTTCGGCTCGGCGGGTCGGGTGCTGCGGCCTGGTTGGGTTCGGTCGGTTGGGTTCGGCTTGGGCGGGTCGGGTGCTTCGGCCCGGTTGGGTTCGGTCGGTTCGGTTCGGTTGGTTCGATGAGAGTGGGATTCGGATGAGCAACGTTGCGCCCGTGGCGGTAGCCCTGGATGCCCCCGACCTCGACCGCGCGCTCGCGTGGGCAAAGGCCGTGGGCCCGCATGTGAGCACGATCAAGGTGGGCCTGGAGGTCTTCCTGCGAGACGGCGCGGACGGCGTTGTAGGGGCCCGTGAGGCCAGCGGTGGCCGGGACGTGTTCCTGGACCTCAAGCTGCACGACATCCCGAACACGGTCGCGGGCGCGACGCGTTCGATCGCGCGGCTCGCGCCGACCTATCTGACGGTGCACGCGAGCGGCGGCAGCGCGATGGTTCGCGCCGCCGCCGACGCGGCGCCCGAGATCAAGATCGTCGCGGTTACCGTGCTGACGTCCCTGGCCGAGGAGGACCTCACGGCGATCGGCCTCGCGGGCCCCTCGATCGAGGCCGCGCGGCGGCTTGCCGGTCTGTCGGTCGCGGCCGGCGCGCGCGCGATCGTGTGCTCGCCGCGCGAGGTGGCGGCGGTCCGGGCCGAGGTGGGTCCGGGCATCGTGCTGATCACGCCGGGGGTACGGCCCGCCGGGGCCGCGCTCGGCGATCAGAGCAGGGTGGCCACTCCGGAGCAGGCGTTGGCCGATGGGGCGGACCTGCTCGTGATCGGGCGCCCGATCACCGGCGCGGCGGATGTGGGCGAGGCGGCGCGGGCGATCGCGGAGGGGCTTGCCGCGCGCTGACCTTCGGTGTGGTGGGTGGTGTGTGTGGCGGGGTGGGCGACCGGTTCTGAGAGGTCGGGGTTTCGGGGCTACGAGGCTCCGGGCTTCGGGATGCGGGTTTCGGTCTTGAGGCTTGAGGCTTGGGGCCGGTCCCGGTTTTGGGGACGTGACGGGTTCCGGCGCCGTCGCGGGTTCGGGTTCGGGTTCGTCACGATGGCAGGTCGCGCCGTGCGTGAGCGCCCCTCCAAAACAAGAGCATTGATCGCAACCGAGAGCATCGCTCGCTATTGAGAGCGCCATTCGTACTCCAGATCACTGCTCACAGGTCGGCCGGGTGCCCACCCCGAAGCCCGCCCAACCGACCGTTTCACCCCTGCGGCGCGGTGCGCGGACGCCGCTCACAACCGAGAGCACTGCTCTCATCGTGGTTGGCGGGCCACCGTTTCGACGTGTCGGGTTCGGAGCGGGCGGTGCCGTGGGGCGATTCGCTCGGTGATTCGACGGCGGATGCGGTGCGTGGGTTCGGTGCGGCGATGTGGGCTGTCGACTCGGCCTCCCGTTCACCTCGTCAACGCACGGAAAATCGCCCGTATCGGGTCATGATGTCCGGATGATCACGAAGCGGCGAGCGGCAGTCGCAGTCGTGGTGTGCCTGCTCACGGCGAGCGGCCTGAGCGGCCTGAGCGGCTGTGCTCGGGACGGGGGAGCCGTCGACGGCGGCGCCGCCCCGTCGATCACCCCGCCCCCCGTGGCGGTCCCGCTGTGGCCCTCCAGCGCCCCTTCGGCGTTCCCGGATGCCCCCGGGGCGGCGGTACGCGAGCCGGAGTCCATCACGGTGCCGCTGAGCGCGCCCGACAGCGGCGACCTGCGCGACGTGAGCCCCCAGGCGATCGTGCTCGCCGATCGCGTGCCCGGCGAGGAGATGCGTGCCCGCGTTCGCGGTTGCCCCGCCGACTGCGGCCTGCGTGAGCCCATGTACCGCGACCTCACCGGTGACGGCCACGTCGACCTCCTCGTGGCCGTCGACGAACCGTCGGGCCGAACCGGCCTGCTCGCCTACACGCTGCTGGACGGCCGGATTGCGCACATCCTCGGCGTCGAGGACTTCCTGACCGGCATCGACACCCTCGGCGCGGACGTGGTCACCCACGAGCGGCTCTACGCCGCGTCCGACCCCGTGTGCTGTCCCAGCCTGCAATACAGCACCCGGTACCGCTGGAACGGCCGCGAGTTGAACCCGATCGTGCTCCAGACCGAGGGCGGCGCGGACCAGTGCAAGGTCGCCCCCAAACCGAAGGCACCGATCCCCAACGGGCCGGCCGCGAGTGGATCGGCTCCGGGCGGCCCGGCCCCGAGTGGAGCGACTCCCGCGCCGGCGACGACGAACAGGAACGGCCCATGACCGACGACGCGCTCGGCCCTCGACTGCTCCTCGCCGAGGACGACGAGGTGATCCGGGAGGCGACCGCGCTCGCGCTCCAGCGCTACGGATTTCGGGTCACCGCGGTGGGCGACGGGCTGACCGCGCTCGAATCCTTCCGCGCGGATCCCCCGGACGCGGTGCTCACCGACGTCATGATGCCCGACCTCGACGGCGTCGGGCTCACCCGACGGGTCCGGGAGAACAGCACCGTACCGATCCTGATGATCTCCGCCCGCACGGACCCGATCGACATCGTCTCGGGCCTGGAGGCGGGCGCCGACGACTACATCACCAAACCGTTCGAGAGCGCCGTGCTCGTGGCCCGGCTGCGTGCGGTGATGCGGCGAGTCGATACCGCCGCGCCCTCGGCGTCTTCCGCCGGCGCCGCGTCTTCGGCGACTTCCGGGCCGGCCGAACCTTCGGCCGGGTCTTCGCCCGACGACCGCCTCGGCGGCGACGACGACCTGGCCGACCTCGACGACCTCGACATCGACACGGTCAACCTCGAGGTGACGGTGGCGGGGGCGCCCGTTTCGCTCACCGCCACCGAGATGAGGTTGCTGCTCGAATTCGTCAAGAAGCCCGGGACCGTGCTCACCCGGCACACGCTGTTGGAGAACGCCTGGGACTACGCGTGGGGCGGCGACACGCGCGTGGTCGACGTGCACGTACAGCGCCTGCGCGGCAAGATCGGCGCGCACCGGATCGAAACCGTACGCGGGTTCGGCTACAAGCTGCGCCGCCGGTGAGTTCGGCCGCCGAGGCCGCCTCGACGCGCCCGCGAGGCCGTTTCCGCAACACCCTCCGGCTGCGGATCAGCGCCGCGATGGTCGCCATGGCGATCGTCACCGCCCTGGTCAGCGGCCTCCTCGTACGCGAGGTGTCGCAGAACCAACGGATCGACCGCGGCCGCGACATCGCGCTCGCGCGTCTGGAGACCGCGCTCGGCGAATACGGCGCCACCGGCGACGTCGCGAGCACGGGCGCAGCCCTGGACTCGACGGCGCTGCCCGCCGCACTCACGCCACTCGTCGACCGCGGCCGCAAGGCGACCGTGCTCGTCGGCAGCGGCCCACGCGAGACGATCTGGGCCGCCACCCGCGTCGGCGACCACGTCGTGTCGGTGGCCTCCCCGTACGACATCCAGCAGAACGCGGACACCGACCTGGACCGGATCATCCTGTTCTCCGGTGTGATCGGTGTCGCACTCGCCGGCCTCATGGGTGTGTTCGTCGCGGGCGGGATCAGCCGCCGGATGGGCCACGTCCAGCGGGCCACCCGACGGATCGCCGACGGCGACCCGCAGGGTCGGGTGGGCCCGGTCCGCGGCCGGGACGAGGTCGCCGAACTCGCCGACTCGGTCGACCGGATGGCCGGCGAACTGCGCGGCCGACTACGCCAGGAACAACGTTTCACCGCCGACGTCGCGCACGAGCTGCGCACCCCGCTGACCGGCTTGGTGACGGCTGCCGAACTGCTTCCGCCGTCGCGTCCCACCGAGCTGGTCCAAGACCGGGTACGGGCCCTGAACACGCTGGTGGAAGACCTGTTGGAGGTATCCCGGCTGGACGCCGACGCCGAACGCGCGGACCTCGTCGAATGCGATCTGTCCGCCGCGGTCCGCCGCGCCGCGGCCCACGCCGAGGCGGCCGGAACCCCGGCCGTGACGGTCGAGCTACGCGCCGCCGCGCGCGTGCGCACCGACCCACGCCGGCTGGAGCGCATCCTGACCAACCTGATCGTCAACGCCCACCGGCACGGCGCCCCGCCCGTGGTGGTCGTCGTCGACGGTTCCACCGTATCGGTGCGCGACCACGGCCCCGGCTACCCCGCCGAACTCCTGGAGTCGGGGCCCCAACGATTTCGCACCGGCCGTCCCGAACGCGGCAGCGGTACCGGCCTGGGCCTGACCATCGCAACCGGGCAGTCCCGAGTCATCGGAGCGGAGCTGACTTTCGCAAGAGCGCCGGGAGGGGGCGCGGAGGCACGACTGCGCCTGCCGGCCGCCCCCAACGAGTCCGACGCTCCGTCAGGTCAGGGTTCTTGCCCAGGTAGCCGGGCTTTTCCCATGGATTCGGGCGACGCAGACCGATTCGCCGACTAGGCTCCCTCGTGAGCCGGCCCGGTGGAGTGTCGCGCGTTGCCGCGAACGCTCTGACCAGCTAGGTTCCACTGTTTGTTGGTGGCCGTCCGAGCCGGGCGGCCTTGAGGATCGCAACGAAGTCCGAGGTGACACGGCGTGGCTCTCCCACCCCTGACCCCCGAAGAACGCGCGGATGCGCTCGCTAAAGCCGCTGCGGCTCGGCGGGAGCGCGCCGAGGTGAAGAACCGGCTCAAGAACTCCGGTGCTTCGCTCAGCGACGTCATCAAGGAGGGCAAGGACAATCCGGTCGTGGGCAAGATGAAGGTATCTGCCCTGCTGGAATCCCTCCCCGGCGTCGGCAAGGTACGCGCCAAGCAGCTCATGGAGAAGCTCAACATCTCCGAGACCCGGCGTGTCCGCGGTCTCGGCACGAACCAGATCGCAGCGCTCGAACGGGAATTCGGTGGCTCCGCGTCCTGACGCGGGCGCCGGCAACGATCCCCGTACCGTGCACGGCACCCGTCGACTCACTGTGCTCTCCGGCCCCTCCGGGGTCGGCAAGAGCACGGTGGTCGCTGACCTGCGCCGCCGTCACCCCGAGGTTTGGCTGTCTGTGTCCGCGACCACACGCAAGCCCCGTCCAGGGGAGAGCGACGGTGTGGAGTACCACTTCGCCGACGGCGATCAGTTCGACAAGCTGATCGCCTCGGACGAACTGCTCGAATGGGCCGAATTCGCCGGGAACCGATATGGGACCCCGCGACGGCCCGTGCTCGAACGGCTTCAAGCCGACGTTCCCACCCTGCTCGAAATCGATCTCCAGGGCGCCCGGCAGGTTCGGCAGGCGATGCCCGAGGCACGCCTGGTGTTCCTCGCCCCGCCCTCGTGGGACGAATTGGTCCGCCGTCTGGTGGGCCGGGGAACGGAATCCCCGGAGGTCATCGAGCGGCGCCTGGCCGCCGCGAAGGTCGAGTTGGCCGCGGAATCCGAATTCGATGTGACGCTGGTCAACACGTCCGTCGAAGACGTCGTACGCGAACTGCTAGCCTTGATGAACGTATCTTGATCGTTGTGGCTGCCCGTTGATCGACGGCAGCCCGACATTCACCCGCAGCTTTCGCAGCTTTTCGAAGGGCCCGCGCCTTGTCAGCTTCTTCCACCGCACCCGAGGGCATCATCAACCCGCCCATCGACGAGCTCTTGGAGGCGACAGACTCCAAGTACAGCCTCGTCATCTACGCGGCGAAGCGTGCTCGGCAGATCAATGCCTACTACTCGCAGCTCGGCGAGGGCCTGCTGGAATACGTGGGTCCGCTCGTGGACACCCACGTGCACGAGAAGCCGCTGTCGATCGCGCTGCGCGAGATCAACTCCGGCATGCTGACGGCTGAGCCGATCGAGGGCTGAGATCGTTCGTGGCATGTGCTTGATCGCTTGACCGCTTTTGTTCGACACGTGGGGCCCGGCCGGATTTTTCGGTCGGGCCCTTCGTGCGTTTTGGCGCGGAGCGCGGCGGGGTGAGGTGCGGGTGGTGTGGGGGCGTGGATGGTGGTGGGGCGTGGGTGGCGTTCGGGGCGGGAGTCGCCTCGACCCACACGCGCGCAGGTCCGAGCCCCGCCCTTCTCGGCAATGCGCCACGAGCAGCGACACGCCCGCGCCCGTCCCCGCTCAGGTCCGCCCCGGGCCCGCCCCGTGCCGCGTGGTCTGCCTTGACCTTGTCGGCTCGATGGCGTAGCTCTGTGCGGCGGTGGGTGTGCTGTGGACTCGGAGGGGTGGCTCGGGTGTTGCCGGTCGATACGTTGCTGGATGTGCCGTTGCATCAGGCCGGGGCTCGGGCTCGGGAACTGGGGGAGGCCGGGTTCGACGGGGTCTTCACGTTCGAGGGGCCGCACGACGTGTTCCTGCCGCTCGTTCCGGCGGCGGCCGCGGGCGTCGACATCATGACGAACATCGCGGTCGCGTTCCCGCGGAGTCCGGTGCATCTCGCGCACACCGCGTACGACCTGCACCTCGCGTCGCACGGGCGGTTTCGGCTCGGGCTCGGTACGCAGATCAAGGCCCACATCGAACGCCGCTACGGCGCGACGTGGTCGCGGCCGGTCGCGCGGATGGCCGAGACGCTGCGGGCGGTGAAGGCGGTCCTGACGTGCTGGCAACAGGGCACGCCTCTCGATTTCCACGGCGAGTTCTTCGACCTCACGCTGATGCCGCCCACGTTGCGGCCACAGCCCAATCCGTACGGGCTTCCGCCGCTGCTCGCGGGGGGCGTGGGGCGGAAAATGACCACGATGGTGGCGGAGAACGCGGACGGGTTGCTCGTGCATCCGCTCAATACGGACCTCTTCGTGCGGGGTCCTTTGGCGGACGGCGTGCGGGACGGTCTGGTGCTGTCGGGGCGGACCCGGGAGCAGTTCTCGGTGATGCTGGACGTGATCGTGGCGGCGGGGCGGACCGAGGAAGAACTGCGGGAGGCGATCAAGGGGGCACGGGCCATGGTCGCGTTCTATGCGTCCACGCCCGCGTATCGGCCGGTGCTCGATGCGGAGGGGTACGGGCCGCTTCAGGCCGAGCTGCACGCGCTTGTTCGGGCGGGGCGGTGGGCGGACATCCCGCACGCCATCGACGACACGTTGTTGAGGCGGGTGGTGGCGGTGGGGGAACCGAAGGACGTCGCCGAGCAGTTGGCCGGGCGGGCCTACGGGGTGGCCGACCGGTTGGGGTTCTACCTCCCCTATCGGGCGGATCCGGGGTGTGTGGCGGAGGTGCTTGACGAGTTGCGGTCGTTGACGTAGTGGCGGGGTTGGGCGGTGTGGCTGCCGTTGCCGTTGCCGCTTGTGTGGGTTGGTTGGTGGGGTGGTGGTTGTCCTCAAACGCCGGACGGGCTGATGGGGTTGCTCGGGTGGGGCTTGTTGGTTGGTGGTTTGTGGGTGGGTGTCCTCAAACGCCGGACGGGCTGAATTGGTGGTGGGCTTGTTGGCCGGCGGTTTGTGGGTGGGTGTCCTCAAACGCCGGACGGGCTGAATTGGTGGTGGGTTTGTTGGCCGGCGGTTTGTGGGTGGTTGTCCTCAAACGCCGGACGGGCTGATGGGGTTGCTCGGGTGGGGCTTGTTGGTTGGTGGTTGTCCTCAAGCGTCGGACGGTGGGTCAGTGCAGGCGGGCTACTGCTTGGCGGAGGCGTTTCAGGTTTCTCAGGCGGCGTTCGTAGCCGGCTCCGGTGAGGATGAGGAGTAGGCCGGTGGTGGCGAGGATTGCCCAGCGGGGGACTGCGTTGTAGACCGGGGCCAGGTGGGGGAGCAGGTGGACCAGGGTGACGGTGGTCAGTACTGCCGCGCCTTGGAAGAGGGGGGCTTGGAGGCGGAAGCGGGCGCCCAGGAGGAGGGTGACGATCGCGGCCAGGCCCAGGAGGCTCGGGAGTACGGGGTCGCCTCGGGTGAGCGCCGAGGGCAGTGACGGGAGCAGGAGGACGGCGATCGGACCGCCGTATGCCGCCCACGAGTTCGTGTCGGGCTTGGCGCGCCGCCGGAGCAGGCCCTCGGTCAGCAGGGCGAACCCGAGTGGCAGTGTGTACGCCTCCGGGTGCTCGACGCCGAACAGCGCCATCCGAACCCAGTAGGCGGCGAACAGCAATGGGACCGCCGCGATGTGCGCCGGCAGCCGTAGGGGGCCGCGCGGCGTGGTCAGGGCGCCCAGGCCGATGATCGCGAGCGGGATCCAGAGCTGTTCGGGGTCGGCGGCGACGGTCGCGGCTACAGCCACGACGGCGCAGGCCGCCGCGGTGAGCGCAGTCGGGAGACCGACGCGCGGGAGACGGGCGCAAGCGACGTACACGGCCATCGCGACCGCCACCGCGGCCAGGCTCGGCCCGACCGGCTCGATGTCGGTCCACCGGTACAACGCCGCCGGCACCGTCGCGGTGACCAGGACGACGGCGGCCGGTGCCCAGCCGGGGCGCAGTACGGTGCGGCTGCGCAACGCGCTGTGCAGCACGGCCGCCGAGGCGATGCCCAGGGCGACCGGCAACAGGTCGCCGGACGCCCCCATCGCGACGATCGCCGCCGCGCCGGCCACCCCCTCGACCGCGACCGCGCCCGTGGGCACGTCGTGCAGGAAGGTCGCGAGCACCAGGAGTACGGCAGCCGCACACACGCCGGCCACCGCCTGCCCCGACTGCCCCACGTCGAGCCGGTACAGCGTCGCCGCCGCCGTCGCGTAGAGCAGCACGCCCGTGGCCGGCGCCCACGCGGGCCGCAGCGCGGTACGGCCGAACAGCGAGCCGAACAGCGTCGCCGCCGCCGCGACGGCGAACGCGGCGGGGGAGACCTCGGGCAAAGTCGCCAACGCGACCG
>NZ_WWJX01000334.1 GCF_009865215.1 Streptomyces sp. SID3343 | reverse complement strand
ACCTATGTAAATTTGCAATTCCGTATGCAGCACCAAAATGGCAAGGTCATTTGGGTGCAATCAAAAATGAAATTTTGCGAACACGATGCATTTGGAAAACCAACGCGTTGTGTGGGCATCAACAATAATATTAACGATTTTATTCTCGCTCGCGAAGATTTATTAGCCGCTAAAACCCAGGCGGATATGGCGAATAAAACCAAGAGTGAATTCCTGGCACGCATGAGCCA
>NZ_WWJX01000333.1 GCF_009865215.1 Streptomyces sp. SID3343 | reverse complement strand
GCTCGCGGCGGGACTCGGCGGGGTCGCGGTGTTCGCGCTGTGGGGCGGATGGGTCGGGGCCGGGGTGGGCGTCGTGGTGGCCGGCCTCCTCGATCGGCGGCTCGGGCGTTTGGAGGCGCGTTCGGTGCGGGCGTCGCGGGAGCGGCTGCGGGCCGATCTGCCGTGTGCCGCCGACCTGTTCGCGGCGTGTCTGGTGGCCGGGAGCTCACCGGTCGAGGCGGCGGAGGCGGTCGCACACGCGGTGGGTGGGCCGCTCGCGGCGCGGTTGCGGCCGATCGTGGCATCGCTGCGGCTCGGCGCGGACCCCGCGCGGTGTTGGCTCGCGCTGGCCGACG
>NZ_WWJX01000332.1 GCF_009865215.1 Streptomyces sp. SID3343 | reverse complement strand
GCGCACGGTGGGGACGATCCGCTGCGTCCACACGGTGGCGATGCCCTCGTCGACGGGGCCGGCGACGACGCCGGTGTGCGGGCGGTGCCGTACGTATCCGTCACCGGACACGCTCCCCCACAGCGGGCCGGCGGCGCAGTGGTCGTCGAATGCCTCGTCCCCGGGGCGGTGATGGCGGTGGGGGTGTTCGGTGAGGCAGGGGCGGGGGCGCCCGGCTCGCGGAAGGCGACGGTCCCGGCGGTCCCGACGGGGTCGGCGGTGTGTTCGCGGCAGTGGGTGAGCAGGTCGGCGACGGCGCTCGCGGCGACG
>NZ_WWJX01000331.1 GCF_009865215.1 Streptomyces sp. SID3343 | reverse complement strand
CGCGCCGACCCCGACCGCTCGCGGCCCCCGCCGGCCGCACGCTCGCCCCCGCCGGCCTCGTCGCGGTCGGTGCCGGTCACGATCGGGTGATGGCGCTGGGCCGATGGGGTGGCGGGCAGCGTATACAGGCCCTGCGGGCACGGGTAGACGCCGACGAGGGGGTAGTCGTGGACGATGACCATTTCCCGACGTCTGTTGTTCCGGACCGCTCCCGCCGCCCTGACCCTGGCCGGGCTCGTCGCGACCCGGTCCGCGTCCGCCGGCGAACCCGGACCGGCCCCCCAGGGTCCGCCGCCGGGCCAGGTGCCCGCCCAGTTCGTCCCGCCCGTCCCGCCCGCCCCGCCTGTGCCCGCCGCCGCCCCGCCCGGCGTCGGACCCGCGTGGGCCGCCCGGGTCCCGCTCGAAACCCGGCAGGTGCTCCTGGTCGTG
>NZ_WWJX01000330.1 GCF_009865215.1 Streptomyces sp. SID3343 | reverse complement strand
CGGACTGGGTCGGCGGCGGGTTCGGGCGGCGGGCCGGGGCGGCGAGGCCGGTGCCCTCGCCGGCGACGACACACTCGATCCGCCAGTCGAAGCCGAAGGCGTCCTTGACGGCCTGCCGGACGATCTCGTCGCGGCCGCCGTTGCGAAAGCCCTCGCGAGCACCGGCCTGCTCGAAGGCGAGTACCAGGGTCGTACCGTCGAAACCGGCCACGGTGGCGGTCTGAAGCATCATCCAGGCCACCCGGTTGCGGCCGCGCACGGCGTCGAGGATCTGACCCCACATCTCGTGCACGCGCGCCACGTCGCCGGTGGGCTGGACGGCTTGGGCGGGTGTCGCGGCGGCCGGCTGGGGCGCCTGAGTCGGCGGCTGCTGCTGCGCGGCGGGGGGCGGACCCGAGCCGGCGGCGC
>NZ_WWJX01000329.1 GCF_009865215.1 Streptomyces sp. SID3343 | reverse complement strand
CGCAACGGCGGGAAGATCACCGTCGTGCGCACCGGCGCCGACACCGTGCAGGCCACCGAGACGCGCTCGGGGCGTTGGGTCGAACTGCACCCCGCGGGCAGTGGGCCCGACACCGGTGACGGGCCGCAGTGGAAGAACCTCGCCGTCGTCGACAACGCCGGGCGCACCGCCACGTATCGCCTGGTTCGCAACATCGACCCCAACGGCCGGCAGTGGGTCGTGGGCAAGGTCGACGACGTCAACGGCGAGACCGTCCGGTACGCGTACGACAACGACGAGCGCGTCACGCAGATCACCACCGCGATGGGTCACCTCACCCGCTTCACCTACGACGCCTCCAGCCGCGCCACCTCCGTCACGCAGGTCACCGACCTGCCCACCAACCGCGAGGCCGTCACGCTGTACGCGTACTCGGCCGCCCACGGCGTCGCGGGCGACCCCACCGTCACCGATCCGCGGTTGAACGCCACCACCTTCGCGGTCCAGGCCGACGGCCACGTCGACCGCGCCACCGACGCCCAAGGGCACAAACGCGACACCACCTACGACATCGACGGCAACCTGCAGACCGCCGTCGACGCCATGGGCACCGGAAGCAACCCCGG
>NZ_WWJX01000328.1 GCF_009865215.1 Streptomyces sp. SID3343 | reverse complement strand
GGAGCCCACCCCGTTCGCGTCGGCCGGGCCGCACGGCCGAGAACCGAGGAGCCACACGTGACCCCGCACCACCCGAACGGCGTGAGCCGGCCCGCCCCTCCCGCATCACGAACACCCCACGTCGTCACCGAGCTCGTGACGTCGGACATCCGCTTCCCGACCTCCCGGGAACTGGACGGCTCCGACGCGATGAACCCCGACCCGGACTACTCGGCCGCCTACGTCGTGCTCCGCACCGACGCCGGCGACGGTCACGAAGGCCACGGCTTCTCGTTCACCATCGGGCGCGGCAACGACGTCCAGGTCGCCGCGATCGACGCGCTGCGCCCGTACGTCGTCGGCAGGCCGCTGGACGAACTGCTCGGCGACCTCGGCGCGTTCTCGCGCTCCCTGGTCGGCGACAGCCAGTTCCGCTGGCTGGGCCCCGAGAAGGGCATCATGCACATGGCCATCTCCGCGGTCGTCAACGCCGCGTGGGACCTCAAGGCCAAACGCGCCGGCAAGCCGCTGTGGCAACTGCTCGCCGACCTGACGCCGGAGCAGATCGTCGACCTCGTCGACTTCCGCTACCTCGGCGACGCGCTCACCCGCGAAAACGCGCTCGACATCCTGCGCCGCGCCGAACCCACCCGCGCCGAGCGCGCCGAGACGCTGCGCCGCCGCGGATATCCCGCCTACACCACGTCGCCCGGGTGGCTGGGCTACGACGACGACAAGCTCGTCCGGCTGTGCCGCGAGGCGGTCGCCGAGGGCTTCACGCAGATCAAGCTCAAGGTCGGCGCGGACCTGGCCGACGACATCCGCCGCTGCCGGATCGCCCGCGAGACCGTCGGCCCCGACATCCGCATCGCCGTCGACGCCAACCAGCGCTGGGACGTCGACGAGGCCGTCGAGTGGATGAACCGGCTGGCCGAGTTCGACCCGCACTGGATCGAGGAACCCACCAGCCCGGACGAGGTGCTGGGGCATGCGGCGATCCGCCGGGCCATCGCCCCGGTCAAGGTCGCCACCGGCGAACACGTGCAAAACCGGATCGTGTTCAAACAGCTGCTCCAGGCCGAGGCGATCGACTTCGTCCAGATCGACGCCTGCCGGGTCGGCGGCGTCAACGAGAACATCGCGATCCTGCTGCTCGCCGCCAAGTTCGGCATCCCGGTGTGCCCGCACGCCGGCGGCGTGGGCCTGTGCGAACTCGTCCAGCACCTGTCGATGTTCGACTACGTCGCGGTCAGCGGCCGCATCGACGACCGGGTGATCGAGTACGTCGACCACCTGCACGAGCACTTCGTCGACCCGGTCGTCATCGCCGACGGGAACTACCAGGCGCCCTCCGCGCCCGGCTTCTCGTCGACGATGAACCCCGCGTCGATCGCCCGATTCCGTTACCCCGACGGCGAGTTCTGGGTCGCCGACCGCGCCGCGCAGCCGCATCTCGTGGAGGTGTCCGCATGACGTCCGCTCTCGACTTCACCGGCCTCAAGGCCCTCGTCACCGGCGGCGCGTCCGGCATCGGCCTGGCCACCGCGCGGATGCTGACCGCCCGCGGCGCGACCGTGGCCGTGCTCGACCGCGACCCCGCCGCCCTGGCCGGCGACCCCGACCTGTCCGTGTTCACCGCGGACGTGACCGACGACGCGTCGGTCGTCGCGGCCGTCCGAGCCGCCGCCGGCCTGCTCGGCGGCCTCGACATCCTCGTCAACAACGCGGGCATCGGAGCGGCCGGCACCGTCGCGGACAACGACGACGCCGAATGGCACCGGGTGTTGGACGTCAACGTCGTCGGCCTCGTCCGGGTCACCCGCGCGGCGCTGCCGTATCTGCGCGAGTCGGCGCACGCCGCGATCGTCAACACGTGCTCGATCGCGGCGACCGCGGGACTGCCGCAACGCGCGCTCTACTCCGCCTCCAAGGGCGCGGTCCAGTCGCTGACCCTCGCGATGGCGGCCGACCACGTCCGCGAAGGCATCCGGGTCAACTGCGTCAACCCCGGTACCGCCGACACCCCCTGGGTCGGGCGGCTGCTCGACGCGGCCGACGACCCGGCGCGCGAGCGGGCGGCCCTCGACGCCCGCCAGCCGATGGGCCGGCTCGTCAGCGCC
>NZ_WWJX01000327.1 GCF_009865215.1 Streptomyces sp. SID3343 | reverse complement strand
GGCCGGCCCGACGCGACCGTGGTCACGGTGGCGGGCCCGATGGGCGCGGAACCGGCGCGGGCCGGCGGCGCCGTCCCCGAACTCGTGCCGGTATCACCGGGTGTGCCGTCCTCGCCCGGTGACACCAGGGCGGCGGTACGGGCACTGGCGGACGTGGACCTGCTGCTGTTCGCGGGCGGCGACGGGACCGCCCGCGACGTGCTCGACGCCGAGCCGGGATGCGCCGTGCTGGGCATCCCGGCCGGGGTGAAGGTCTATTCGGGCTGCTTCGCGGTGAGCCCGACGGCCGCGGGGGCGGCGGCCGCCGCGTACGCGGGCAGGACCACCGAGGCCGAGGTGGTGGACCTGGACGAGGACGCCTATCGGGCGGGCCGGGTCGGCCCCCTGCTGTACGGGACGCTGGCGGTGCCGGCCGCCAGGGTGCGCCTGTCGGGCCGCAAGACGGGCTCGTCCGAGGCCGCGCCCGAGAGCGTCGCGGCGATCGCCCGCGAGGTGGTCGCCCGGATGCGCCCGGGCGTGCGCTACCTGCTCGGGCCCGG
>NZ_WWJX01000326.1 GCF_009865215.1 Streptomyces sp. SID3343 | reverse complement strand
CGGTCTCGGCGCGTCAGCGCCGGCAACGCCGAGCTTTCCGTCACTGGCCTCGCAGTTGCGCCGTGCTTCCGGATCGGATCTCGCCGGTCGGTTGTGCGTCGGTCTCGGCCTCGCCTTGTCGGCGGCCGTGCGGCTCGGGCTTTCAAGTGCGTACCGCTTGTGCACTGGCACCCGACACGAGCACAGGCACCACCGCTACCGGCTCCGGCCCCGTTCTCGCTCCTGCTCCTGCTCCTGCTTCGGCCTGCTCCTGCTCCGGCTCGCGTTTCCGCTGTCGGCATCAAGGTCGTCGTCGAGCTCGGCGCCTTCCGAACGAACTGGCTGGGCTTGTCGATGCAGCGGCCCGGCACCACCATCGCCGACTACGCGGAGACCGCCGGTAAACGCCGCGAGGCGTCCCTCGCCCGCCACGGTAGCCGGCCGGGCGCCCCGAGGCCCGCGCCGCCGAAGCGATCATCGCGGCCGTACGCTCGCCCGAGCCGCAGCTTCGGCTGCTCCTGGGCGAGGATGCACCGGACATCGCCCACGCCAAGCTCGACGCGCTGCGCCGCGACTTCGACGACTGGAAGGACCTGACGCTCAGCGTCGGCCACCCGCAGTAACGTCGAAGCCGATACCGCGCCTCGCACCACGGAAGGACCTCTGCCATGGCCCGCACCATCGCCACCGCCCACCACCCCGAACGCGCCGAACTGCTCGACTTTCTGCGTCCCCGTCACCGCGGCCTGCTCGCCACCACCCGCGTGGACGAGCGTCCGCAACTGTCACCGGTGACGTGTGGCGTCGACGTCGAGGGCCGGATCGTCGTCTCCACGTACCACGATCGGGTCAAGGCCCGGAACCTCCGGCGCGACGAGCGGGTGTCGATCTGCGTCCTGTCCGACGACTGGAACGGCGCGTACGTACAGGTAGACGGCCGCGCCGAGGTCCTCGACCTGCCCGAAGCGCTGGAACCGCTGGTCGAGTACTTCCGCTGCATCAGCGGCGAGCACCCCGACTGGGACGAGTACCGCGAGGCGATGCGCAAGCAGAACAAGTCCCTGATCCGCATCACCATCGAGCGCTGGGGCCCGATCGCCACCGGCGGCTTCCCCGCCGCGCTCGC
Source organism: Streptomyces sp. SID3343 (assembly GCF_009865215.1). Taxonomy (GTDB): domain Bacteria; phylum Actinomycetota; class Actinomycetes; order Streptomycetales; family Streptomycetaceae; genus Embleya. Next base: position 97 of record NZ_WWJX01000326.1, on the reverse strand, counting down.
CTCGGACGACTGACCCGTCGACCACAAAGCCGCAACCCCCGAGTGGTGGGCGGGGTTTCGTGGTTGACCGCCGACCGCCGACCGCCGACCGCCGACC
>NZ_WWJX01000325.1 GCF_009865215.1 Streptomyces sp. SID3343 | reverse complement strand
GGGATCGCTTGGGCGGCGGCGGCGGCGTTCGCGGTCGCGGGCGCGCCTGCGGCCGTCGGGCCCGGTTCGGGGTCCGGGGCCTTGGTCGCGGTGGAGGTCATCGTGGTCATGCGGCGGCTCCCGGGCGGTGTACGAGCCGGGTCACGAACCAGATGGCCGAGGCGACCGGTTTGGGCCACAGTCCGGTGCGGCGCTTGTGGCCGAGCGAGAGCAGGACCGGGCACGCGAGCGCGGCTCCGCCGCTGACCAGGATCAGCACGAGCATCAGGATCGACGACGGGTCGCCCTTGAGCGCGTTCTTGACAACGTTGGCGACGGACGGGAACGGGCCCTTGTCGGTGGGCGGGGAGGCGGCGCCGATCGGCGCGGTGGCGGGTGTGGACGCGGCTGCGGACGGGGTGGAGGCGAGCGGGGCGACCGTGGGCGCGGGCGTGGTGTCCGGCGTGGTGCCGCCGCCTCCGTTGTTGCCCCCTCCGTTGTTGCCGCCTCCGTTGCCGGTCCCGGCTCCGTTACCGGTTCCGCCGGCGTCGATGGACACGCCGCCCGTTCTGTTGGATCCCGCTCCGTTACCGGAGTTGCTCGTCGTCTCTTTTCCGCTGTCGGTCTTGGGGTCTTCCGTCTTCGGCAGCTCACCCGTCCACTTGGGCGCGTCCGCGATGGCCTTGCGGGCGGCGGCGATCTGCTGCTTTTGGGCGTCGGACAGCGGGATGTAGCCGGGCGGCAGGCCGCCGACCGTGTGCCGACCGCCGACCTGGGCCTGACCCGGTTCCGCCGCGTACTGGAGGAAGGTGTCGATCTTGTCCGCGCGCTCCGCGGTCAGCTTGTCGGTGGACGCCATGGCCACGTCGGTGACGGTGAGCGGGTAGGCGTTGGGGCTCGTGCTCTTGTAGTCGTTGGTCAGCGTGACGCCGTCGGGTCCCGGCTTCGCGGCGGCGAGGCCGGCGCGGATGGTCGCGGGGTCGGTCGGGTCCGCGAAGTTGCCGGCGGCGTTGCGGATCTTGGCGACGGGGGTGCCCATGCGGGTCGCGGCTTCGAGGGTGGTGATGGTCATGACGTTGTGCGAGCCGTAGCCGTCCGGGCCGCCTTCTTTCATACCGACGCCCGGTTCGGGGAACCGATTCGTCGACTGCGAGTTGCCCAGGCGGGTGGCGATGTCTTCGTAGACGGATTGCGGAACGTTGATATCCGCCAACCTCGGCACCTGATTCGTGTACACCGCGAACGGGTAGTTGACCACATTGGTTCGCCACTCCGCCGGGCAGACGATTTTGTTCTCGTCGGGCTTGCCGGACAACCATTCGGCCGTCGCGGGATCGGCGGCGAGCCACGCGGTGAGCGCCCAGATGGTGTCGTCTTGGACGCCGCGCAGAATCGGTGTGCGATCTATACCTGTATTCGGCAGTTTATTGCCGTTCAGGGCGATGAACTCAGGATCCGCCCATATGCTGAGTATCGATCCGACTCCGGTGGAATCGATGGCGTACGCCCCCGTGATGAGCTTTGCGACCAGACGAGGGGTCAGTTTCATCTCCGTGATGGGCAGGCGCGTCCCGATCTCGTCGACGTTGAACGCGACGACCAGGGCGCCATTGGTCACCGGCGCATATACGGTTTTGTTCTTGTCTCGCACGGCGGGAAGCGGAACCGGCCGGGCGGCGTCCAGTGGACCACCGATCGGCTGTTGGGTGATGCCGATGTCGCTGCCTCCGGAGAGGAACGTCTCTCGCCCGCTCGGTCCGGAACCGGAGCTCACGGTCGCATTGACCAGCCTGGTCTTGGCGGTACACATGCCGACCACCCACGATGCTCCGGCTTGGTTGAACTCACCCGTGCCGTTGACCGACAGTTCCGGGTGCTCCATGCCGGGGCACGAGTCGGCCGCCGGGGCGAAATGCAGCGGTGTGGCGACGGCGTACCCGACGTCCTTCGAAAGCTTGAGGTCGAGATCGGTCGGGCCCAGGCCCGTGCCGACCTGCGTGGTCACCGGCTTGAAGTGGTCGATCGTGCTGTTCGAATCCCCGAGCACGAACACCATGACCGAACAGGCTTGTTGATCGCTGCACCCGAGAGTGGGCAACCGCAAGGAAGGGCGAATCGAGATCCAGGCCTGCCCGGAGCCGTCGGCGGCGGTGGGCAACCCGGTCTGCATGGTCTCCGCCGTGCCCTGCTGCAACGAGGGGATCACGACTACGTTGCCTTCGCGCCAACGCACCCCCCAACAGTCTCGGGGGGCGGGGTTGGCTCCCTTGCACTGCATGACTATGACGCTGCTCGTTCCGGCAGCGACGGTGAAGCCCGTCCACTTCACCAGGACACGCTGGTTCACCAGGCCCTCGGTCTGCGACACGGTGACGGCGGGCGTGGCCGTCGCGGGCGCCGCCGTCGCCGTGAGCACCGTCAACCAACCGGCCAAGAGCGAGACGCACAGGGCCAGGACACCGGCGACGGTCAGCGCGCGACCGGTGGATGTGGTCGATCGTTGGTTGGTCAGCACGGCAACTCCCGTTCGTATCGCCGGTGGCGGGGCAAACGCCCAAGCGGACGGCCCGCGCCGATCCTCGCGCGCGGTGACCGCGCGTCGGCAGCGGAAACCGACAAGGTGTTCGAATGTTCGTCTGGGGCGCACGGACCGGACATCTGCCGGTCACCCGAATCAGGTCGCATCGGGCGCGCTCCTCTTGCCGAGGCGGCTGTACAGGAACGGCGCGCCGAACACGGCAACAGCCAGGCACACCAGGGTGAGGATGTAGAACCACACCGGTGGCAAGGGCGGGTTCGCACCTGCCTCGACCGAACCGGCGCTGATCGGAGCGCCGCCGCCGTTCGAACCGCCGCCACCGCCACCGCTTCCGCTTCCGTTCCCGCCATCGGCCAAGACCTCGCCGGTCCCCGCGTCGGTCGTGGCTCCTCCGCCACCACCTTCCGCGGCCGCGTTGTTCGCGGCCGGTGTGTCGGCGCCGGAGCCGGGAGTTCCGGTGGAACTGCCGGGCGTATTGGCTGCGTTCGTGCCGTTGCCGGTGTTGTTCTTGCCGCCGCCGGTAGTGGTGCCGGTACCGTTGCCGGTCTTGTTGCCGGTTCCGGATTGCGTGCCGTTTCCGGTCTGGCCGGTATTGCCGCCGCCCTGGCTGCCGGGGACGTTCTTCTCGGTCTCCTGCTGGTTCTTCTGCTCCGGCGGTACCCACGCGGGATCGAAGGTCGGGTTGGGGCAGGCGTCGAAATCGGCCCTGGTCGGCTTGGCCAGGTCGGCCGGCAGCGCGCCCGGATCGGGGGCGCCCGGCACCGACTTGATCGCGTCGTAACCGAAGCTCACCAGTTTGGGCGGCAACGGCGAATACCCCAGCGGCGCCGCCTGCTTCTGACCGGCGCACAGGAAGTACTTGATGAACTTCCCGAGTGTCTCGCCCTTGGCCTTCCCGAAGCCGAACTGCTCGGCGGCGGGCACGATCATGTAGCTGTAGCTGGAGATCGCGTACGCCCGACGGTCGGGATTGGTGTAGACGTCGTCGAGGATCTGGGTGCTGTCCGGGTTGAGCCGGGCCTTGGTCAGCGCGACCGATACCGCGTCGGAAGTGGGCTGGGTATAGACGCCCGCGGCGTTCTTGACCGAGGCCACCGGAAACTGGCGCTGGATCGCGTACGCGGTCTCGACGTAGGTGATCGCGCCCTCGCCGTACTGCGCCGCGACGTAGTTGGCCACACCCTCGGAACCCGCCTGCGCCTTGGCCGAGCCCTTGACCGGGAACTCCGAGGTCATCCCGCCGGGGAAGAAGGGCCGCCACACGTCCGCCACCTGATTGGTCAGGAACTGGCTGAACTGCGCGGTGGTGCCGGAACCGTCGGAGCGCACGACCGGGGTGATCGGTGTGGCAGGCAGGGACAGTCCCGGGTTGTCCGCCTTGATCGTCGGGTCGTTCCACAGCTTGACCTGGTTGGTGAAGATCAAGGCGATCGTGCGCGGCGACAACTGGAGGTTACGCACCCGTTGACCGCGGATGTTGAGGTTGTACATGAAGGCCGTGCCACCGGCGACGATCGGCAGGTACTTGAACTTGGTGTTGTCCCGCCGGAGGTTGGCGAGTTCGTCCGTGGCCTTGCCGGCGCGGTCGACGTAGCTGCCCTGGAAGGGGATCTCGGACACCGCGAAGTCGACGAGGTGGCTGGCGAAGTCGGTGCGTCCCGCGGTGGATCCGTTGGCGTTGTAGTCGACCGCCATACCGCGGGCGGCGACGTCGGCGGCCCACTGCTTGGTCGCGGGCGAACTCCACGTGGATCCGCTGCCGTTGATGTTGGCACCGGCCGCGGAGGCGTTGCCGGCCGGGATCGTGAGCAGTGGGATGGTGAGCGCGGCGGCTGTCGCCAGCCGTACCGCAAGCGCCGGGGCGCGCTTGATCCTGATCATGACGTGGGCTCCGGGGTGAGGGACTTGGGTGCGGCGGCCAGGGGACGCCGCATGCGACGCTTCGACTCGCCCGGGACTCGTCCGCCGATCAGGCGAGCGCCGACGAAGAGCACGAGAACAATCAGCAGCAGGGCCACACTGGCGCCCCACGCGAGGGAGTTCAGCTCGTCACTGGGTGACTTGTAGTTCTCCCAGATGAAGTACGGCAGCGAGTTCTGCACTCCGCTGAACGGATTCCAGTTCATCCCGGCGCTGCCGCCCGCGACGAGCAGTACCGGCGCGGTCTCGCCGACCACGCGTGCGCAGCCGAGGATGACCGCGGTCACCAGGCCGCTGCGCGCGGTGGGCAACACCACGTGCCACAGGGTGCGAAACTCCCCGGACCCCAGGGCGAGCGAGGCCTCGCGCAGCCCGTTGGGGACCAGGCGCAGGACGACTTCGGTCGCGCGCGTGACGACCGGCATCATCTCCACCGACAGCGCGAGGCCGGCGGCCAGACCGCAAAAGCCCTGCCCGAGCGAGATGACGAAGAACGCGTACACGAACAGCCCCGCCACCACCGACGGGATCGCGGTCATCGCCTCGACCACCACCCGCACGATGGCGGCGAAGCGTCCACCGACCTCGTTCATGTAGATCGCGGCGGTCATGCCCAACGGCACGCTCAACACGATGGCGATGCCCATCTGTTCGAACGTGCCGACGATGGCGTGCGCCGCGCCGACGGCGACGCCGTCCGCGCTGAGGGCGCTGAAGTGTCGTTGGGTTTCGGTGAAGAAGTCCGCGTCCAGGACGCGACCCGCGCCGCGCACGAACACGTAGCCGATCACGGTGGCGACCGTGCCGACCATGAGCGCGGCACCGGTGGAGATCACCGCCCCCGCCACCCGGTCGTTCGCGGCGACTCGGTCCAGGCGCATGCGGGTGGCCACGGCGTACAGGAGCAGGAAGCTCACGTAGGCGGTGACCAGGTAGCCCTGCCATCCGGAGACGGGCAGGATGCGCCCGTACAGCAGCCACGCGAAGCTCGCACCCGCAACGGCCGCGCCGAGTGCGATGCCGATGTCGTCGGGGGCCACGCGGCGCAGAACCACGCGGCGTTCCTCCGGTGGTTGCGGCACGGCCGCGGTCGGCGGCGCGTCCGGGCCGGGCCGAACGATCGGCTCGGTGACGGTCATCGTCGTGGATCCCCTCGCTGGTGGGTCTGTGGTGCGGTGATTCGGTTTTCGAGTGACTCGGATTTGGGGTGACTCGGATTCGGGGTGACTCAGATTTCGGTGGATTTGCCGCTGCGCGAGCGTGCGACCAGGACGCCGGCGATCGTGTTGACCCCGAGTGTGAGGATGAACAGCGACAGGCCCGCGGCCATCAGCGCGGAGATCGACTCGGTGTCTGCCTCGCCGTACTTCAAGACGATCAGCGACGAGATCGTCGACCCCTGGCCGTCGAGGATGCGGAAGGAGAAGTCGGTGTTGAACGAGATGATCATCGCGACGGCGATGGTCTCGCCGAGGGCCCGGCCCAGGCCGAGCATGACGCCGCCGATCACGCCGCCGCGGCCGAACGGCAGGACCACTGCGCGGATCACGCCCCACCGGGTCGCGCCGAGCGCGAGCGCGCCTTCCTTTTCCCCGGGTGGCGCCTGGCCGAAGACCTCGCGGCTGACGGAGCAGCAGATCGGGATGACCATCGTCGAGACGACGACGCCGGCGATGAACAGCGACGAACTGAACTGGCTGTCCACGAAGCGGGCGTTCACGTCGATCGTGCGGATCTCGAAGATCGGCAGGAAGTCGAAGGTCGTCGCGAGCCATCGGCTGACCGGGATCAGCTGCGGCTGCAACACGAAGAAGCCGAAGATGCCGTAGATGATGCTCGGCACCGCGGCCATCAGGTCGACGATCGTGGTGAGCAGGGCGCGCGCCCGGCGCGGTGCGAACTCGGTGATGTACAGGGCCGCGGTGAGCGCGATCGGTACCGCGACCACGAGCGCGACGAGCGCGACCAGGACCGTTCCGGTGAGGAGCCCGCGCACCCCGAAGGTGCCGCTCTTGGGCTCCCACACGTCCTCGGTGAGGAATCCCCAGCCGGCCCGGTCGAGCGCGTCGGCGCCTTGGTAGAGGAGGTATCCGCCGATCGCCGCGAGCAGGACGAGAACCAGGATCGCGACCCCGCGGGTGATCGAGCGAAACGCGTGGTCGGCCGGAGTACGTCGCACCACGATCCGCCGGGGATGGTCGGTGGACTCCGGTTGTGCAGGCGCGTAGACGGGCGGGTGTGCCATGGCGGGCGGCTCCTGGAAACGGGTGGCGAGCCGGCCTGACGTCTCGTCAGGTCGCCCGGCGCAACACCGGGATGCCCCCCGCCTGGAGACAATCAGAGCGCAGCCCCTCGGGGACTGTCCGCTACGGAAACAACCGGTGCCGTGGGTGTACTGCGGGGGTCGTATCCGTAACGCGCGCACGCCCGATGTTCGGGTTTCCGTTGCAGGCGCGATCCGTTCGCGTTGTCACCTTCGGCCGCCCGCTGCCGTTTCCCTGCCGGACATCCCACCACGATCACCGCGCTGCCAGCGTTGTCGACGTCGGCCAGCACGGTCGACGGCCAGCAATTGCCAAGAGAGAGTTGGGACTTCGAATGTCCAGCGTCTTCAGCATGCGCAAGACCGCCACCGTACTGGGCACCGCCGCCGCCGCGATGGCGCTCGTCGTCGGTTCGAGCGCCGGCGCCAACGCCGCCACCTACGTCAACGCCGGTTCGGACACGCTGCAGAACGTCACCCGGGCGCTGACCACCCAGTACACGACCTTGGGTGGGACCAACAACTGGATAACCGTCGACGCCGGCAAGGCCGCGGGCAGTGTGACCACGGGCAAGGCCGCCTGCAACACCAACTACGGCGCCGGCAAGAGCGCGTGGCCGAACGGTTCGGGTGACGGCATCAACGCGCTGCTCGCCGAGCGCGCCGGCACCAACGCCAACTGCCTCAGCTTCGCCCGTTCCTCGCGCGGCCCGAAGGTCGGCAGCATCCCCGAGAACTCGCTGACCTTCACCAAGGTCGCCGGCGACGCGATCACGTGGGCCACCAAGAAGCCCGGTGTGCCGAACAACTTGACCCAGCAGCAGATCAAGGAAATCTACAACTGCACCATCACCAACTGGAACCAGATCCCGGGCAGCACCGCCTCGGGTGTCATCCAGAAGCACATCCCGCAGGCCGGCTCCGGCACCCGCTCGGAGTTCATCGCCCGCGTGCTCGGTGGCGCCGACCCGACCCTGCCGGCCGGTGGCGCGTGCGCCTCGACCGTCATCCAGACCGCGCAGGAGAACCGCGGCGACGCGCCGCAGATCACCTCCATCGACGCGATCATCCCCTACTCGAAGGCCGCCCAGGGCGAGCAGACCAACCCCGCCACGGGCGTCGGGAACCACACCAACGGCTTCGTCCTCGGCAACATCGACGGCATCGCCCCCAACGGGGCCGGCTTCGTCGGCAACCGTGACGTCTTCTACGTCTACGACGGCACGGACACCGAGAGCGACACCGACGCGATCGCGTTCATCACGTGGGCCACGGCCCCCGCGCAGAAGGCGATCTGGACCTCGTACGGCTTCTCCGTCTGAGCAACACCCGCTTCGCACAGCCGTAGGTGAGGTTTGACGGGCCGGCCGGGTTTCGGGGGAACTCCGGTCGGCCCGTTCTCTCAGCGAGAGTCGGGGATTCGCATGACGATCGGTTTCACCTTGCGCAAGGGCGGCACAGTTGCCGCCACCATCGCGGCTGCGATGACACTCGTGGCCGGTGTGAGTGGTGGAGCCCAGGCCGCTTCCCCCGTCAACGCCGGTTCGGACACACTTCAGAACATCACCCGGGCCCTGACGACTCAGTACACCTCGTCGGGCGATCCGTCCGGCAACAACTGGATCACCGTCGACGCCGGCAAGGCCGCCGGCAGCGTCAACACCGGCAAGGCCGCCTGCAACACCAACTACGGCG
>NZ_WWJX01000324.1 GCF_009865215.1 Streptomyces sp. SID3343 | reverse complement strand
TGATCGCGTTCTACAACGTCGCCAGGCACCGTAGCCGGCGCTGCGCCCTGGCCGCGGCGGCCGTACTCGAAACCGGGGCGATCATGGCCGCGGCCAAGTGGTCGATCGACGGCGCCTTCGTCGGGTCGTTCGTCGCGCTCACCGCGATGGTCGTCGCGGCCGGCGTGACGGGCACGAATCTGCGCACGCGCCGCGTGTACCTCGACGCCCTGGAGGATCGCGCCGACCGTCTGGAGCGCGAGCAGGACCAGCAGGCCATGCTCGCCGTCGCGGCCGAGCGGGCCAGAATCGCGCGCGAGATGCACGACATCGTCACGCACAACCTGTCGGTCATGGTCGCGCTCGCCGACGCCGCCGCGATGACCGTGGACAACTCCCCCGGCAAGGCCACGGTCGCGATGGAGCAGGTGTCGGGTACGGGGCGGCAGGCGCTCGTGGAGATGCGCCGCTTCCTGGGCGTACTGCGCGAGGACGAACCCGACGCCGCCCGCCACCCACAGCCGGACCTGACCCGGCTGGGCGCGCTCGCGGACCAGGTGCGCGCGGCGGGCCTGCCCACGACGTTGACCGTCGACGGGGACACCGCCGCCGTCCCGCAGGGCGCCCAGCTCGCGGTGTACCGGCTCACCCAGGAGGCCCTGACCAACACGCTCAAGCACGCCCTGCCCGGAGCGAACGCCCGTATCCGGGTGCGCTGTTCGGCCGACGCGATCGACCTCACCGTGGTCGACGACGGCCGCG
>NZ_WWJX01000323.1 GCF_009865215.1 Streptomyces sp. SID3343 | reverse complement strand
GGTGATGCGCGGCGGCGTGGCCGGCGTGGACCCCGGCGCGGTCGAGGCGGCCGAACTCGGCGGCACGGCCTTGCTCACCCGCCATCCCGGGCACGGGTGGACCGACGTACTGGGCCTGCTGCGCAACGCCTTCGCGCAGCGCGACGCCCCGGACCTCGCGGCAGTCGCCGGCCTGCGCCTGGGCGATCTGTCGGGCCTGGCCAACACGGTCGCCGACCTGGTGGGCGGCGCGATCACGATCGAGGATCCGCAGTCCCGGGTGCTGGCCTACTCCCGGATGCACCACGAGCCGGATCCCATCCGCCGAGTGACCATCCTGAACCAGCAGGTGCCGCGCCGGCGCGTCGCCGAACTGCGCGAGAGCGGCTTCTTCCGCACCCTGTGGGCCACCGACGACGTGGTCCGGCTGCCCGCCGAGGACGGCTACGCCGAACGACTCGTGATCGCGGTGCGCGACGGCGGCGAGGTCCTCGGGTCGATCTGGGCGGCGGCCGACGGGCCCCCGCTCGCGTCGGACGCGGCGGCGGCACTGCGCACGGCCGCACGCGCGGCCCTGCCGCACCTGGTGTACCACCGAACCCGCGACCGCGAGGCGGCGCGCCGTCGCGAGGACGCGGTACACACGCTGCTGTCCGGCGGCGCGGGCGCGGAGCAGGCGGCCCGGGCGGTGGGGGTGCGCACCGATCGGCCGTACACCGTGATCGTGGTCGAGGCGTACGACGTCCACGCGACGGAGCCGGCGTCCGACGCGCCCACCGCCTCGGAGCAGCGGGTGCTCAACGTGCTCGCGTTGCAGGCGGCGGCGTTTCGGCCGGGGTGCGTGACCGCGCGGGCCGGCCGCCGGTTGTTCGTCCTGATGC
>NZ_WWJX01000322.1 GCF_009865215.1 Streptomyces sp. SID3343 | reverse complement strand
ACCGGGCGCGCCGCCGGCCGCGGCCTCCTTCGTCGGGTCGATGCCCAGCGTCAGGGCGGCCAGGTATCCGTCCGCCGGCGCACCCGCACGCAGCGGCGTCAAGGTGGTCAGCCCGTCCTTGGCGCCGCCCTTGCCGTAGACCATGTCGGCCGCGAGCAGGGTCGGCGTTCCGGTGTGGCGGTTGTACGGGGCCAGTGCGTACACCGTCGCCGCCGTGGCGTCGTCGAAGAACAGTTGGCCCGTGTGGTTGACCTTGCCCCCCTCGTATATCCCGTCGGTGTTCGCTCCCCCGGTGTGCACCTTGACGTGCACGTGCGCGACGCGCGGGGTGTACCAGCCGGGGAAGATCGTCACGAACTCCACCACGCCGTCCTCACCCGCGATCTGATAGCCCCTCAGGTAGGTGGTGTCGTTCGCCCGGCTGCCGTCGGCGGCCTCGGCCGGCGCGTTGCCGCCGGGGTTGGCGGTGGTGAAGCCCGAGTAGTAGCCCCACGCGTCGCAGTGCCAGATCTCCACGGCCGCACCGGGCACCGGAGCGCACGATCCCCCGGCGTTTTGCACGGTCAGCCGGATCCGAAGCGGAACACCGGCTTTGCCCTCGGTGATGTCCTGGCGAACGAGCGCGTTGTCGAGGTAGTACGGCCCCTCGGTCACGTTGGAGGTCAACACGCACTGCCCGACCGCGGCGCTCGTGGACGGCGCCGGAGCCGTGGGCACCGCCTCCTTCGCGCCGGACGACGAGTCGTCGGAGCAGCCCACCAACGTCAACCCCGCCGCCGCACCACCCAGATACAGAAATCGGCGCCTGTCGATGCTCTTGTCGCGGTAGCTCTCGATCATGCACCCGACCCTGCCGAGCGTTCCTGAGATTTGCCTGAAACCCCCATGAGCCGTCGATGAGTCGAACACTTCCCCGTGCCTCTACCGATCCGTGCCTCTACCGATCCGTGCCTCTACCGACAGTTTCGCCGCACCCGATACACCCCCGCCGCAAGGCGGTTCGAGCGGGCTCGTACCAGCGGTTCGAGTCGCGCCGGCCACCTGGTCGTATCGGTCCACACGACGTTTGCCAGCACGTCGGGTTCGAGGATGCCGAGCCGGGACAGGTCCGCCCCCGTCGCGTCGACGGGGGCCGACATCACGTCGTCTTCCCAGCCGGTCGCGAGGGCCACCGCCGCCCGGGCCCCGTCCAGTGCGGCGGCCGGCCGGG
>NZ_WWJX01000321.1 GCF_009865215.1 Streptomyces sp. SID3343 | reverse complement strand
ATCGCCGAGGCCATGGACAAGGTCGGCAAGGAAGGCGTCATCACCGTCGAGGAGAGCAACACCTTCGGTCTCGAGCTTGAGCTCACCGAGGGCATGCGCTTCGACAAGGGCTACATCTCGCCGTACTTCGCGACCGACATGGAGCGCATGGAGGCCGTCCTCGAGGACGCCTACGTGCTCATCGTCAACTCGAAGATCACCTCGGTGAAGGACCTCCTCCCGCTTCTGGAGAAGGTCATGCAGTCGGGCAAGCCGCTCATGATCATCTCCGAGGACGTCGAGGGCGAGGCCCTGGCCACGCTCGTCGTGAACAAGATCCGCGGCACCTTCAAGTCCGTCGCCGTCAAGGCTCCGGGCTTCGGCGACCGTCGCAAGGCCATGCTCGGCGACATCGCCATCCTCACCGGTGGCCAGGTCATCTCCGAGGAGGTCGGCCTCAAGCTCGACACCGCGGGTCTCGAACTCCTCGGCCGCGCCCGCAAGGTCGTCGTCACCAAGGACGAGACGACCATCGTCGACGGTGCCGGCGACTCGGACCAGGTCGCGGGTCGCGTGAACCAGATCCGCGCCGAGATCGACAACTCGGACTCGGACTACGACCGCGAGAAGCTCCAGGAGCGTCTCGCGAAGCTGGCCGGCGGCGTTGCCGTCATCAAGGCCGGCGCCGCGACCGAGGTCGAGCTCAAGGAGCGCAAGCACCGCATCGAGGATGCCGTGCGCAACGCGAAGGCCGCCGTCGAAGAGGGCATCGTCGCCGGTGGTGGCGTGGCTCTGCTCCAGGCGTCGACCATCGCGTTCGACAAGCTCGACCTCGACGGCGACGAGGCGACCGGCGCGAACATCGTGCGCCTGGCCGTCGAGGCCCCGCTGAAGCAGATCGCGGTCAACGCCGGTCTCGAAGGCGGCGTCGTGGTGGAGAAGGTCCGCAACCTCACCCCGGGTCACGGCCTCAACGCCGCGACCGGCGAGTACGTGGACCTCATCGCCGAGGGCATCATCGACCCGGCGAAGGTCACCCGCTCCGCGCTGCAGAACGCCGCGTCGATCGCCGCGCTGTTCCTGACGACCGAGGCCGTCATCGCCGACAAGCCGGAGAAGAACGCGGCTCCGGCCGGCGGCGCTCCGGACATGGGCGGCATGGACTTCTGATCCCCCAGGGGTCCGATGTCCTGACGCACAGTCGGTGGCAGTAGCTGTGCCAGAGCAGTAGCTGTGGCAGTGGCAGTGGCTTGACGCGAGAGGCGGTCCCCTTGGGGGCCGCCTCTTTCGCGTACGCGGGGACTGTTCGAAGCGTGTTCGCTCGTTCGAGTGGCGCAGCCCGCTTACCCTGACAAGGTCTCCGGGCGACGTCGGCATCGCTCCTGTACAGCGTGGATCGAGGTGGGCGAGGTGAAGGACATGACCGCACCCGTGATCGAGACGGGCACCACTTGGCTCCAGATGGTCGCCATGTGGCAAGAGCTGGATGTGCCCAAAGGTTGGCGCGTCGAGGTAGACGGGGAGAACATCACGGTGTCGCCGCCACCCGTGCACACACACGAATTGATCGTCGAAGAGATCGCCGCGTTGCTGCGGCAGGCCGCCCCGAAAGGTTGTGGAGCGTTCACGAATCTCGGTGTGGAGATCGTTTCGCTCGGTCGGCTCTACATTCCGGACCTGGCCATCGTTCCTCGGGAAGACACCGCGACGCCGACTCCGGCAGACCGCGCCCTCCTGGTCGCGGAGGTCACTTCGCAAGGCAACGCCAAGCGCGACCGAGAGACCAAACGTGACGCCTACGCCCAGGCGCCTGTTCCGCTGTACCTGCTCATTGATCGTTGGGACCCCGCAGGCCCGTCCGTGACCTTGTTCTCCGAGCCCGACCGGGGCAAGTATCGACGGTTCCTGCACATCGCGTTCGGAACGACGATCGACATCCCGGAGCCCTTCGGCATCGAGCTGGACACCTCGAACTTTCCTCGCTGAGCCGGTAGTCGCCGGTCGATCCGAGGCTCGGGCCGCGTTCGACCGGGCTCGGGAGGCGGTGCGGGATTCGGGGTCCAAGAAAGTGCGCGCCGCCGTTGCGCCTTGCCCCACCCCGGGGACGCCCGACCACGCCCACCCCCGGCGCGTCAGCGCCCACTCACCACGGCCCACCGTGTGATCGACGAGCGAAGCGAGGAGAGCGGCCCCCGGCCGCAGCGCGAAGCGCTCCAGACCTTCGGTGCCGGAACGAAGTGGAGGCACCGAAGGTCACGAGCGGAGTGACACTTTCTGCGGAGGAGCGAAGCGGGGGAGCAGAAAGTGTTGCTCCGCGAGCCGGCGGCGAAGCCGCCCGACAAGAAGCAACGCCGCCCCCACGACGGGGGCTTACCGGTACGGTCCGGGCTGCGACTCGGGCTTTTTCGTACGGTCGCCCGACGAAGTGAGCGCCGCACGCCACCGAAAATCAAACCGGCCGTGACGCTCCGTGGGCTAGGTTCGGCGCATGGTCAATCTGGAGGGGCTGCTCACCGAGCGGCTGGCGTCGGCGTTCGAGCAGGTTGCGGGGATGCCCGTGGATCCCTCGACCCGTCGGTCTCAGCACGCGGATTTCCAATGCGACGGGGCGCTCGCGTTGGCGCGACGTCTGGGCCGCAACCCGCGCGAGATCGCCGCCGAGATCCTTGGCCATGCCCGACTCGACGACCTGTGCTCGGCGGTGGAGATCTCCGGTCCGGGCTTCGTCAACCTGACCGTCGCGCCCGGTGTACTGGGCAGACTGCTCGCGGGGATCACCGACGACGAGCGTCTGGGGGTGCCTCTCCCGGAGCGGCCCGAGACGATCACCGTCGACTACTCGGCGCCGAACACCGCGAAGGAGATGCACGTCGGCCACCTGCGGTCGACGATCATCGGCGACGCCGCCGTGCGGGTTCTGGAGTGGCAGGGGCACACGGTCGTGCGCCAAAACCACCTCGGCGACTGGGGCACCCCGTTCGGGATGCTGATCGAGCACCTCCTCGACATCGGGGAGAGCGAGGCCGCGCACGAGTTGTCGGTGGGCGACCTCAACGGTTTCTACCAGGCAGCCCGGGGCAAGTTCGACGCCGACGACGCGTTCAAGGACCGCTCCCGCAAGCGCGTGGTCGCGCTTCAGTCGGGCGACGAGACCACCCTGCGGCTGTGGCACACGCTGGTGGCGGAATCCAAGAAGTACTTCATGGCCGTGTACGCGCGCATGGGAGTGCGCCTGACCGAGGAGGACTTCTTCGGCGAGAGCTTCTACAACGACCAACTCCATGCGGTGGTCGACGAGTTGGATGCGCTCGGGCTGCTGCGGGAGAGCGAGGGCGCCAAGTGCGTCTTCCCCGAGGGGTTCACCAACCGCACTGGGGAACCGCTGCCGCTCATCGTGCAAAAGAGCGACGGTGGGTTCGGCTACGCCGCGACCGACCTGGCCACCATCCGCCGCCGGCTTCGGGTGCTGCACGCCACCCGCCTGCTGTACGTGGTCGGTTCGCCCCAGAGCCGGCACCTGGAGATGGTCTTCGAGACGGCACGCGACGCGTCCTGGCTCACCGATTCCGCGCGGGCGCAGCACGTCGGTTTCGGGTCCGTCCTCGGCTCCGACGGAAAGGTCCTGCGCACCCGTGCCGGGGCGTCCGTCAAGCTGGTGGACCTCCTCGACGAAGCCGTGATCCGGGCTGCGGCGGCGATCGCCGAGAAGAACCCGGACCTGGACGAGGAGAGCCGCGCGGCCGTCGCCCGGGCAGTGGGGATCGGCGCGGTCAAGTACGCGGACCTGTCGACGGACCGCCTCAAGGACTACCGCTTCGACTACGACCGGATGCTGTCCTTCGACGGCAACACCGCGCCGTACCTGCAATACGCCCGGGCCCGGATCTGCTCGATCTTCGGCAAGGCCGGCGTCCAGGCCCCACGCGGGACCGAGGCCCTGGTCGTCGCCGAACCCGACGAACGAACGCTGGCCTTGCAACTCCTCGCGTTCCCGGGCTTGATCGCGGAAGTCGCCGACTCGCTGGAGTTCCACCGCCTCGCGCACTACCTCTTCGACCTCGCGACCGCGTTCACCGGTTTCTACGAACGGTGCCCGGTGCTGCGTTCGGAGGGCGAAGTCCTGCGGTCACGCCTGGTGTTGTGCGACCTCACCGCGCGCACTTTGGCCGTTGGCCTGGAACTCCTGGGCATCGAGGCCCCCGACCGGATGTAGGGGCGGGGCCGGCGCGACACCCTCGGCCATGCGCGGCGGCGTCGGGCCCGGTCCGGGTCCGACGCTGCGTGCGGTTGGGGGTCAGCGGGGCTCGGGGTTCCGCTCGGCGTGGCAGAGATAGCAGGTACAGGGTGGGTCGTTGGCGGGGTAGGCCGGGCGGGGGTCGCCGGCGTGGACCTCGTAGTGCGTCGGCGGTTTGATCAGCCGGCGGGTGCCGTTGCCGTCGATCCGATAAACGGAGATGGTCATTCCGCTTTGTCCTTGCAGGATGCCCACGAGTCACGTCCTGAGGTGTGTGAAGTGCTGTTCTCCTGCTCAGCAAACGCCCGAAGGGTTACCGTTGGCTACGGTCCGCACGTCTGCGGTTACGCGCGAGCGCTGCCCGATGCAGGCCATAGACATGCCAGGGGGACGCGTCGGAGAAGGCTATGACGTCACGCCAGAAGATCGAGCCGCAGTCCCAGTCGTGGATCTTGAGGCACCTCGGTGAGGAGATCGCTGCTCAACGGGAAGCCGTGGGCATGACGCAAGAGGAACTGGGGCAGTACACGATCTGCTCGCGGAAAACGGTCAGCGCCTACGAGTTGGGGACGCTGCTTCCGCCCAAGCCGTTCATCGAACGTGCGGAGGCAGCCATCCGGATCCCGGGGACGTTGATGCGGCTTTGGCGAAAGCTGAACGATGGTCCGCAACTGGACTGGTTCGCTCGATATTTGCGAATGGAAGCCCAGGCCGTTGAGATCCGGCACTTCGAATCTCATCTGATCCCCGGGCTGCTGCAAACCGAAGCGTATGCGCGAGCCGTTTATGAGATCGGGCACGCGCAACCGGCGAAGAGGATCGACGAACACGTCGAGGCACGCATGGCGCGTCAGAAAGTCCTCACGCGGAGCGATCCGCCTGATGTCTGGTTCGTGTTGGATGAAGCCATGTTCAGGCGCTGGCCGAAGGTGCATGGGCTGGTCCAGCCGCAACTTGAGCATGTCCTCAATGTCTCCAGGCTGCCGAACGTGAGAGTCCAGGTGACGCCCTTTGAGGATGGCCAACACGTGGGCATGTTTGGCCTCATGACGCTGCTGTCGTTCACCGGGGGAGACGACTGCGTGTACGAGGAGCCGGTGGGAAGTGGAAGAATTCTCACGGATCCGACCATCGTCGCCAACGTTCAACGGCGCTATGACCTGCTCCGTGCCGATGCTTTGTCCCGCGCGAAGACGGAAGAGTTCTTGACCGGCATTTTGGGGAAGTTGTGAACAACGAACGGTTTTCGCGCTCAATCGTGTGGCGCAAATCAAGTCACAGCAGTAGCCAAGGTGGTGACTGCGTCGAATCGGCGCAGGTCTCGGATCGGATCGGCGTTCGCGATTCCAAGGACCTGAGCGTCGGTCACATCGCCGTCGACCCCGCGTCCTGGACAGTCCTGATCGGGTCCATCAGGACTGCTTGAGTCGTCGGCAGGTACGGAAACGGCCCGGAATGCTCCATGGAGTCTCCGGGTCGTTCGGGTTGCGGACACAGGAGTCGAAGCGTGAGCACCGCTCTCGTTGCGAAGCATTGCTCTGGCTTCGGGCGCCATGTCTGGGACGTGAGCGCCGCTCTTGTTTCCGTTTCCGGGCGCGGCAGTCGAAGCGTGAGCGCTGCTCTCGTTTCGAGGCCCTGCTCTGACTTCGGAGGCCCGATCTCGGGTGTGAGCACCGCTCTCGTTTAGAAGCACTGCTCTGGCTTCGGGCGCCGGGTCTGGGATGTGAGCGCCGCTCTTGTTTCGGCTTGCGGGCGCGACAGTGGAAGCGTGAGCGCTGCTCTCGTTTCGAGGCGCTGCTCTGGCTTCGGAGGCCGAGTCCGGGATGTGAGCGCTGCTCTCGTTTCGGTGCAGGGCTCTCGTTTCGAGGTGCTGGGGGCTGCGGATGGCTCACCCAGATTGTGAGCACTGTTCTTGTTTCAGTGGGCTGTTCTCATATTGGAGCGTTGCTCCGATTCGGCGGGCGACCGGGCTCGGCGAGACGGACGGGCGCGCCGTCTACGCGTCCTCCTCCGCAGCCTGCTCGCTCTCCGGACGTCCCCCCGCCAAGCCGCCCAGTTCCGCCACCGCGACCGCGTCCTTTTCGCATACCCAGTCCGGGTCCTCGCCCAGTTCCGGTTCGATGTAGAGCGGGTGGTCGTCGTGCAGCGGGCACGGCGGCCATACCGTGCCCTGCTCGGCAAGGGCCTCCTGGACGTCCTGGGCGATCAGGCCCGGGACGTACGCGGCGCCCTCGGGCCACTGCTCGACCCACCACTTGCGTTCCACCAGGGCGTGCTCGACGAGGGTCACCACCTCGGGGCTCTCGACGCCGTGTACGCGCAGGTCGGCGAGTACGAGGGCGCGGGCGGTCAACAACGCTCGGTCGGTCGGGTCCTGGATGCTCATAGACCACAAGTGTGCGGGATCGCGGCGTACACGAGAATCGCGGCGTATACGAGAATCAAGTGTGGCCCTACTCATCGACCCACCCGCCTGGCCCGGACGCGGCCGTCTGTGGTCGCACCTCGTCAGTGACGTATCGCACGCCGAACTGCATGCGTTCGCGCGTGAACTCGGCGCGCCCGAGCGGGCGTTCGACCGGGACCACTACGACGTGCCCGCCGACCTGTACGACCGGGCGATCGCCGGCGGTGCGGTGCCGGTGTCCAGCCGGGAGCTGGTGGTCCGGCTGACCGCCGCCGGGCTGCGGCAGCGGAAGCGCTACACCCCGCGCTGAGCCCGGGGAGGAAGATTTACGACTGCTGGCGCGGGATGGTGCCTTCCAGGCGCTCCAACTCGGCGCGCATGTTGTAGCGGGCCGCTTCTTCGTAGCGCGCGGCGCCCAACCGCGTGTGGAACAGCCGGGGCAGCGACATCAGGTCGCGCAGTACCGCAGCGCGCGCGGCCCGGAACGCCTCGTCCGGCACGAACGAGTACTCCTCGCGCACCGCGGCCGTGTACGCCTCGTAGCGCTCGCGGTCGGCGGCCAGAATCGCCAGGTCCGCGTCACACAGCACATGCGCGTTGTGGTCGGTCTCGCCCGGTGCGTGCTCGGCGGTGACCCGGACCAGACGCACCGTCTCGGCGATCAGCTCCGGGGCCACGCCCGCCTCGCGCAGGCCGCGCTCGGCGAGGCGCGCGCTGCGTTCCTCGTTGTCGGCGCGGGCCGGGTCGTAGACGGCGTCGTGGAACCACGCGGCGAGGGTCACCGCGTCGGCGTCGTCGGCCTCGTAGACGAGCTCGCCGATGAGGTCGAGCACGGTGCGCAGATGGTCGGTGTCGTGATAGCGGCGGTGCGGCTCGGCGTAGCGCGCGAGCAGGCTCTCGACGACGGCGCCGGCCTCGGCATGCCGGCCGACGAGACGGGCCCACTGGTCTCGCAGCGTCACGGTCGCGGACTCCTGAATGCGTTCCACCCGGCCAGCATGGCAGAACGAGCGAGCGAAGCCGACCACCAACCGCCGCGACACTCGCGGTTCACTCGTAATTGACGCAGATCACAGGCAGTTCGCCAGGGCGCGGAGGGCGCGGAGGGCGCGGAGGGTTCGGAGGGCGCGGAGGGTTCGGATGTGGCCCGGCGCCTCGGTAGGCAGGTGTTCGGTCCGCTTCGCCGTGTCGCGCGAAGCCGGCCACCGTGTGCCTCGTCGCGCACGGCTGCGTGGGGCGGTTGCGCCGACCGAACGGCTGTGCGTTCGGCGCGAGTTCCGAGCCGACGAAGTCCATGGACCCGGCCGGCGGAGGCCGGGGCCGGGGGCGGATACCCGGACAGGACGGCATGCGCCGACGGGGTGTCGGAGTACGCCGTCCCGGGCGGGACGAGTTGCGGCACGTGGCCGCGTTGTCATGGCCGCTACTTCGAGTCGCGGTTGAACTGGGACATCGACCAGAGGTAGCCGAGCGCCGCGAGACCCACACACCACGCGACGGCGAGCCACCCGTTGTAGCCGATCTCGGTGCCCAGCAGCAGGCCGCGCAGGGTTTCGATGGCCGGCGTGAACGGTTGGTAGTCGGCGATCGGCCGGAACCAGCCCGGCATCGTGTCGGAGGGGATGAAGGCACTCGAGATGAGCGGCAGGAGGATCAGCGGCATGGCCATGTTGCCGGCCGCCTCGGGGTTCGGGCTCGCCATGCCCATCCCGACCGCGATCCAGGTGAGCGCCAGGGCGAACAGCGTGAGCAGCCCGAACGCCGCCACCCACTCCAGGGCCGTGGCGTCGGTGGAGCGGAAGCCGATGGCCACGCCGACGGCGCCGACGAGGACCACGCTCGCGATCGACTGCAGCAGGCTGCCGACGACGTGCCCGATGATCACCGAGCCGCGGTAGACGGCCATCGTGCGGAAGCGGGCGATGAGGCCCTCGGTCATGTCCATGGAGACGTACACCGCGGCCCCGATCACCGTGCTGCCGACGGTCATCATCAGAATGCCCGGGACGATGTAGGCGATGTAGTCGGAGCGGGTCGCGCCGGCGCCGCCGATGCCCGCGCTCATCACGTCGCCGAAGATGTAGACGAAGAGAAGCAGCATCATCATCGGCGTGAGCAGCAGGTTCAGGGTCGCTGACGGGTAGCGCCGCGCGTGCAGGAGATTGCGGCGCAACATGGTGTTCGAGTCGCGTACGGCGAGGGACAGGGAGCTCATCGCGCGGTCTCCTTCCGGGCGGCGGATGCGATGGCAGGCGCGGCAGGGTCGTTCGTGGCGGTGGGGTGGCCGGTGAGGGCGAAGAACACGTCGTCGAGGTCGGGGGTGTGCACGGTGAGTTCGTCCGCCTCGATGTCGGCCGAGTCGAGGCGGTCGAGGATGGAGCGCAGATCGCGTTGGCTGCCGTCGCTGGAGATCTGCAGCGACAGCGACTCGTCGTCGCACGTGACCTCGTGCAGGGCGGCGGCGGCGCGTTCGTACGCGCGCGGTTCGGCGAATCGGAGCCGGACGTGGCCGCCGGGGACGAGTCGCTTGAGCTCCGCGGCGGTTCCCTCGGCGGCGATCTTCCCGTCGTTGAGGACCGCGATGCGGTCGGCGAGTTCGTCGGCCTCGTCGAGGTATTGGGTGGTGAGAAGGACGGTGACGCCGCCCGCGACGAGTTCGCGGATGATCTGCCACATGTTGTGGCGGCTGCGCGGGTCGAGGCCTGTGGTGGGTTCGTCGAGGAAGATGATCCGCGGGTTGCCGACCAGTGTCATGGCGAGGTCGAGGCGACGCTTCATGCCGCCGGAGTAGGTGGAGGCGGGTTTCTTCGCGGCCGCGGTCAGGTCGAAGCGCTCCAGCAGTTCGGCGGCGACCCGCTTGCCCTCGCGCCTGGACAGGTGGTGCAGGTCGGCCATGAGGAGCATGTTCTCCTCGCCCGTGATCAGGCTGTCGACGGCGGAGAACTGCCCCGTCACGCCGATCGTGGCCCGTACCGCCTGCGGGTCGGCGGCCAAGTCGTGCCCGCCGACCCGTATCTCGCCGGCGTCGGCGGTGATGAGGGTGGACAGGATGTTGACGGCGGTGGTCTTGCCGGCGCCGTTGGGGCCCAGCAGGGCGAAGATCGTCCCTTCGGGCACGACGATGTCGATGCCGTCGAGCACGGTCTTGTCGGCGTAGGACTTGCGCAGCCCGTTCGCCGCGATGGCCGGATCGGTCATGGTGGGGTGCTCCTTCAGAGGCTG
Organism: Streptomyces sp. SID3343; assembly: GCF_009865215.1. Lineage (GTDB taxonomy): Bacteria > Actinomycetota > Actinomycetes > Streptomycetales > Streptomycetaceae > Embleya. The sequence goes on along the minus strand of NZ_WWJX01000321.1, from coordinate 3,248 downwards.
CGAGCGCTGATGTTGCCGTGGTCGGTGGTCGCGTGGACGGTCAGGCCGGCCGCTCCGCCGTCGGTGTTCGTGAGGGTGTTGTCGATCCGGCCGTAGCCGGTGCCGGCGTTCAGGGAGGCGGAGACGCCGGGGGCCGCGCCGACCGAAACGTCGCCCATGCGGGTGCGGAGCACGACCGTGCCGGGGCCGGCCTCGGTGATGGTGATGTCGCCCTTTTGGATGCTGATCTGGGCAGGGCCGTGCAGGCGGCCGACCGCGACGTCACCGGCGTGGGCGGCGAGGCGGACGCCGGCGGCCTCGTCGATCTCGATCGAGCCGTTAGCGCCGTCGACGGTGATGTCGCCGAGGCGTCCGACGGCCCGGAACTCGGCGCAGGACGCCTTCGCTTCGACGCGGGAGCCGGCAGGCAGCCGGACGGTCACCTCGATGGAGCCGGACGGGCCGAAGTACTGGCCCTTGGCGGCCGGGGCCTCGATCCGTAGGACGCCGTTGCCGTCGTCGTCGCGGTATGCGACCTTGCACTGTTCCGCCGCCTGGACGTCGCGGCCCTTCGAGGCGTTTTCGGGCCCGACCTCCACCATCGTGTCGGCGCGGTCGGCGGCGATGATCCGGACGCGCCCTGCGGGGATGTCCAGGACGGCGGTGATCGGGGCGGGGGTGGCGAACGTCTGCATGGTGTCCTCCGGTGCCGAGCGGCGTTTCTGATATCGCAAACGCTACGTTGCGTTTGTGGATCGCTCAATATGTTTGTTGCGCAGACATGGTGTCATTGCAGGTTAGAGGCTGTATTTCGTTGCAATGATAGTTTGGCTAACGCAATGATGGTCCTTGCGGGCGTTGCAATGGCGTGAGAGTGAACGCTATGCTGGGAGCATCGAGGAATGTGAAGGAGATTGCGATGCCGGGAGGCAGACTCACCCAGCAGGACCGCCAGAGGATTGCGCTCGGACTGGCCGACGGCCTCGCCTACGCGGAGATCGCCAGGGATCTGGAGCGCCCCACCTCGACGGTCACGCGTGAGGTGATGCGCAACGGCGGCCCTACCGCCTATCGCGCCGACCTGGCCCACCGTGCCACCGAGCGCCGTGCCCTACGGCGCAAGCCGACCTCGCCCCGAGGGCCGGGGGCGCCGGCACGGAGCGACGGGCGCGACGCCGAGGCCGTGGGCGAGTACGAGGAGACGTTCACGACCCTCCTCATGCACCAGGGCGTGCCCAAGATGATGGCCAGGGTGCTGACATGCCTTCTCGTCGCCGACGGCAGCCTCACCGCGTCCGAACTCGTCCAGCGCCTCCAGGTCAGCCCGGCGTCGGTCTCCAAGGCGATCGAGTTTCTTGAGAGCCAGGGCCTCGTCCGCCGGGAACGCGACGCAGGTCGCCGGGAGCGCTACATCGTCGACGACGACGTCTGGTACCAGTCGACGATCGCCAGTGCCCGCGGCACCGCCCAACTCGCCGAGGTCGCACGGCAGGGCGTCGGCATCCTGGGGCGCGACACCCCGGCTGCCATCCGGCTGGAAAACATCGCCCGTTACAGCGACTTCATCAGCGAGAGCATCCTGCGCGCCGCGGAGCAGGTCCGCGACGTCCTCTTCGCGAAACCCGAGGTGCGCTCGGGCGGCAGTGAGTCGGGTCCGGGTCACGGATAGCCGGACAGTCGTTCGCGAACGGACAGTCGTTCGCGCGGATGGGCAGCCGTCTCGACGGTCTGGGTCGGTCGACGTGCATGCGCGATACCTGCGGGCCTACTCGGCGGCTGATGCCGGGGCCGGGACGGCCAACGCGGGCGAGGCGGCCGGGACTTCGAGGGCGGGCGTCCGGCGTCGTGGCGGTGTCACTCGCAGAAGACGCGCACCTGCGCATCGGGGGAGTCGACGTCGATGTCGACCCCGTCGAGTTGCTCGATCAACTCTTCGAGGTGCTGTGGCTTGAGTTCCGCGAGGTCGATCGATATTCCCGACCTGTTCAGCTCCGCGTTGACCTTGGTGAGGGCCTGCGGAGGGAGAAGGCTGGTGAGACGGACCCCGGCGCGCAGCAGCTGTAGCGGGACCCTGAGGTTGACCCGGCTCGTCCCGTCGCCGCCGAGCTCGTCCGCCGCGTTCACCACGACGCGCAGGTACTTGGGTCGCGGCTTCGGGCGGGACGCGGCTCCGGGCGGCGGCTCGGGCCGTTCCCGTTCGAGGGCGTCGATCAGGCGCTCGGCCTCGTCAGCGGTGATCTTGCCCTCGGCCAGCATCTGCAGGACCTGACGGCGTTGTTCGTTCATTGTTGCTCCTTCTCCTCAGGACTCGTCCGAACGCGTCCGGCTCATCTGACGATCACCGACACGGCTGTTCGGCCCTGCTCGATTTCGACCCGGGTGCCGGGCAGCGCCCACAGCAACAGCCCCACGCCGCGCAGCGCACCCATCGGGCGCGCCCCGGTGGCGAGGCACGCGACCACGCCGGCGAGCGCGGCGAGCAGCACCAGCGGTGACAGCACCAGCAGTACCGGCAGAACGGGTATGTACAGCCGCCGCCGGCGGCCGTCGGACCGGCGATAGCGCACCGTCACCAGCTGCGGGACCATCAGGTCCCCTCCAGCTCGGTCAGCGCTTCCAGGGCACTGATCTCCCCTCGCCGCAGGCGGTCGACGACATCGGCGGCGGTGGTGGCGGCGGTGGTGGCGGACGCGCCGGCGGTTTCGCCGGTGGGTGCCGGGTCGGTGTCCACGAAGTCGAGCTGCTCGGCGATCCGTTTCAGCCGGGACTTGATCGTCGGGTAGCTGACCCCGAAGGTCCGCTCCATCTCCTTGATCGAACCGTGTGACCGTACGAACGCGGCCACGAACACCTGGTCCTCGATCCCGAGTTGAGCCAACTGCGGCGGCTCGAACTGCCCCTCGATCACGACCCCGCTGCCCGAGAGGCGAACCCGCTCGACCACGAACGGCTGCCCGCGGGTCAGGTCCGTCAGTTCCTGCCAGTCCACCACTCGGCCTCCCTTGCCCTCGGCAATGTACTGACTCTTCATTTGTACATTGAGTTTTTTAAGGAGTCAACGAGCAGATATTGATTTTCTTGATTTGGTGGTTGATGGTTCCGGCCGGGGGCTCTTTTTCGTTCGCGATTCACCAAGTCGGTGGGGGCACGCGGCGGGTGGCCGGGGCCACGCCCGGGCGGAGGCAGACGGCATCGGGCGAATCGGAGGGGGGAGCGGTTGCCGCGTGCTTCGGCTTGGCGGGCGTGGGTCGTGGGTCGTGGCGGGGGTG
>NZ_WWJX01000320.1 GCF_009865215.1 Streptomyces sp. SID3343 | reverse complement strand
GACGTCCCTCGGCAGCCACGACGATCACCACTTTCTCGCTTGTCAGCACTCCGGTCGACAGCCGGACCTCCACACGACCGGCGGCACGCGTGCGCGCCCCGGGCCACATCCACTCCAACGACCAACCGGTTCACAAGGCACGCAGGCACGCACACGAATCCCGAATCGCGTACGGCTCCCACCGAAAGTGGTCGGTGGACGGCTACGTGTCAGGTGCGTATGTAAAAGTCCTCGGCATGGACTTCTCCCGACTGCTCGCCTGCCTCGAGGCCGACTTCGTTCGTCTGCGGGACGTCGCGGCGATGGACCTCCCCGCGCCGGTGCCCACGTGTCCGGGCTGGACCGTCGCCGATCCGAGCCGTCACGTCGGTCACGTGTATCTGCACAAGACCCTGACCATGCGCGCAGGTGCCGAGCCCGGGAGAGGGTCGGAGCGCCGAGCGGTGTGACGATCGAAGGCGATCGGAAGGCGGTCGAGGAGCTTCGACGCTGCATCGTCACGGCGACGCGATAGGCCCGACTCGGCTGCGAACCGGGCCCCTTCGGCGATGGACCCGGTGTCACACCGCGTCATCCGGTGGTCTCGGACAGGAACGGACCCCGTTGACGGCGGGGCGGTCGTCGCGTGACCATGGATCGAGTCGCGGGACGGTCCGAGGACGACGGTCCGGGAGGACGCGAGGACCGAGAGCCGCCGCCGGCAACGTGCCCTCGGCGGACGCCGATCCGGCTTGGTGAGGACGACTCGTGGCGCACATCGACCTCACGCGGCACGACCTGGTGCTGTCGGCCCGGCGCCGACTTTCCGCCGGCGGTGTCGTGGTTCACGGGCCCGTCGGGATCGGCAAGACCTTCGTGCTGCGGGCGCTCGTCGACACCGCCGCCGAACGCGGCGAGCCGATACTGAGGATCGAACCGGCCGCCACAGAGCGGGAGTTGGCTTTCTCTTCACTCGCCGACCTGCTCGACCCGCTCGCCGACGAGGCGATCGGCGTACTGCCCCCGCCCCAGCGGTCCGCGGTGCGGGTCGTGCTGCGCCGGGAGCCGCCGGGCCCGGACGGCCCGGACGCGCTCGCGTTGCGCTTGGGCGTGCTCGCGATGCTGCGCGCATTGTCCGCGCGCGGCCCGGC
>NZ_WWJX01000319.1 GCF_009865215.1 Streptomyces sp. SID3343 | reverse complement strand
ACGCCAACCTCCTTTCATTGCAGGTCGGTTGACGGTGTGTCGGGTGAACAAGCCGGAGCGGTAAGTCCAACATTCGCCGACGTTCCCGACTCGATCACGTTTCGCTTCGGGGAGGCAAACGTGATCTGCGCCACAGCACACCCGTACTGTCGGTTGGCACCGGTAGTTTTCCCGCGTGTCGGATCGTGGGGGGATTCCGGGCGCAGGCGATGGCCGCGACCGGACCGGTGGTCAGTCGAGCGACGAGTCGCGCGACTCGGTGGGCAAGGGGGGCGGAGCGGACCCGTTCGCGGGTTATGTGTTCGACGAGGATTTCGTTCGAGGCGCGACCACGTCCGAAGGCTCCGCACGGGCCCGGATGCTGGCGCAGCGGTGGCGGGAATCGCCGCCCGAGCCCGCCCAGCCGTGGCGTGCGGGGCCCGCGCCGCGCACGCGCCGCGGTTCTCGGGTCAAGTTGCTGCTCGTGGTGGTCGTCGTGATCGTGGTCGCGGCTGTGGCCTTGGATCTGGGCGGCGCACGCCACTGGTTCGGCGGCGGATCGTCCACGTCGGCGGCGGACGACCCGTTGATCCAACCCCAGGTGACCGGGAGCGCGACGTCGGTGCCGTCGGTGGCCGGCAAGCAGGCGGTGGATCCCGACACGCCGACCCGGGCCGATCCGTTCGCGGGCTCACCGGCGCTGAACTACGCCGACAACGAGGCGGGTCTGACCCTTCCCGACGCCAAGGCCGTGCCGGGCTACACGGCGCGCGAGGTCTCGGACGCGTTGGCGCTCGTGCGACGGCTGCTGGTCGCGGGCAATCTGGACCGGAGCGCGCTGATGGGTGGCGCTCCGACCGCCTATCTGGGACTGCTCGATCCGGAGCAAGACGGCTTGCAGAAGTTGCAGAGCGCGTTGACGACCAACGCGTGGGATCCCGGAGCGACGACCTGGGTGACCCGGTTCGACGCGGCGGAGGTCGAACTCGTCGGCGCGGTCGTCAAGGTCAACGGCGTGACGAGCTATGCGACCGATGTCGACGGGATGTTGACGGTGCACGCCGACTACTCGTTCGTCTATCCCGTGGCCAGGCCGCACAGCGGCCCCGCGGCGACGGTCACCCGATCGGTCGTGCGCCGAGTGCTCGACACCACGGTGTACAAGGGACCCAAGTACACCGCGACCCCGCCGGGCAAGGTCTGGATCACCCAGCAGGACGTCGACATCTCGAACAGCTCGTGCAACCGCTTGGACGGCTTCGTACGGCCGGAGTTCTCGGACCAGGAGGGTGGTTCGGCGCCCTCGGGGGCCGCCAAGACGGACCCGTACGACCGCAGCAAGCCGATCCAGACCGGGGCGCCCGGTCAGTGCCTGGGCCTGGAGCGGATCTGATCGTGTCGATCGGTGGGGCAGGTGGTGATGAGGGACGTGGCCGACAAACCCCTCGGCAGGCCGGATGACGCGCCTGAGTGCCGCGACCGCGCCCGCGGCTGAAGCTGTGGCTGTGGGCGCGGTCGCGGGGGCGGCACACCGAACGGCGCGGTCGTCCGCAGGAGAGCGGACGACCGCGCCGTTCGGGCGTTCACCTCGGGCGAGTCGTCAATCCTTGTGGTCGTGCACCGTGTTGGTCTCCTGGATCTTCTTCCACGACCTCGGCTCCGACGGCACGACCGCCGTGGCGGTCGGCGCCGGACTCGACTTCGCCGGGCTCGATGCCACCACCCCGGCCGACCCCGCGGCGGGCTTCGCCGCCGTGAACAGCCAGGTGTTCATCAGCTCGCTCAGCGGCTTGCCGGAGATCCGCTCGGCGTACGCCTGGAAGTCCCGGATGGTGGCGTTGCCGTACCTGCGCTCGGTCGGCCATCCCTTCAGGATCCGGAAGAACGCGTCCTCCCCGACCGCGTTGCGCAGCGCCTGTACCGCCACCGCGCCCCGGTCGTAGACCGCACCGGCGAACTGTTGGTCCGCGCCCGGGTCGCCCGGCTTGACGGTCCAGAACGCGTGGTCGGCCGGGTAGAGGTTGTAGACGTAGTCGGCCAACTCCTGGGCCGTGCCCTCGTTCTCGTGCTCGGACCACAGCCATTGCGAGTATCGGGCGAAGCCCTCGTTGAGCCAGATTTCGCTCCAGCGCTGCACGGACACGCTGTCCCCGTACCACTGGTGGGCCAACTCGTGTACCACGACGGAGGTGTTGGTGCCCCGGGCGAACTGCGCGGGGCTGTAGAAGATCTGCCCCTGGGTCTCCAGCGCGTAGCCGGTGGGCACGTTGGGCACGTAGCCGCCGACCGTGCCGAACGGGTACGCGCCGAAGTAGCCGCTCAGCCAGTCGACCAGCTCGCCGGTCCGCTCGACACTGGCCCGCGCCGCACCGGCGTTGTCGCCGAGGTCCGTGCTGTACGCGGTGATGACGGGCAGCCCGCCCGGGGTGGTGTCGGTGCGGATGTCGAACCTGCCGATCGCCAGCGTGGCCAGGTAGGTGGCCTGCGGCTTGGACTGGCGGTACGTGTAGCGGGTCCAGCCGGCCCGCGAGCTCTGGGTCGAGGTGCCGTTGCTGATCACCTGGGTGCCGTCGGGCACCTGCACGGACACGTCGAAGGTGGCCTTGTCGGTCGGGTGGTCGTTGCTCGGATACCACCAGGCCGCGCTCTCCGGCTCGTTGGCGGCGACGCCGCCGTCGGGGGTGCGCAGCCAGGCCGACTGGCCGCCGCGCTCGACCTCGCCCGGCCTGTCGGCGTAGCGGACGACGACGGTGATCGGGCTGCCCTTGGTGATCACCCGGGCGGGGGTGATCACCAACTCGTGTTCACCTGTGCCGGCGAAGGCGGCGGCACGGCCGTTGACCAGCACCTCCTTCACGTCGAGCACGAAGTCGAGGTTGAACCGGGTGAGGTCCTGGGTGGCGGTGGCCAGGATGGTGGTGGTGCCCTCTAATTCGTCGGTGGTGGGCTGGTACTTGAGTCGGATGTCGTAGTGCGAGACGTCATAGCCGCCGTTGCCGGCGTTCGGGTAATAGGGGTCGCCGATGCCCGCCGCTCCCGGGCCGGCCGGGGCGGCGGAGGCGGGGACGGACAGGAGCAGGGCGAGCGCGCCGGCAGCGGCGGAGACGATCGGCCTCTTGCGCACAGTGTTCCTCCACGGGGTCGGTCGCAATTACGGGTCGGTTCGATCCTTGTCCCGACGAGCCGCGTCCTACGCCCGAACGTTCGGACGTGCACACGAAGGCAAACCCACATGGCGGCGCCGCCACCGCCCCCTCGGGGGTGGCGGTGGCGGGAGCACGAGTCGAGGAAAGCGAGGCCAATATCAAGACACGCTGCCTCGAAATTATCCCGGCCTCATATCGAGGCACAATGCCTCGGAATTGATGCGGGCGGCCACGTGCCCGATGGCGGTGGGAGGTCGAAAGCCGGGTCAGTCCCACGTGTGGTCGGGGTGTCCGCGAGTGCGCAGCCGCTGTTTCATCTCGGCCTCGTACAGATGTCGCCTACCGCCGACGAGGTCGTCTCGCAGGCGCTGCTCCGCGTCGGCGAACGGCTGGTAGTACGTGTGGTCGTACGCCTCGACGATCTGGAAGGTCCAGTGTCCCGGAATCACGTTGCGGCCTGCGATCTCGGTCGCCAGGACGTCGGCGGCGTCCGGGTGTCCGGCCGCGCGCAACATGTCCACCGCGTCGCGGAGGATGCGGTCGGCGCTACCGGTGAGCTGATGGAACGCGTACAGGTGTCCGCGGGCGCGGGCGGTGTACTCCCACGCCTCCGACACTCTCCCGAGCGCGGCCACGGTGGCGTCGTCCACCCCGGCGGGGCGACGGTGGGCGTCCTCGAAGGAGAACGAAGCCGAGTCGGGCACGAGTGGTCCTCTCGTCCGGTACCTCGGGCCCGATTGCCCGGGCCGCCCCGACGGAAACGTCGGAACGAGGCCGGGCCGCCGGCCGGCGGGCCGGCCGCATGGTCGATGCTTTCCGATCACCGGGCGTCCGTGCCGAATTTTGCCGGAGCGCGGGTGAACGGGAACGGCAGTCGGGTGAACGGGAGCACCGTCCGTTAGCCGATGCGGAGTTCGGGCATCGGGACAGGTGTCTTCCGGCCCTCTTGCCCGTTGGTGAACGGAGGATCGGGCGTCCCGAATGACCGCTCGGCGCCGACCGCTCACGGCGCCCGTCTTGTTCCGGAGCACCCATGTCGTTGTCGGGAAGCGTCGATCCGGACGGTGACACCGTTCACGCCGTGGAGGAGGTACTGGGTCGATACCTTCGGCAGCGACTGGACGAGGCCGCGACGCTGGGCGAGGTCTTCGCCGCGGAACTGGCCGCCGACGTCGTCTCGTTCGCGATGACGGGTGGAAAGCGATTGCGGGCGTGCCTGACCTGGTGGGCATGGCGCACCGCCGGTGGGCGCTCCGATGATCCCCGGTCCGCCGCCGTGTTGCGCATCGCGGCGGCTTGGGAACTGCTTCAGGTCTGCGCACTCGTGCACGACGACATCATGGACGACGCGCCGGTGCGTCGCGGGCGGTCGGCGGTGCACGTGGGACACGCCGAGCGGCATCGGCGCGAACGTCGAGCCGGGGACGCGGACGGTCACGGGCGCTCGATGGCGATTCTCGCCGGTGATCTGGCCCTGGTGTGGGCGGACGACCTCTTCGCGGAGAGTCGGCTCGGCGAGCCCGATCGGAGCCGCGCCGCACAGGTGTGGCGGGCGGTACGCACCGAGATGGTCGCAGGCCAGCATCTGGACCTGTACGCCCAGGCCGCGGGTGACCACTCCCCCGCGACGGCTTTGCGGGTGGCGCACGGCAAGAGCGCGTTGTACTCGGTCGACCGTCCGATGCAGTTGGGTGCCGTGGTCGCGACGGCCGATACCCGGCGCATCGAGACGTTGCGGGCGGTGGGTCGGCAAGCCGGTGTCGCTTTCCAGTTGCACGACGATCTCTTGGACGCGTTCGGCGATCCCGAGCACACCGGCAAGCCCGGCGGAAACGACCTGCGTGCGGGCAAGAGCACCTATCTGCTCGGTGTCGCCCTGGAACGAGCCGATCGGCGGGGGGACGGCGCGGCAAGTCGCCTGTTGCGGGAGAGCCTGGGTGTCACGTTGTCACCGCGACGGTTCCGGCAGGTGCGCGAGGTACTGGTGGACCTGGGGGCGCGGGCGGCCGTCGAACAGCGCATCGACGAGTTGGTCGGGTCGGCGTTCGAACGCCTGGCGGACGCCGACGTCGACGCGGACGCCGCGGATCGACTGCGGTCGCTGTTGCGGCGGGCCGCGGGTCGGGAGCCGTACGACGATCCGGACCTGGTGTGCCCCGGGTCGGGAGCGGCCCGATGAAGGCCGTGCGCGGGCCCACCGATCACGTGGTGGTGGTGGGCGCCGGGCTGTCCGGTCTGGCCGCCACGCTGCATCTGCTCGGTGCCGGGAGACGGGTGACGGTGATCGAGGCGGAGAACGGGCCGGGCGGGAGGGCGGGCCTGGTCGAGTTCGGGGCCTATCGCGCGGACAGCGGACCGTCCGTCCTGACCATGCCGCACTTGATCGACGAGGCGTTGGCCGCCGTCGGCGACTCGATCGACGAACGGCTCGACCTGGTCCCCCTGCACCCGGCCTACCGCGCCGAGTTCGCCGACGGTTCGAGCCTGGACGTGCACAGCGACGCGCGTGCGATGGAGGAGGAGGTACGCCGTTTCGCCGGCCCCGAGCAGGCCGCCGGCTACGTGGCGATGCGCGCGTGGCTGGAGCGGTTGTATCGCGCGCAGATGCGCCGTTTCATCGATGCCAACTTCGACTCGCCGCTCGGTGTGCTCAACGCCGACCTGGCGCGGCTGGCCGCGCTCGGCGGGTTCGGCGGGCTCGACCGCCGCATCGGCCGGTTCCTCGGCGACGAGCGCCTACGGCGCGTCTTCACGTTCCAGTCCCTGTACGCGGGCGTGTCGCCTGCCAAGGCGATGGCGGCCTACGCCGTCATCTCGTACATGGACACGATCGCCGGCGTCCATTTCCCGCGCGGTGGTGTGCACGCGGTGCCGCGCGCACTGGCCGACGCGGCGGTCGCGGCCGGGGCGCGTTTCCACTACGGCGACGCGGTGTCCCGATTGGAGCGGCTCGGTGACCGGGTCGTGGCCGTCCACACCGTGCACGGGCGCCGGGTCGCGTGTGACGCGCTCGTGCTGACCCCGGATCTGCCCGTGGTCCATCGGCTGCTCGGGCGCGCGCCCCGCCGTCCGGTGCCGCTTCGCTACTCGCCCTCCGCCGTCGTGCTGCACCTGGGGACGCGTCGGAGCTGGTCGCGGTTGAACCACCACACGATCTCCTTCGGGGCGGCGTGGTCGCGCACGTTCGCCGAACTCACCCGCGACGGCCGCGTGATGAGCGACCCGTCGTTGCTGATCACCCGGCCCACCTTCACCGATCCTTCGTTGGCGGCGCCGGGCCGGCACCTGCACTGTGTGCTCGCCCCGTGCCCGAACACGGCACTGGCGCCGTTGGATTGGGCCCGGCTGGGGCCCATCTATCGGGACGGTATCGTCGCCGAGTTGGAGCGACGCGGCTTCGACGGTCTCGACGCCTCCATCGAGTCCGAACGCCTGGTCACCCCTGCGGACTGGGCCGCACAGGGGCATGGCGCGGGGACGCCGTTCTCGATCGCGCACACGTTTACCCAGACCGGTCCGTTTCGGCCGCGCAATCTCGTCGGCGGGGTGGCCAACGTCGTCCTCGCCGGTTGTGGAACGACGCCGGGGGTCGGTGTTCCGACCGTCCTGATCTCGGGAAAACTCGCGGCCGCCCGCGTGACGGGCGTGCGCGACTCCCGGCACCGCGCTTTTGCGTACCGCTCGCCGGCCGCGTCGACGACGAAGGCGGGCCGACCGTGAGCGGACGCGAACTGGACGCGGCGGGCATCACCGATCCGGCGCTGCGGGACGCCTACTTCACGTGCAGGCGGCTGAACGCCCGGCACGGGCGCACCTACTTTTTGGCCACCCGACTGCTTCCGCGTGAGCGTAGGCCGGCGGTGCACGCGCTGTACGGGTTCGCGCGGTGGGCCGACGACATCGTCGACGGCCCCGCCGGACCTGCCGGTGCCGCCGGACGGGCTCGGGCGTTGGCGAGGCTGAACACCGAATTGCACCGGGGCACGGCGTCGGCCGAGACCCGGTCGCCGGTGGTTCGCGCCTTGGTCGACACGGCGCGCCGCTACGGCATCGACCAGCGCCTGTTCACGGATTTTCTGACGTCGATAGAGATGGACCTGCACGTCACCGACTATCCGACGTACCGGGACCTGCGCGTGTACATGCATGGTTCGGCGGCGGTGATCGGTCTGCAGATGCTGCCGATCCTGGGCACGGTCGTGCCCGTCGAGGAGGCCGCGCCGCACGCGGCGGCGTTGGGTGAGGCGTTCCAGCTCACCAACTTCCTGCGTGACGTCGGGGAGGACCTCGACCGGGACCGCGTCTATCTCCCCGGCGAACTGCTCGCCGCGCACGGCGTGGATCGTGAACTGTTGCGGTGGAGTCGCGACCGCGGTCGCAGCCCCGAGCGGGTACGTGCGGCGTTTCGCGACATGGAGGCGCTCACCCGTCGGGTCTACCGTGAGGCGGTGGCCGGCATCGCCATGCTGGACCCGCTGACCCGCCCCTGCGTGCACACGGCCTATGTGTTGTATTCGCGCATTCTCGACGAGATCGCCGCACGCGAGTACCCCGTGTTGCACCATCGGGCGACCGTGTCCCGGCGCCGGCGCGCGCTCGTCGCGACGCGCGGCTTGGGCACGCTCGTGTGG
>NZ_WWJX01000318.1 GCF_009865215.1 Streptomyces sp. SID3343 | reverse complement strand
CTGCTCGCCACCCGGTCGCGGGCGGGGAGGGCGACCGCGCCCGCCACGAGCCGATCGCGGGCCCACAGGGCCACGTGCACGGCCCAATCGGTGCGCCCTTGCTCGCCGTACTCGCGGGATCCGTCCAACGGGTCGACGATCCACACCCGATCCGCCGTCAGCCGCGCCGGATCGTCGGCGCCCTCCTCGGACAACGTCGCGTCGACCGGGCGCAGCCGGGCGAGTTCGGCGACGAGGTGTTCGTGCGCGGCCCGGTCCCCGCGTGCGCCCGCCGCCGGGCCGGAGCCCTCGCGCAGCCGCACGAGCAGTCGCCCGGTCGAGGCGGCGAGCCATTGTGCGACGGTCGCGTCGTCGTCGATCGGTGACGGGTAGGTTTCGGTCATTCCGCCCACTCCTCGGATTACCTTCTTGTGAAGTTACTTCATTAGAAGCTACTTTCGATCACCTGACAAGCCGTCAGATGTCCGCAGGGCCATCTCGGCTCGCCTGCGAGGGATCGGAGCCCGCCTGTGAGTTATCGGCTCACCCATCTCGAAGCCCTGGAGTCCGAGGGCATCCACATCGTGCGCGAGGTCGCCGCCGAGTTCGAGCGACCCGTACTGCTGTTCTCCGGCGGCAAGGACTCCGTCGTCATGCTGCACCTGGCGCTCAAGGCGTTCGCGCCGTGCCCACCGCCCTTCCCGATCATGCACGTGGACACCGGACACAACTTCCCCGAGGTGCTCGCGTTTCGCGACCGGCACGCGGCCGAGGTGGGAGTACAACTCGTCGTCGCCTCGGTAGAGGAGTCGATCGCGGCGGGCCGCGTCGTCGAGGAGACCGGCCCACGCGCGTCCCGCAACCGGTTGCAGACCACCACGTTGCTCGACGCCATCGACAAGCACCGCTTCGACGCGGTGTTCGGCGGCGCGCGCCGCGACGAGGAGAAGGCCCGCGCGAAGGAACGCGTGTTCAGCTTCCGCGACGAGTTCGGCCAGTGGGACCCCAAGAACCAGCGCCCCGAACTGTGGAGCCTGTACAACGGCCGCCACCGGCACGGCCAGCACATCCGCGTCTTCCCGCTGTCCAACTGGACCGAGTTGGACATCTGGCAGTACATCGCCGACCAGGACATCGAACTCCCGTCCCTGTACTACGCGCACCGCCGATCGGTCTTCGAGCGCGACGGCATGCTGCTGGGCGTCGGCGAGTTCGTCACCCTGCTCGACGGCGAGCAGCCGTTCGAGGAGACCGTCCGCTTCCGCACCATCGGCGACGCCACCGGCACCGGCGCCGTCCGCTCCGGCGCCGCGAACGCCCACGAGGTCGCCGTCGAGATCGCCGCTACCCGGATCACCGAACGCGGTGCCACCCGCGCCGACGACCGCGTGTCCGAGGCCGGCATGGAAGACCGCAAACGCGAAGGGTACTTCTGAGCATGAGCACCACCACCGGCATCGCCCTCGGCCACACCGCCCCGATCGACCCCGGATCCGTCGAGATGCTGCGCATCGCCACGGCGGGATCCGTCGACGACGGCAAGTCCACGCTCATCGGCCGCCTGCTGTACGACGCCAAGGCCGTCTTCGAGGATCAACTCGCCGCGGTCGAGGACACCTCCCGACGCCGCGGCAACACCCACACCGACCTGTCACTGCTCACCGACGGCCTGCGCGCCGAACGCGAACAGGGCATCACCATCGACGTCGCCTACCGCTACTTCGCCACCCCCAGGCGCAAGTTCATCATCGCCGACACCCCCGGGCACATCCAGTACACCCGCAACATGGTCACCGGCGCCTCCACCGCCGACCTGGCCATGGTGCTCGTCGACGCGCGCAAGGGCATCCTCGAACAGTCCCGCCGGCACGCCTTCCTCGCCGCGCTCCTGCGCATCCCGCACGTGATCCTGTGCGTCAACAAGATGGACCTGGTCGACTGGGACCAAGGTGTGTTCGAGGCGATCCGCGCCGACTTCACCGACTTCGCCGCGCGACTGGACATCCCCGACCTCACCTTCCTGCCCATGTCCGCCCTCCGCGGCGACAACGTGGTCACCCGCAGCGCCAACATGCCCTGGTACGAGGGCACTCCGCTCCTGCACCACCTGGAGGAGGTACACGTCGCCTCCGACCGCAACCTCGTCGACGCCCGCTTCCCCGTGCAGTACGTCCTGCGCCCGCGCGACGGCGAACAGCGCGAACACCACGACTACCGCGGCTACGCGGGCACCGTCGCCGGCGGCGTGCTGCGCCCGGGCGACGAAGTGGTGGTGCTGCCCTCCGGGTTCACCACCCGCATCGCCGCGATCGACGGCCCGGACGGCTCGGTTGCCCAGGCGTTCCCGCCGATGTCGGTGGCCCTGCGGCTCACCCACGACCTCGACGTCTCACGCGGCGACATGATCTGCCGTCCGCACAACCGACCCCGTACCGGCCAGGACCTCCAGGCCGTCGTCTGCCGGCTCGCCGAACACGGCGACCTGCGCCCCGGCGCCACCTACGTGCTCAAGCACACCACCCGCACCGTGCGCGCCAAAGTCACCGAACTGCGCTATCGCCTCGACGTCGACACCGGACACCGCCGGCCCGACGTGTCGTCCCTCGCGCTCAACGAGATCGGCCGCGTCACCCTGCGCACCACCGCCCCGCTCTTCCACGACCCCTATCGCCGCAACCGCACGACCGGAAGCTTCATCCTCGTCGACGAGGCCACCGACAACACCGTCGCCGCCGGCATCCTCCTGGACGACGCGTAGGAGGACGCGCAGGACGGCACGTCAGGCAAGGCAGCAGGTACGGCGGCGCGGCGGCCGCTCCGTACACACGTTTGGCGAGGTACCCCGTCGGTTGGGGTACCTCGCCAAACGTGCGTACGCGGCGTCCACCGCGGTCCGGTCAGCCGTAGTTGAAATAGAAGCTGCCGCCGTTGTTGGCCGCGAGGATCAGGAGCAGGACGAACAGCGCGATGTCCACGATGCCGAGGATGATGCCGGCCTTGGCCATGCCCGCGTTCCGGGCGCCCGCACGACTGCGGCGCAGGCCCACCGCACCGAAGATCACGGCGAGCGGCCCGAGGATGATGTTGAACAGGAACACGCCCACGATGCCACAGGTCAGCGCCGCGACGGCCATTCCGTTGCTGCCCGTGCGCGTGCGATCGAACATCTTGTTGTGCGTCGATCCGTAGCCGGCCATGGTGTGCGTCTCCTCGTCTCCTGAAGTGAATTCCCTTACCGCTGCTCGGAATTCGCCTGCCCCGGAGAAGCCGGGACATGCCACCCGCGGCACACGTCGTCGCGGATCGGCTCGTCGGCCACGGCCTGCGCCGAGCCCTTCCCGGTGGCCACGCGCTCCATCGTCCCGAGGGCGAGGCGCGGTGATCCGGTCGTCGGTGGTCGGGTTTCGGTCAGATCGCATCGTTCGGGGATGCCACCTCACGCGCACCACTACAACGGGAACTCTCGCACCCACCCAGGAGGATGTCCGCGATGGATCTCGGACCGATCGGCATTTGGAGTCTGGCCTTCACACACGGGGATCGCGCCGAGGCGTGCGACGCCGCGGCCGAATTGGAAGAGCTCGGGTACGGGGCCGTGTGGCTCGGCGGGAACCCCGGCGGCAACCCGCGCGGCGACCTGGTCACGGCGGCGAACGTGCTGGCCGCGACCGACCGGATCACCGTCGCGACCGGGTGCGTGTCGATCTGGGACCGGACCCCGGAACGACTCGCCGCCGCCTACCACGCGCTCCCGCACGCACAGCGTGACCGACTTCTGGTGGGTCTCGGCGTCAGCCACGCCGAGATCACCGACCGGTACGGGCGACGACCGCACGACGCGCTGCGCAGCTACCTCGACGCCTTGGACGCGCTGCCTGCCCCGCTCCCGTCGAGCGCGCGCATCATCGGCGCGCACGGGCCGCGCATGACTCGGCTGGCAGCGGCAGGAACGGCCGGTGTGCATCCGTATCTGGTCGGCGAATCCCATGTCGCGTGGGCCAGATCGGTGCTGGGCGAGGGGCCGACCCTGGCCTTGGAGCAGACCGTTCTCTTGCACACCGAGACCGATGTCGCCCGCGCCAAGGCTCGCGGCATGCTCGCCCCATACCTGGCCCTGGCCAATTACCGAACGGCCTGGCTGCGAGCGGGGTTCGCCGCCGCGGACCTGGCCGGCGGCGGCAGCGATCGGCTCGTCGACGCGCTGTTCCTGTGGGGAAAGCCCGACGAGATCGCCGACCGCCTCACCGAACGCCGCCGTTCGGGCGCCGACCATGTCGCCGTCCAGGTGGTCACCGACGATCCCCGCGTCTTCGCCCGACAGGAATGGCGCGACCTCGCCCCGGCCCTGCTGTAAGCCTTCTCCGGCGGTAGCGCCCTCCCCATGCACGGTGAGCCCGACAGGGCGATCCCGAAGCGGACAGCCGCTTCGCCCCGCGCGATCGAGGGCAAGGGTTGCGGCCGGGCGGTGACCCGACGGTCACCGCCCGGCCGGATCCGGAGATCGGTCACCGGGCTCAGGAGGCGGACAGCAGTGCCTCCAGGGCTGCCGCCGTGGCCGGGTGACGGTCGAGCAGGGCCGCGCCCGCCGGGTCGGGATCCGCCGTCGACCACGTCCCGTCACAGCCGAGCAACTCCGCCACCGCGTCGCATGTGGCGGGATGAGCCGCGAGCAGCGCGAGCCCGCCGCCGACCGCGCGCCGAGCCGACGGTACGGCCGCCGGTGGGGACTGCCACGGCGGCACCCACGCGTCCAATGCCGCGAGTCGACCGGGGAAGACCCGCCCGGCCTCGCGGATCAGCAGCGGCGCGAGTTCGGAGCCACCGGAGCGCAGCGTGCGGATCAGCGTCGGCAGCCACGGCAGCAGCACCGGGTCCGGCAACCGGGCGAAGGCGTTCGAGACCGCCTCCACCACGAAGTCGGTCAGCTGCGGCACCGGTTCCAGCGCGTGCACGAATCCGCTGAGATAGTGCGGATAGGCGGGCAACACCATGGGGTTTTCCAGCAGTTCGTCGCACCGTGCGCGCAGCTCGGCGCGCGACAACCCGCCGAGTTGCAGCTGCGCGGCCCACAGCAGCGCCACCTTCGCCGGCTCCTCCGGATGCGACTGCGCGACCGCCAGTTCCAGCTGGGTCCGATCGCAACCCAGCGACAGCGCGAGGCCCTCCATCTGGAACAGGAAGCCCAGCGTCGCCGCGACCTGGCGCACGGTCGCGTCCTCGTCGACGAACGCCGTCGGCAGGAGCGTGCAGTAGTGCGCGTAGCCGGCCTTGACGAAGGACTCGATCCACGGCGGGAGCTCCGGCTCGCCGGTCCGATAGAAGGCCAGCAACCGCCGCACCCGGCGGAGTACTTCCGGCGCGCCGTCGACGCCCCGCTCGGACGTCAGGACCTCCAGGGCACGCGCGCCCAGTTCGTCGGCGAGGCGTCGGCCGCGGAGATACAGCGTCGCGTCCTCGACCGCCTCCAGGATCACCGCCGCGGTCGCCTGCGGAGCGTGCGCGGTGCGCCGAAGCCGCTGCTCCAGTACCTGTTCGATACTGACGCCCTCGTAGCCGAGCTCGATGAGCGCCCGCTGATGGGTGCCCAGGGCCAGGTCCCACGACTCCTGGATCGGTCGCTCGCCGAGCCGTCGCTCGCCCATGATCGGCCGCGCGGTACCGGGCGGCATCAAGTAGCGCAGCATCCACAACACGTCGGAGCAGCGCTCCAGTTCGGGCCGGGAGGCGATGTCGAGCAAGGCCCGCCGTACGCCGCGCTGTTCCAGGTTGAGCTGCAGCGGCGCGAGCCGGTCGTGCACGTCGCGGGCCAAGGGCGGCAGCGCGTCGTAGCCGACCTTGCCGATCCTGTCCCCGCCCATCATGATCTCGACGAGGCGGCGCACGTCGCGGCGACCCGGCACGGCCTCCTTCTCGATGCACGTCACCGCCGCGTCTTGGAAGTCGTACGGCGTGGGCCTGGCCCGGTCGCGCATCCCGGCCAGCAGGATCGACGTCTCGAACACCGAGATGGCGTCGGCGGTGGAGGCGAGGTAGCCGTTGCGGCGCGCGGCGCGCACGATCTCGACCGACCAGCCGAGCAGTTCGGCCTCGTCCAGGCGATCGAGCACCGGCGGCTGTTGCAGGAAGCCGGACAGCTTGTCGGCGGCCGGGCCTGCCGCCACGGGTGCGGGTACGGCCGCACCCGTGGTCTTCCTGGCCTTCGTGCTCTTCTTCTTCGTGCCCGCCTGTCCGGCCAACCGGAACGGCGTCACACCGGTGCGCTTGAGGTTCTTCGCCCACACGGTGGCGGCGATCGACACGGAGCCCGCGGCGAGGCCGAACTGCGCCTCGATCGCGGCGTGGCTGGACGGGATCAGGCCGTACTGCCACGTGGTGGCACTGCGCGGGCCGATCTCGAACGTGTCGGCGCCGTGGACACCGAACTCCTCGACCCGGGCGGCCGCGTGGAACGCGCCACAGACATAGAGGCAGTCCGCGGGATCGGTCCCGGTCGCCGCGAGGTGCTCGCGCATCCGGGTCCACATGTGGCGTTCGCGGTCCTCGTCCACCCGCACCTTGCGCGGATCCCCGGGCGCCAGGCGCCGGAACAGGCTGCCGATCAGGAGCATGACCTGCCGGTAGGTGTCGTGGTCGCAGTCGCCGAGCGGCAATTCGACGTACTGGTGCCACCATTCCGACCAGTGCCGCACGCGACCGTGCCGCAGCAGGTGTTCCTCCAACTCGGCGAAGCGCGGCCGCAGGTCGCCGATCTCCAGGCCGACCGCGTCGCCGTGCAGAGCGCTTTCCTCGTCGGCCGGCGTCGTGTCCGGATCGCCCGGTTCGGCGGACTTCTCGGTGCCGCGCGGTTCCCACTGGAAGACGTGGTCGGAGGAGCGGTCGACCAGGACCAGTTCGACCCCGGGTGTCTCCAACGCGTAGGCGATCGCCTGGTATTCGGCCGACGCCTCGGTGATCGGGGCGACCACCGACAGCGGGGCCCACTCGACGGGGAAGCCCTCGATCTCGCTCGCGAACGCCTGGAGTGCCACGGGAAGCGTGCAGTTGCGCAGCTCGGACAGCAGCGGCGCCATGTCCTCGCACAGCTCCAGGTACACCACCTTCGGTTGCTTCTCCCGCAGCCGCCGGGCCATCGCGGTCGCCGAGGCGGGTGAATGGTGGCAGACGGGAAAGATCTCCAACGGCTCGCGCACGGCACGGTCGACGTCGTCGACGATGCCGAGCAGGATGCCCTGCAGCGCGTCGGGGCCGTCGGCGAACACGCCTGCGGCTTCGTGTAGCTGGGCACGCAACGCGTCGAACGCGCCCTCGGGCGCGGGGCCCCTCACAGCGCTCACAGCAAGCCCACCGCTCTCGGCGCCGGCGGCACCTGCGGCACTCACCGCACTCGCCGCACTCACGACAGGACGGCGATCGCGTCGCGGCCGCCCTCCAGGAACTCCGGCCAGGGACCGCCCTCTTCCTTCCCGCGCGGCTCGACGACGCCGTGCAGGTACTTGTTGATGATGGCCAGGTCCTCCGGCTCACGCCGCGCCAGTGAACCGACGAGCGAGGCGGCGAGCGTGCGCGCGGTCAAGGCGCGGTCGCCGAAGAAGTTGCTGTGCAGGATGGCGTCTTCGAGCACGCCGATCTGTTCGGCGGTGGACAGCGCCGACTCCAGTTTCTCGTCGTCGCTGCCGGCCGCGGCGGCTGCGGCGCGCAGGTCGGCAAAGCTCTGCAGCAACACGTCGAGCAGCGTCGGCGGCACCTCCAGCTCGATGCTGTGCCGGCGCAGCAGTTCCTCGGTGCGGAAGCGGACGATCTCCGCCTCGCTCTTCTTGTTCGTCACCACCGGGATGCGCACGAAGTTGAACCGGCGCTTGAGCGCCGAGGACAGGTCGTTGACGCCGCGGTCACGGCTGTTGGCGGTGGCGATGATCGAGAAACCGGGCTTGGCGAAGACGATGTTGTCGTCGTCCAGTTCCGGTACGGAGACGTACTTCTCGGACAGGATCGAGATCAGCGCGTCCTGGACGTCGCTGGTGGAGCGGGTCAGCTCCTCGAAGCGGCCCATCGCGCCGGTCTCCATCGCGGTCATGATCGGCGAGGGGATCATCGACTCCCGTGACTGGCCCTTGGCGATCACCATGGACACGTTCCACGAGTACTTGATGTGGTCCTCGGTGGTGCCGGCGGTGCCTTGCACCACGAGGGTGGAGTTGCGCGATATCGCGGCGGCCAGCAACTCGGCCAACCAGCTCTTGCCGGTGCCGGGGTCGCCGATGAGCAGCAGGCCGCGGTCGGAGGCCAGGGTGACGATCGCGCGCTCGACGATGGAGCGGTCGCCGAACCACTTCTGCGAGACCTCTCGATCGAGGCCGTCGGAGCGCTCGGAGCCGAGCACGAACAGCCGCACCATCTTGGGCGACAGGCGCCACGTGAAGGGCTTGGGGCTGTCGTCGATCGACTCCAGCCAGTCCAGTTCCTCGGCGTACTTCAGCTCGGCGGGGGCGCGCAACAGGTCGGACATGACGGTGATGCCTTTCTAGGCGAGGAAGGTCTTGAGTTCGTGGACGAGCTTGCGGATGTGGCCGGAGATCACCGGTGTGCCGAGGTCCTTGAACCGCTCGCGGAACCAGGGGTTGACGCTGCCGCGCCCGGAGCTGGTCACCGAGCCGACGGGGATGAACTTCGCCCCGGAGCGGTGGATGGCGGCCATGCTCTCGAAGAGCGGTTCGGTGCGCCATTCGTAGAAGTCGGAGATCCACACCACGACGGTGTTGCGCGGTTCGGCGATCTTCGGTTGGGCCAGGGCCATCGCGACCGTGCCGTCGGTACCGCCGCCGAGGTTGGTGCGCAGCAGGGACTCGAAGGGGTCGTGCACCCACGGCGTGAGGTCGATCGCCCGCGTGTCGTAGGCGATCAGGTGTACGTCCACCTTGGGCAGCCCGGCGAAGATCGACGCGAGGATGGTGCAGTTCACCATCGAGTCGACCATCGAGCCCGACTGGTCGACGACCACGATCAGCCGCGTGGGCGTGGTCTTGCGGACACTGTGGCGGTAGAAGAGGCGGTCGACGTACAGCCGCTCGTCCTCCGGGCTCCAGTTGGGAAGGTTCTTCCAGATCGTGCGGTCGATGTCGAGGTTGCGGAAGACCCGCTTGGGCGGGATCGAGCGGTCGAGCGAGCCGACGGACGCCTTGGCCACCTGCGTGCGCAGCACCTCGGCGACCTCGTCGACGAAGCGGCGGATCAGGGCCTTGGCGTTGGCGAGTGCGACGCCGGACAGGTTGTTCTTGTCGAGCAGCAGCTGCTCGATGAGCGACATGCTCGGGGTCAGCTGCGCGGCGAGCCTGGAGTCGGCGAGCACCTCGCGCAGTTGCATGCGCTTGACCAGACCGGCCTCGATGGCGCCGAGTTCGGGGCCGATGGTGGGGATCAGGTTGGTCAGGTCGGGCGTCGCGTGGCCGCCGCCGGTTCCGGTCGGGGAGACGCCCACGCCCGCCGAGCGAGCGCCGCCGCCGCGCAGTTCGCCGGGCTTGCAGCCGAGCGCGCGCTCGAACCAGCCCGCGTCGGACTGCCAGCGGGACAGTTGTCCGGCACTGACGGTGCCGGACCCGGTGGCCAGGACGTTGAGCAGCACCTTGGACACCAACGCCGCGCGTCGCACCTCGGCGGCGCGGTCGCGGCCGTCCTCGTCGGGGTCGGGCACCATCAGGCCGTCGAACTCGTCGGCCAGGTCGGGGTGGCGCTGCACGATCGAGTCGACGGACGCCTGTGGGTCCAGGAGTGCGGGCGGCAGGCCGATGTCCTCGACGACGGCCAGGCTCGCCGATTCGAGCGTGGCCTGCTCTTCGGGGTCGAACAGGCGCGCGAGCAGGCGCCAGTACAGGACTTGGCGTCGGTTCTCGTCGGGATCCACCGCGGGGGTGGGTTCGGTGGTCGGCTCGCTCATGTCCGCAGCAGCTTTCCGGCGCGCTCACGCAGCACCGCCACGGCCTCGGTGGCCGCCTTCTCGGCCTTGGCGCCGAGTTTGTCGGCCGTGCCGCCGGCCCACGCCCCGGCGTGGACGACGACCGTCTTCTTCTTGACGACCGCCTCGACGGCGAGCGGTTGGACCTCGAACGCCCCCGCGTCCCAACGCAGCAGGCCGATGCACGCGGTCGAGGTCGCGACGGCCTCGGGGGTGAGCGGGCCGGCGGTGGGGATGCGGTCGGGCTCGACGGCGAGGCGGTGCCCGGCGAGGATGAACCCCATCCCGTCGTCGTCTCGTCGGACCTCGTAGTTCTCCAGGAACACCGGCATCGCGATCTGTGCCGGGTGTCGGTCCAGGGG
>NZ_WWJX01000317.1 GCF_009865215.1 Streptomyces sp. SID3343 | reverse complement strand
GACGGCGCGGCGGGTCCGGCCCGCGACTTCGGTGACGGCGGTCGTGACGGTGGAGACGGCGGGTCCGGGGCCGGTGCGTGGGGCGACGACGCCTACCTCGACGAGCTGTTCGGGCCACGCCCGAGTACCGAGCAGGCACCCCCGGCCGGCGAACCGCCGCTCGCGGGCCGCTCGGCGCCCATTCCGCTCGACGACGACTCGATGTACGCCGGGCCACCGTTCGGCGGACCCTCGACCGACTTGCGGGATCCGCCCTCGGACGCGCCTGCGGGCCTGCTCCAGCTGATCGCCGGTGACCTGCTCCTGACCTTCGGCGGCCCCGACGGCACCGACGCCGTACCGATGCCCGCCGGCGACCGGCCGGCCAACCCGTCCCGGCTGCCCGGCTCGGCCCCCTCCGCCGCGTCGGCCCCGCTCGGCCGAGGAGTGGAGATCGCCGAGCTGACCGGCCTGCTGCGGCGCGGGACTTCGGTACGGATCGGCGGCCCGACCGCGATCGGGCGCACCACGCTGCTGCGCCACATGGCCTCGATCGATCCCGCTCAGGCACCCGGCGGCGTGCTCCTGCTCAACGGGCGGCGGCGCAGCCTCGACGATCTCCTCCAGCAGCTGCACGACGCAAGCTTCGGGGGCCGCCCGTATCGGCCGACACGTGCGCAGTCGGGCGCGATCCTGGCCGACGTCGCGGCCCTGGTGGTCGTCGACGACCTGGAGCTGCCTCAGGAGGACGTGGTCGAACTCCTGCGGGTGGCACCCGAATGCGCCTTCCTGATGGCCGGGCCCGAGGTCGTCGACCCGATCGTGCGGCGGGACTCGCCCCTGCACGAGATCACCCTCGGCGGCCTGCCCCAGGACGCGTCGTTCGACCTGTTGCGCAGCGCGGCCGGCCGCGAGTTGGACGACGAGGAACTCGCGTGGGCGTCCGCGCTGTGGTTCCAAGTGGGCGGCCACCCCGGCCGGTTCGTCCAGGCGGGTGCCCTCCTCGCGCGGCGCGAACGCGGCCGGACCGGCTACGGTCTGCTCGACGACGGCGCGGTGGACACCGCCGGCGAGTTGCCCTCGCCGGGCGAGCCGCGCCAGTTCGTGCCCCGGCTGGTACCGATGCTGTCCTCCTCGGCCCAGCAGGTACTGCGTCTGGCGTCCGCCCTGGACGGCGAACTGCCCGACCCCGTACACCTGCCGGCGCTGACCGGTGCGGTGGACGCGGTGGGCGCGGCCGACGAACTGGTCGACGCGGGCCTGGCCGTGCACGAGTACGGCCGGTACCGGCTCGCCGGCGGCACCTCCGACGCGGTCGCGGCGATAGTGCGCGGGCCCTCGTCGTGGGCGGTCGCGGCCATCCAGCACTTCACGTGGTGGGTCTCGCACCCGTCGGTCACCCCGGCCGACGTCGCGCGCGAGGCGGATCCGATCCTGGCCTGTCTGCGCGAGGCCGAGCGGTTGGGCAAGGCCGGCGCGGCGCGTGGTCTCGCTCGCGCGGCCGCGCCCGCGTTCGGCGCGTCCGCGCGCTGGGACGTGTGGGGCGAAGCGCTCGATCTGGGCCTGGCCTCGGCGCGTGACGCGGGCGCTGCCGCGGCGTCCGACCACGCGTGGTTTCGGCACGAGTTGGCGATCCTGGCGCTGTGCACGGGCGACTCGCAGAGCGCGCGCGAGGAGGCCGTGGCGGCCACCCGGATGCGCGACGTCGGCTCCGACAAGCGCGGGTTGGCGGCCGACCGGCGGGTGTTGGCGCTCGCGGGCGGCGATCGGCCCGC
>NZ_WWJX01000316.1 GCF_009865215.1 Streptomyces sp. SID3343 | reverse complement strand
CGGACGCCGCGACCGCCGACGCACCGCGTCCGGCGTCGACCCCGACACCGCGCCGCTGTACCCACCCGCAGGACGCCCCGGCCCGGCCTCGGCACGCGGCGGCAAGCTCCGCCTTCCCGCGCACCGCATGACGACCGCGATCGCCAGCGGGGCCTATCCGTTCCTGGCCGAGGGCGGCCTGGGCGCCCACGGCCTCTACATCGGCCGCGACGTCCACGCCGAAGCAGCCTTCACCTACGACCCGTTCACCCTGTACGGGAAACTCGACGGCTTCACCAACCCCAACGTGCTGCTGGCCGGCGTGATCGGCATGGGCAAGTCGGCACTGGCCAAGTCACTGGCGGTACGGGCGATCGCCCACGGCTACCGCATCTACGTGCCGTGCGACCCCAAGGGCGAGTGGACCGCCGTCAGCCGGGCCCTGGGCGGAGACACCATCGCGCTGGGCCCCGGGCTTCCCGGCAGGCTCAACCCCCTGGACGCACCCGGACGCCCGGAGGGGGTCGACGAGCGCGACTGGTCCACGGAGATCCGCAAGCGCCGACTCCTCCTCCTCGGCTCGCTCGCGCGCACGGTCCTGCGACGCGACCTGCAGCCCATGGAACACACCGCTCTTGACGTCGCCCTCGACCGCGCCGTCGCCCTCGCCACGGACGAGAACCGCACCCCCCTCCTGGGCGACGTGGCCCACATCCTGGGCAACCCCACCGCCCTCGACACCGCCTTCGGCGAACCCACCGGCCATCTGGGCGCCGCCGCCCAAGACTTGGCCCACGCGCTGCGCCGGTTGGTCGCGGGCGACCTGGCCGGGATGTTCGACGCGGAGTCGACCATCGCGTTCGACGCCAAGGCGCCGATGCTCAGCATCGACCTCTCACGCCTGGGCGCAGGCGGCGACGACACGGGCCTGGTCCTGGCCATGACCTGCGCGTCCGCGTGGATGGAATCCGCTCTCGCCGACCCACACGGTGGACGGCGTTGGGTGATCTACGACGAAGCATGGCGCGTGATGCGCCACGTGCCGCTGCTGGAGCGCATGCAGTCCCAGTGGAAACTCTCCCGAGGACTGGGGATCGCGAACCTGATGGTCATCCACCGTCTGAGCGATCTGATGAGCGCGGGCGACGCCGGATCCCGCGGACGCGCCCTCGCAGAGGGCCTGCTCGCCGACTGCAGCACGCGCATCATCTATCGCCAGGAAGCCGATCAACTCGCCGCATCGGCAGGGCTTTTGGGCCTGACCGGCGTGGAGACGCAGGCGGTCGCGGCCCTGACCAAAGGCCGCGGGCTGTGGAAGGTCGCCGGCCGGTCCTTCATCGTCCAACACCTCCTGCATCCCTTCGAGC
Organism: Streptomyces sp. SID3343; assembly: GCF_009865215.1. Taxonomy (GTDB): domain Bacteria; phylum Actinomycetota; class Actinomycetes; order Streptomycetales; family Streptomycetaceae; genus Embleya. The sequence goes on along the minus strand of NZ_WWJX01000316.1, from coordinate 5,976 downwards.
TTTCCCTCTTCGACACCGACGCCCGCATGCACCAAAAGCCCCCGCGAGTTCACCGGCGCTGAAGGCTTCTCACCAACCCGGACCGACGAACCCGCGAGCCCCCACGAAAAGGCCGTGAGGTCATGAGCGACCCCCGCCGCGTCACATTCGCCTCCCCCGAAGAGGAGGCCGCAGCCCAGGACACCGCCCTCGCGAACAGGTTCCGGGCCATCGGCTCCACCGCCGCCGACCGACTCCCCATGCCCTTCCACATCGGCGGATACAACATGGACCGCGACTCCATGACCGAACTCGGCGAGGACCTGTGGGGCGCCGACGAGATGCGCGAGGCCCTGACCACCACCCCGGGCCAGAAGCTGAACCTCTGCCTGCGCCGCGACGGCGACGTCCTGCTGATCCGGCACCCGACCGACCCCGACACCGTCCTCGCCGCGTGCCTGGCCCCCACGCACGTCAACCTCGACCACGACTGGACCCACGACCCCCACGCCCCGGCCGTGCTCCACGTCCCCGCCGACCCCCACCGCGCCGTCGAAGCCATCGCGGCGACTCTGCTGCCCCAGCAAAAGGCCGCCGTCACCACGCTGCGCCAAGCCGCCGTCGCGGACGGCACCGAAGTCGTCGTCGGCGTCGGGCGGACCTGGAGGCACGCCGGCCAACTCACCGCCCAAGTCACCGACACCGCCGACTGGCACACCATCCACGACCTCGAATACCACGGGCTCACGCGCACCGGCCACTGCGTCTACACGCGCTACGACTGGGACCGGCAGCAGGCCGACCACCTCGTCGAACACCTCCAACACGTCGGTATCCGCGTGCGCAAAGGACCCGACTTCCCCGAGCCGGCCGACGCCGCGCGCAGAAGCGGCGCGACCTCGACGACCACCGTGACCACCGCACCGGGGCCGACGTCGAGCCCGCCGCGCCCCCCGGTCCCCCCGGTGCGCCCGGGCAGGCCGCCGCGACCGTGAGCGCCGGCACCCAGACGCGCACCCGGCGACCTCGCGCACCACAGCCGGGGCGCAACCAATCACGCAACCCAGGAGGCGACATGACCCGCGACGAGCCCAGCGAGTGGGACAGGCGACACCAGGAACTGGCCGACTTCAGCGTCCTGTATCACCTGGCCGACACGATCGCGAACCGCCTGCCCGGCTGGTGGCAGAGCCACGCGAGCCAGGTCCCCTCCCGCCAGCGACATCTCCTCGCCGACACGGTCTGGAACACCCGTGTCCTGGCCCGAACCCTGAACACGCCGCAGTGCCCGCACGCGGCCGTCCTTCTCGGCCCGGCCGTCGAGCGACTCCTCGTGGTCCCGGTCGGACGCGACCGATACCTGGTCGGCGCGCTCGCCCCATGGGGTGCCGATCCCCGGCACGACTACCCCCGCGACCCGCAGGCACCGCCCACCGCGGTGATCACGCACGACGCCGAACAGGCGGCGGAAACCATCAAGACGGACCTCCTGCCGCTCCTGCGAGCGCGGATCGCCTCGCTCGACCCCACCCCGCGCCGCCGCATCGACACCGCAGCATCCTCGGCGACCGAACCGCACCTGCGCATCGGGCGCGACCCCCTGTACGACCTGGCGGTCGCCTACACCGGCGAGAACACGCCACAGACCACTCTGGACCTGCTCGCGAACTGGGGCTTCGAGTCGGCCGGCCCGGGCCGCCTGAGCCTCTACGACGGCGACATCGCCCTGGCACGCAGGGCCGTGCAGTCCCTACGCGCGGCCGGCGTCGTCGTCCACGCCGACCTGGCCGACGAGAACTCCCTCGCGGATCTCGCCACCGCCCTCAAGGCCGCGCCCTACAAACACGGCACCCGGCACACCACCACCCCGACGCGGCCCCGACCGCTCGACCCACCACCCGGACCCACCGCACCACGCCGGAGCTGACCCTCGAAGGCAAAAGACCCATGGCACCCGTTCCCTCGACGGAAGTCTCGATCGGCGTCCACCCACGCTTCGGGATCGTCGCCCTGACCACCGACGCCGCCCCCTCCCTGGCCGTCCGCCTGCTCGCCCTGGCCGGCTTCGACGCCGTGGGCGTCGGACCGGCCCCTCCCGCTGGCAGTCGACGTCCCGCCCGGCACCGCTGACCACCGCACCACCCAGGAGCCGAACCATGGCCACCACCCCCGACATCGTCATCGGCGACCACCCCACCCTCGGCGTCGTCGCCAACAACCACTCGAACCTGCCCGCCGCGAAGCAGCTCCTCAACCGCCTCGGCTTCGAACGCACCACGGACAAGGGCCTCTACACCCTCACCGCGAGCAACCAACCCGCCGCCGACCGCGCCGCCCAGGCCGTCGCGATCCTGCGTGCCGCACGCTTCGACGTCGAGACCGACCTGGCCTTCGAACCCGAACCCGGCACATTGCGACCCGCACCCGCCCCACGCCGCACACAGCCCGCTCCGGCGCAGGGCGAACCGGACGTCGCCTTCGGCAGGCACCCCACCAAGGGCATCGTCGCCGCCGTCTCCGACGACCGCCCATACGCCCGGATGGTCCTTCGCGTCGCCGGCTTCCGGCACGACCCCGACCTGGACGTGTACACCCTGCCCGCCGGCACCGACCACGCCGCCGCGAGCGACATCGTCCGCAACGCGAGCCAGGTGATGGCCGCCACCGGGACCAAGGTCCACGTCGTACCCGGCACCCTGAGCACCGAACAGACCACGCCGGCACCGGAGTCCGCGTCGGCCACCAGCACAGCGGCACAGATGCCGTCCGTCACCGACGAATCACCCGAGACGGTCGACGAACTCGACGGCCCCGCCGGCGCCAGGGCACTCCTGGAAGCCGTCCGCCGACTGATCCGGGCCGCCGCCGCGTGGTGCACGACCCGCGCCGCCACTGCGGGCGCCCACCTGGCGGACCGATTCACCGACGCCGCCCAGGCCCTGGGTCGCGTCGAAGCCTCCCTCGACCAGGCGAGCGAGCGCCTGCGCGCCGAGCGCCCCACCACCAAGGCGGACCCCTCCACGACCACGGCCTCCGCGCCGAACGCGGCGACGAGCCGCAAGCTCGTCGCGCCGTTGAGCTCGACGGCCGACGCCGCCGAGATCGGCACCGCTCTCGACCGGGTCACCGACGATGCCGGCGCGCTGACCGCAGTGCACGAACTCGTCGAGACGGCCGCCCGACAGTGCGCCGAACTGCCCGGCGAGACAGGCATCGAACTCTCCGCCCAGCTCCGGGAGGCGGCCCGCGCCCTCGACCGGGTCGGCGGTGCCCTGATCGACGTCGGCGACCACCTGGCCGACATGCCCGAACGCCCCGCCGTCACCGCGTCGACCACGGCGACCGCCCGTGCCGCCGCAGCCCGTTCCACCGGTAAGGCCGCCGTCCCACCCGCCGGTCGCATCCCCGTCGTCGCCCATCCGGCCTGGACCGCCGCAGCCCAACCGGGCCGCACCCGCTGAGCGCGCGGCCACCGGAACCCGAGCGAGCCACCGGGTGAGTCCCTCACTCCGCCCGCTTGCCTTCCCGTTCACGCAATCGCCCATCGACCGCACCACCGATCGTGAGAGACACCGATGAACCTCGACAACGCACTGACCATGCTCCACGAACCCGGCCACGGCATCGTCCTGCGCACCCGCGACGACTACCGACGCCCCGACCTCGAATCCGCGGTCGCCATAAGGGGGTTCGCCTGGTCCGACACCGCCCACGCGTATGTGCTGCCCCGCGACCTCACCGACCGGGCCCAGGGCAACCGTGCCGCACGTCTCGTTCGCGACATCGAACCCCACGTCGCCCGGTTCCACGTCGATCCCGACCTGCACCATCTGCCGCTCGGCGCCCCGCTCATGGGCTTCGATGTCGGCCTGACCCTGTACGCGACCGCCGCGGCGATCGAACTCCGACCCCGCCCCCGCCACCAAGCTGCCGTGATCAACGAACTCCGCGACGAGTTCGGGGCCCTCGACGGAGTGAGGAGCGTCGTGGCCAGCCTCCGCAAGCGCAGCGAGGACCACCCCGGCCCGGCCCGAGCCGCGATTCAGGACGCGCTACGGACAGCCGAGGAGCACCTCGCCCACGTAGACGATTCCCTCGGCACCGCAGCCTCCCTCCTGACCGCCTGGAAGCCCCGACGCAAGACGGCCGCGAAGTCCGCTCGGATATCCGAACCCGGGCGGTGAACCCCGGTGATGCACGCGCACAGCCCGACCGACGCCCACGACGACCGGGCCGCACGACGCCTGAACAACGCCGCGGACATCGACGTCCTCGCCGCCTCCATGACCGGACCGGACGCCCTCGCCGACGCACTTCACCACCTGGGCGGACAAGGAACGCTGTTCGCCGCGCTGGACAACCTGCTGCTCACTGCGGCCACGCGCAGCCGGGGCGTCCCCGACCGCGACACCGACCGGGCGCGCGCGTGCCTGCGAGACGCCCGAACCCACCTTGCCCGCGCCGCGAACGACATCGTGTCCGCGAGTGAACACCTCATCGCCCCCTACCCACCCCCGGCACGTGGCATCGGGGCGGCGCCACGCAACGAACCCGACCCACAGCCGCTTCCGGACGATCGTGCCGCCGCCCCGTGGGTCAGGCCGGGTCCCGCCGCGACGCGGGCCGCCCTCGCTGCCGCGCGCACCACTGCGGCACCCAAGCCCGAACCCCCATCGGTCGTGCGGCCCGCACCGTGGGCGGCTGCCACTGCCACGCGGCACCGCCCGCGCTGACCCTCCCCGACGACCCCGAGGACAGCCATGCCTGTACAGACCACCTGGACCGTCGACCACGCCTGCGGCCACAGCGCCGCCAATGACCTCTCCCACAAGTCGGCGGACGAGCGCAGCGGATTCGCGCGTTGGCTCGCGACGCGGGGCTGCGGCGATTGCTGGCGCGCGGCCCGAGCCGGCGACGACGCAGACAAGGGCGCGTGGCTCGAAGCACGCCGAGCCGCCGAGCGGGAAGCCGCCGACGCTTGGACGCAGCGATATGCGATGCCGCCGCTGGAGGGCACCGAGCGGGCGGTCGCCTGGGGCACGCGCTGCCGGCACATCCTCGTCTCGGCCGCGTACACCGCCCTGGTCGTCGAGGGCGAACTCGCCGAGGACGACTGGCAGGGCGTCGAGGAGGCGGCCCGTACGGTCACCCGCGCGGGCTGGTGGATCGACCAGCGCGACAGCGCCCCGGACGACCTGCCCGAACTCGTCGAAGCCGCCACCGGGCGGGACCGCCCGAGCGAGAACCCCTTCCGGTGACCCTCGAACCCGCGAAAGCGCAGCCCGCTCGACCCGCTCGCGCCGAGATCGTGTCCGAGGAGTGGATCCCGGCGGACGACGTGTCGGAGGACTCCGCGCGGTACGTCGCCGGCCGCAGGCCACACCTGGCCTGGGTCGTGGACATCCCGACGCGCGACGAGTGGGATCATCCCGGCCGCGCGACGATCGCTTGCGACGAGGCCGCGCCGCCCGACCTGCGCTACCTCAGGTCCGTGCTGTGGACCAGCCCGGCCGAGCGCCTGTGGGTGGTGGTCCACAGCCACCACCCGACCGTGGACGACGCCATCCGACGGCTGGTCGAGACCTGCCCCCACCTCGACCCCACGCAGGTGACATCGCACGTCGCGCGAGCCGTCTCCGCCCGAGCCGCCCGTGTCCTCGGTGCTGCGGCACTTTTCCCCCGAACGTCCGCCCCTCGTGCCCTCCCGGCTTCCACACCAGGCGCGTTGCCGTCACCGGAGGCCGCTCCCCAGCCCGGGAGCCGACGGTGAACACCGCTCGCCGAGCCCGTCGTGGCGGACCACGCGAGTGTCCGCGGCGAACACGCCGACCGGGAGTGGCCGCGGGCCACCTCGGGCATCGACCCCGGTCGCCGGAGCCGGTTCGTCGACGGCGCGAGCGAACACGACACCGTGCGGGCGCCGACCCGTGCGGCGGCCCCGGCCCGAGCCCCCGCCGGACACCCCCGTGTCCTGGCGCAGTCCACCGCCCGCCGGCC
>NZ_WWJX01000315.1 GCF_009865215.1 Streptomyces sp. SID3343 | reverse complement strand
GCCGACGTGACGGCCATCGCCGCCGCCCCGGGCTTGAACGTCGGCAGGACCGACCGGCCCGCCGGCGGGTGGTGCCGGCAAGGGCGCAGGATCTACCGAGCCTGTTCGGGACGGGTGGGCGCGAGGAGCGCGGCGGTGCCGGCCCACGCGTTGGCCAAGGCAAGGTGGTGGGTGACGACGTCGTGCAGAACGCGGGGGATGCGCGCCTCCACGGCACGCCCGCCGGGACTCGATGCCGGGCATGCACGCGCCGTCGTCACCGGCGGCCAGAGCCTGCGAGGCGCCGAAGCCGACCGGTGGCGGGCCCGTCGATCAGCCGGCCGTGTCGGCACACTCTCGCCGAGGTGTGCCGACATGCGATCCGGGCTGTCGGATCGCCCCGACGATGTGTCAGCGGCGGTGCGTCAGGAGGGTGGGCGTCCAGCCGTAGTCGGGGCCTTCACCGTGCGCGCGGAAGCCGGCGAGGAGCAGTTCCGAACCGTGGACGTCCAAGGCGGTGATGTTCAGGTCGGAGGTTCCGGCGGGAAGGGGCACGGGACGCACCTGACCCGACGCGATGGTCAGGGCGAAGGGGTTCGTCGCGCTCTCGTCGCTGCCAACGCAGAGCAGGCCGCCGCCGGTGAGGACTCCTCGGTCCAGTACGCCGGTGCCGGTGGGCATCGGGACCTCGCGCCAGCCGGTGCCGTCGAAGCGCAGGGCGAACGCCTCGGCCCCGGTGTCGGAGACGTTCCGCTTGCCGCCGACGGCCCAGACGTCGTTCGGGCCACGTGCGATCACGTCGCGGAGTTCGCCGTTGGCGTCCGGCACCGGGACGTTGGTCCAGGACGTGCCGTCGAAGTGGACCGCGATCGGCTTGAGGTCCGCCGTACGCCCGACGGCCCAGACGTCGCGGGCGGAGATCGCGGTCACGGAGAACAGGTACGAGTCGGGGACGATCGCGGAGAGGTCCACGACCTGCCAGGCCGCGCCGTCCCAGTGACGCACGATCGGTTCCGTGTGGTCCACCTGCTGCGGGAGTCCGCCGTCGGGGTCGGGAATGAATCCGTCGAAAATCTGCGCGAACCCGACCGCCCAGGCGTTGTTCGGGGTGATCTCGTCGACGGCCAGGAGGCTGCCGACCATGATGTCCGCCGGGGCCGCGGCCGGGACCACCCGCCAGGACGAGCCGTCCCGGCGCTCGGTGAGGAAGCCGCCCACCGCCTCGTGGTTGTCGCCGACGAGGAAGCCGCTGCGCGATGTGGACGCGTCGGCACCGTATATCTGCACGTCCGCTCCGGCGGGCAGGGCGGGCAGCCCGACCTCGCTCCACCCGTCGCCCTTGCGGGTGTCCCGCTCGATCAGGCTGGGCGCGAAGGTCATCACCTTGCCCGCCTGCACCATCCGGGTACCGGCGATCCAGGTGGTGTGCGCATCGGGACGGACGATCGCCGCCCCACGCGAGTCGTCGACAGGGAGGGTGGTCTCGGACCACCGCGAGCCCAACACGTCACTCGACGCGGCCTGTGCGGCCTGCGCCGTCGCCCCCGCACCGAGGGCCAGTGTCGAGACAAGACCCAACGCCACGGCAGTCCTACTGAAAAGGCGCACGAACATTTCTCCAGTCCGGAGCGGCGTGTCCGCCCCGCAACTGGCATGACTACGCGGGGGTTTGCTTCTGTTGCATGCCGCCGGCCCTTTCTTTGGGATGTCAGCCGATCAGGGTCCGTGGCACTGCTGAAGGAGGACGCGCAACACCAGGACACAGCTCGGCCCACACCGTCTTCCCACCCCCCTCGCCCGCATACCGAAGCATGCGGGGCCCTCGCTTGTCGCGTTTGTCGTGTCGGGTTGTCGTGTCGGGTCCACCAGGGTGCTCGGGCGGGCCCGGGCCGGACACCGCCTCGGGTGTCGCGCCCGGGCCGGGCCGACGGCCCGGGTGTGTGGTCCGGCCGCCGGGCGGCGGCGAC
>NZ_WWJX01000314.1 GCF_009865215.1 Streptomyces sp. SID3343 | reverse complement strand
GGGGCGCGGCGTGGTGGGGTGCCGTTTCCGCGTTGTGCGGCCGCGTTGTTGCCCGCCCCCGGCAGAGGACCCCGGCCTCACCGGCGCCGCAGCAGCCCCCGCGTGGTCGCCGTGGCCACCGCCGAGGTGCGTGAATCCGCGCCGAGCTTCGCGTAGATGTGCACCAGGTGGGATTTGACCGTGGCCTGGCTCAGGAAGAGCGTTTTGCTGATCTGTTGGTTCGACAGCCCGTCCGCGACCAGTTCCAGTACCTCGCCCTCGCGGCGACTCAGCGTCGGCAGCGGATCCCGCAGCCTGCTCATCAGCCGCCCCGCGATCCGCGGCGCCAGCGCCGACTCGCCGGCCGCGGCCGTACGTACCGCCGCGGCCAGATCCTCCGGCGGCGCGTCCTTGAGCAGGTAGCCCATCGCGCCCGATTCGACCGCCGCCAGGATGTCCGCGTCCGTGTCGTACGTCGTCAGGACCAGCACGTGCGGCGCGTCCGGCAACGCCGTGATCGCCGCCGTGGCCTCGTTGCCGTGCATGCCGCCGGCACGAAATCGCAGATCCATCAACACCACGTCCGGCGCCAGCGAACGCGCCAACTCGACCGCCCGCTCGGCCGTTTCCGCCTCCCCCACCACCTCGAAGTCCGGCTCGGCCGCCAACACTGCGCGCAGCCCCGCCCGAACGATCGGATGGTCGTCGGCCAACAGCAACCGGATCACCGAGCCACCACCGGAAACGAAGCCGCGACCGCCGTGCCCTGCCCCGGCGCGGCCTCCACCGTGAGCGCCCCGCCCAACTCCGCTGCCCGCGTCCGCATCGCCTCGATGCCGAAGCCGGTACCCGAGGACCCCGTCCGCCCCGGCGGCACGGCAGGGTCGAAGCCGCGCCCGTCGTCCACGACGTCCAGCGTGACCGACGCGTCCATGTGGCTCAGCGTCACCTCGACCCGCCCGGCCGCCGCGTGCCGGACCGTGTTGCCCAGCGCCGACTGGGCGATCCGCAACAGCGCGACCTCGTACGCCGTCGGCAACTCCGCGGCCTCGCCCGTGCGGTGGAAGCGCACGTCCAGGCCGGCCTCGGCGGCCGTCCGCGCGCACAACCGCTCCAACGCCGCCGACAACGACGACCCCTCCAACTCCGAAGGCGCCAAAGCCCGAACGAACCGCCGCGCCTCCGCCAGGTTGTCGGTCGCGGTCACCCGCGCGAGCCGAACGTGGCGATCCGCGCCCACCGGATCCCCGGGCAACGCCCGCTCCGCCGCCCGCAAGAGCAACTGGATGCTGCTGAACCCCTGCGCGAGCGTGTCGTGGATCTCGCGCGCAAGCCGTTCACGCTCGGCCAACACCCCCGCGTGCCGTTCGGCGGCGGCGAGCGAGGTACGCGCGGCGACCACGTCCTCGACCAGGCGCCGTCGCTCCTCGTTCTCGCGGTACAGCGCCTGATAGCCCAGCACCGTGGCGACCGCGACCCCCGCGCCCAGAATCGGCCCGAGCACCATGCCGGGCGTCACGCCCCCCTCGTGCGCCGCGTAGCCGGTGACCGCCACCGCCGTCAGCACCGCGACCGAGGGCAGCGCGAACCGCAACGGCAGCAGGTGCGGGTACAGAAAGAACAGCGGGAACGCGAGCCAAATCCCCTCGGCCGTCAACGCGTACAGCCCGAACCAACACAACGTCAGTGCCGCCAACCACACCACCGACGCCCGCCGCGAACGCCCCACGGCGGGAACCAGGTCGCCCGCCGCGTACACCCCGCCGGTGACGACCACCGCGCCCACGATCAGCGCGGCCCAACCTCCCGAGACGTCGTCGCCGACCACCGCGCGCACGGCCGCGAGGACCAGGAGCAGTGCCACCAAGGCGTGCATACAGATGCGCAACGCGCGCAGGACCGGGGTCAGGACAGTGGGGTACATAACGGATCAAGCGTAAACGCCCGTCCCCCGGTCACCATCGATCAAAAGGTTGACCGTCACCCACATCCTTCGATACCGCCGAGGGGCTCCTGCGATCGATGGCAGCCGGCCGGGCCCCGGACAGAATCGAGGCACAAGCACAAGCACAACCACAACCACAAGAAGCACCAGCGGAAGCGGAAGCGGGAACGCAAGCACAAGCGCAAGCGCGAACGCAAACGCCGGCAACCGCAGCAGAAGGAGCCCCTGACCCCCGTGTTCGTCGCCCTGCGAGATCTCGTGTTCGCCCGCGGCCGGTTCGCTCTGATGCTCGTCACGGTCGTCCTGATCACCGCCCTCGTCGGCCTGGTGTCCGGGCTCACCGTGGGGCTCGGCCGGGCCAACACCTCCGCGATCGACGAACTGCCCGCCGACCGCCTCGCGTTCGCGGCCCCGGCGAGCGGTCAGGACATCTCCTTCGCCGACTCGTCCGTGGACGAGGGTCAGTGGCAGCGGTGGGCCGCGCGGCCCGGCGTGCGGTCGGCCGAACCGCTCGGCATCTCGATGACCCGGCTCGGGGCCGGCGACCGTACCGCTGCCGCCGCCGCGTTCGGCGTACGGCCCGGCGGACCGGCGGCGCCCTCGGCCCTGGCACCCGGCACGGTCGTACTGTCCCGTGAACTGGCCGACGACCTGCGCGTACGGGTCGGCGCGACGGTCACCGCCGGCACCGACACCCCCCTCACGGTCGCGGCGATCGTGAGCGGCTCGTCGTACAGCCACGCGCCGGTCGCGTGGACCACACTCGCCGACTGGCAACCGCTACGCTCCGGGCCGCAGCGCGCCGGCCTGCACGCCACGGTGATCGCCCTGGACCTGACGGGCGCCGGCAAGGCCGACCTCAAAGCCGCCGACCGCGCGATCGGCACCCGCAGCACGACGATCGACGACGCGCGCACCGCCATCGGCTCGTACACCGCCGAGAACGGTTCGCTCCAACTGATGCGCGGTTTCCTGTTCGCGATCTCGGCGCTCGTGGTCGGCGCGTTCTTCACGGTATGGACGATCCAACGCAGCGCGGACGTGGCCGTACTCAAGGCCCTCGGCGCGTCCACCGTCTACGTTCTGCGCGACGCTCTCGGCCAAGCGTTCCTGATCCTGCTCGTGGGCACCGCACTGGGCACCGCGATCTCGGCGCTGTTCGGGGCCGTCGCGCCGGGCGAGGTGCCGTTCGTGGTGGACGCGTCGACGACGTTGCTGCCCGCCGGCGTGCTGATCGTGCTCGGCATGGTCGGTGCGGGGCTCGCGATCCGCCGAGTCACGTCCGTCGACCCGCACACCGCCCTGGGAGGCGCCCGATGAGCACCGACGACCCTCGACCGTCCGGCGGCGGCCTGCTGCTGACCGACGTGACCTTGACCTATCCCGACGGCGACGGCCGACTCACCGCCCTGGACCGCGTCTCGCTCACCGCCGCGCCCGGCACGTTGACCGCGGTGGTCGGGCCGTCCGGGTCCGGCAAGTCGAGTCTGCTCGCGGTCGCCGCGACCTTGACCGCGCCCGACACCGGGCAGGTGGTGGTCGCCGGGCACGACGCGGCGACGTTGTCCGCCGGGGAACGGGCGCGGCTGCGCCGTGCGTCGATCGGGATCGTGTTCCAACAGCCCAACCTGCTCGCGTCGTTGACGTGTGTCGAGCAGCTTCAGGTGATGGCCCACCTCGACGGCCGGCGCGCCGCCGGGGCCCGCGCACGGGCGCTCGACCTCCTCGACCGGGTCGGCATCGCCGATCACGCGAAGCACCGTCCGCACCGGCTGTCGGGCGGGCAGCGCCAACGCGTGAACATCGCCCGGGCCTTGATGAACGAGCCGAGCGTGCTCCTGATCGACGAACCCACCAGCGCCCTCGACCACGAACGCGGCGCCGCCGTGGTGTCGCTGCTCGCGGAGCTGACGCACGCGACCGGCACCGCGACCGTGATGGTCACCCACGACCACAGCCACCTCGTACACGCGGACCAGGCACTGGAGGTGATCGACGGCCGGCTCGGCGTCCTGTCGTCGACGACCACGTGACACCCGGCCGACCGCAACCGCAACCGCAACCGCAATGGCAACCGCAACCGAGCTAGCCACGTGGCGCGAGCAAGCACACCGCCCGGGAAGCGAACGCGGCGGCCATGCGACGCGCTCGCCCGCGCCCGGCTCGGCCGGTCGGTCCGTCGGTCCGTCGGTCCGTTCGTCGGTGGTCCGTCCGTCCGTCGCGCAGACGGGGTGTCACTCGTCAAGTCCGCGACCCCGTTGTGCGACGCACGGGCAGCCCGTCGAGGTTCCGTCCGGAGCAGCGGCCGACTCGGCCAATGAAACCGGCCTCGGCTAGAGCCGGGACCGCGTCGACGACCCGGGCGCCGGGGCGGTGCTCGCCCGGACCACGAGTGTCGGTTCCACCGCTGCGGGCTCCTGCGGGGCCGCCGGATCGGCGATGTACCGGAGCAGGTGGCCCACGGCGAGGGCACCCATCTGTGCGAACGGCTGGGCCACGGTGGTCAGGGAGGGCGAGCAGTACTCGGCCAGCGGGATGTCGTCCACGCCTACCACCGAGATGTCCGACGGTACGCGGCGGCCCAGTTCGTGCAGGGCTCGCATCACCCCGAAGGCCATCTCGTCACTGTCCACGAAGACTGCGGTGACGTCCGGGATCTTGCCCAGGATCAGGCCGTTGCGGTAACCGGAGGCGGGTGACCAGTCGCCCTCCAGCACCGGTGGCGCCGACCGTCCCTCCTCCTCCAGGGCCGCGAGCCAGCCCCGGGAGCGGCTGGCCGCGTCGAGCCACTCCTGCGGTCCTGCGACGTGCCATACGCTCTCGTGCCCGAGATCGAGCAGATGCCGGGTGGCCAGTCGGGCCACCAACTGCTGGTCGACAGCCACCACTTCGGTCGCCGCTGTGCGCGAGCCGTCGACGGTGATGGTGGGCACGACGGAGGTGAGCTGTTCGATGCGCCGGCTGACGTGGATCAACGGCACCGCCAGGATGACACCCTCGACGTGCTGCTCGGACAACCGGACCAGCGCGGCTTCGATCGCGGAGGTGTCCAGCGAGGCGGTGGTGGCGGTACTCACGGTATAGCCCGCCTGGTCGGCGGCGCGTTCTATGCCGACGGTGAGGGCGGTTCGCGAGTAGAAGCCGGTTTGCAGGGTGACCACGCCGATGGAGCGGCTGCGGCCCGAGGACAGCATCCTGGCCGCGTTGTTCTTGCGGTAGCCGAGCTGGTCGACGGCGACGAGCACCTTCGCGCGGGTCTTGGCCTGGACGTTCGGGTGGCCGGCCAGCGCACGGGAGACGGTCTGCGCGGATACGCCGGCGACCCGGGCGACATCGGCCATCCCGGGCGGTCGGGCGGCATCACGTGCGCTGTCGTTCGCCATGAGGCCTTCCCGATCGAGCCGCCTTGATATCGATGCCAGTCGATCACACATGGATTTTCGATACAAGGCGGCTCGACCGATCCCGAGGTTGGGATCGCCAACACTCAACCGGGGCACCGGGACGGGAACGGAAGCGGAAGCGGCGGTGACGGAGCGCGGGAGGTGGGAAGCGGACGGTGGGGAGGCGGAGGACGGGGAGGTGAAAGGTGCGGAGGCCGGGGAGGTGGGACGGTCAGCCGATCGTCCACCGCTGGAGCGGCGACTGCGTGTCCGGCTGCTGCGTCACCGAAGCACCGTTCGTGGTGGAGCCGGTGGTGAGCAGTAGCCCGCTCCGTAGCGAGGCGACGGTGTAGGCGCCGGTCGGGAGCCTGGTGAGGGACCAGCGCTGATTGTTCCCACCGTTGCAGTTCCACTGGACGACCTTCGCGCCGGCTGTGGTCGCGGCGTCCTCGACGTCGGCGCACAACCCCGATTCGGCGTTGACCAGTTCGTAGGTACCGTCGCTCTGCCGGGTGAACCGCCAGCTCTGGTTGAGGCCGCCGCCGGCAGCCCAGGTGATGAGCTGGGTACCGGGTGTGGTGCTGTGATTCGGGTCGTCGAGCGCCTTGCCGCCGATGGTGAGGGTGTGAGTGCCGTTCAGGTCACCCGATCCGGTACCGACCGCGGTGATGGTCAGGGTCTGCTCCGCGGCGGTACGGCCCGCGCCGACGCTGCTGCCGGTGGTGTCGGTCCAGGCGCGAACCGGGGTCGTCTCGGCGAGTCGGCCGGTCGTGCCGGACAGGCCGATGACCAGACCGCTGTAGCGGTTCACCAGCTTGTACGTCCCGGACGCCGCACCGTTGGCGGCGGAGGCGCCGGGGATGACGAACCACTGCGCGCCGAGGGTCGGCCCGCCGGCGCCGGCCGGCGTGACGGTGGGAGCGGTGCCCCAGGCCCGGCCCGCGGCCGGCGTGGTGGGGACGCCGAGCAGCCCACCGGTGGCGACGTTGGTGATGCGGTAGGAGCCGTCACCGTTGGCGGCGAAGCTCCAGGCGTCCAGGTTCGATCCGGTGGAGGCAGCCAGTGACGTGGTGGACGAGCCGCCGGATACCTGGGCCAGGACCCGGTTGTTCCCGCTGCCGATGCGGTAGGTCTTGGCGGGGTCGAACGGCGATGCGGCGGGAGCCGAGCTGCCGATGTCGATGTTGACGTACTCGGAGGAGGATCCGCCGGAGCAGCCGAAGGAGCAGTAGGAGCGGAAGTTCTTGCCGACGACGGTGGAGCCGGTCTTGTTGGCGCCGTCGAGGAACCAGCGGTACCACGATGCCGTGTGGTAGCTGCCGGTGTCGCCGATGAGCGTCCACTTCTGGGTGGCGAGGTTGTCGGTGGCGTAGAACTGCTGTGGTGCGTTGCCGCTTTGGTCGACCGCCTGCGGTTGCCCGATGTACAGCCCCAGATAGGCGTTGTACGTGATGTCCATGACGAACAGCGGCGAGGTCGGCGGGGCGGTGCCGGCCGCGACCTGCTGGGTCACCGTGCCGGTGTTGGCGGGGTTGTATTCCTTCGAAGTGGGCGTGTAGCCCGTGCTGTTGGTGGCATCCACCGGCACGGCGTTGCTTTCCTTGCCGCCCACGCCGGGCTGTGACCAGGCGCCGTCGTACCACTTCTGCCAGGTGCCGGTCGCCATCTTTCCCGAGATGGGCGCGCGGGCCACATGGGCGTAGAACGCCTTCCAACCACCGTTCTTGTCCACCACGCGCGAGCCGTAGTAGGCATAGAAGTAGCCCGAGGCGGCGTCCACGTACAGCCGTTGGTCGCCGTCGCCGTACGAGTAGGTCTGGTTCGGGAAGGCGGCGGTGTCACCCCGTTTGGTACTGAAGGGCGACGTGATGGCATGGTCCTTGATCGTCCACGTTCGGCCCTGGTCCCGGGAGACGGCGTAGTCGATCGAGTCGAAGTGGACGCCGTCGCCGAAGGGCTGCGGACTGAACTCGTTGTGTACCAGCCCGTACCAGTCACCGGTGTCCGGGTCGACCCACACCCCCGCCAGGTCGCAGAAGTTGCGCTGCGAATAGCCCGAGCCGGCAGGCGCGTTCGTGGCCCCCACGCCGGTGGGGCTGTTGTTGCAGAAGGCGGTCGTATCCGGGTTGGTGCCCGCGTTTCCGATCGCACCGGAGAAGGTGGCCGAGTCGAGATCGGTCCCGGTGAAGAAGCTCCATGCGCGGCTCTGGGTCGCGCCGTAGAGGGAGTGCGCCTGCTGGAAGTAGAACGTGCCGTCCTTGTCGATGTACGTGCCGGCCGGGGTGTCGTCCGGGTGTGTCCACAACCCCTTGGCACCGACGGTGACGGTGTAGCCGGCGGCCGACGCCCTCGCGTTCGTGGCTGTTGCCGGGGCCGCCGTCGTTGCCGTTGCCGTCGTCGTTGCGGTCGCCGAGGCCGTCGTGGTCAGGGAGCCGGCGCCGGTGAGCGCCAGGGCCGCGGCAAAGGCCGTCGCGATGATTCTTCCAGGAGGTGACATCTCTCTCCGATTCATGGTGCGTAGGCGGTACCGCGACTCGCGGTGGTCGGCGGGCGGGCAGGTGGTCGTTCGTCGACGCACACGTGCTCGGCGAGGCGAACCGCGGTTTACCGAGGCTCGCCGCAGCAGCAGAGGTGCGTAGGACGCGCTGATATCGATATCAGAGTGGCTGCCGGTCCGTGACGGCTCGGGGGCGAGGGGTTGCGAGGGGGCGGCGGGAGCGTGTCGCTCGGCCGACGACCCGGCACACTGCTGCGGCAAAGTGCTGCATAGGGCCTCCTGGAAGCCAGCCGAGCACGGAGAACGCCTCCGCTGCCTGCGGTGTGGTGGGCACGCGCCGCCGCTTCGTGGTGCTCCACGGCGCGCGCCGTGCCAGGCACTATGGCAGAGGATGTTATCGATGCCAATGGTTGCCGATGGTTGCCGAGATGCCGACCGCCCAAGGAGCCGCCTCCGACTCGTACCGGTGCAACACGGCGTGGCAGTCGGCACGACGACGCCTGCTTGACCGCTCGCGGGGCCGGGGGGTCACGGGCTCGGGCGGTCACGGGGCCGAGCGGTCGCGGGGCCGGGCAGTCGCGGGCTCGGGCGGTCGCGGGGCCGGGCAGCCGCGGGGCTGGGCGGTCGCGGGGCCGGGCAGTCACGGGGCCGGGCAGTCACGGGCCGAATACATGGCTGGCCCGGACGTTGCGTGGGCCGAATAGCCGGCCCGGACGTCGCACCGACGCAACACCTCGACCACGGGCAGCCGATCGTCCTGCCACTCGCCGCGAGCGTCATCACCGCCGGCGCGCGAATGGGCGGAACCGGACGCCACTCACTGCTACCGCCTCGAAGTCACCGGTGGAGTGGCGCTGTGTTGTGCCTGGCCCGTCGACGGCGCGCCGCCGGACCGTGGGCGGGCAATTCGCAGGTTGTTTCCGCCCGACGTCGGGTCGTTCGCTCACGGTGTGCGGGAGAGCGGCTCCCACGCCCCAGCTGTCGAACTGCCGTCGAGCTACTGCCGTCGAGCTGGTGCCGCCGACCGGCAACCATCGCCTCGTCCCCAGGACTTCGCAGCATCCGAACCGAAGCGCCCGCGCCCGCGCCCGCGCCACGCGCCACGCACCGCGCGCCAAGCACCAAGCACCAAGCACCACAAGCCACGAGCCACGAGCCACGAGCCACGAGCAGCGCACCACACGGCACGCGCAGGCCGCCCCCGGCCCGCCCCCGGCCGGCGCCCGTTTGCCGCGCCCCTCGGCCGCACCGACTCAACGCCCGGCCGCCGCCGAGATCGTCTTCGATGAATTCGTGCCGGTTCGGCATCGTCGGTGCAACCGACGATGCCGTCCTAGAACGGGGGTTCGTCGCCGGACCAACCACCGTCGTCCGGGCCCGACGCACCCCAGGCCGTCGAACCGGTCGAGCCTGCGGAGTCCCCGACGCCCCCGGGACCCCCACGACCCGCAGGAGCCACCCGACCCCCACGACCCGAAGGACCCGCGGAAGCTGCGGAACTCGTGGAACCGCTGCCGCCCCCCGCGTCGAATCGAGTGGCCCCGGCCGGTCGCTCGGTCGCCCGAGGTGCGCCCGGCCGATACACGCCGGATGCCGACGAACCGGCCGGGATCACCGGCCAGTTCGGGTCGATCAGCTCGCCGCCGTCCGGGTTCTTGCGGTCGATGTACTGCTGCAGCGACGCGGCCTGCTCCGCGAACCACCCGATCTGCCGTTCGTGCAGCGTGCGCAGCGAGTCGGCGGCCAACTGCGGGAAACGCGCGCCGAGATCCTGCGCGAGCAGCAGGCACGCGAGGGCGTCGCCGTCGGCGGTGTGCGCGTCGGTGAGCACGACTTCGTAGAACGCGCTCGTGGCGGCCAACGTGCGCTTGCCCTTGCGCCACTTGTCGAGCTGCTTGTCGATCACCAAGGGGTCGACGATCGGTGTGGTGGTGGGGAGTTGCGGCAGGCGGTGACGGTGCAACTCCTCCTTCAGGATGGTCAGGTCGAACGGCGCGTTGTAGATCGCGATCGGCGTGCCGACCGTGAGATAGCCCGCGATTGCCTCGGCGATCTCGGTCAGGCATTCGGCCGCCGGTCGGCCGTGGGCCCGTGCGTGCTCGGTGGTGATGCCGTGAATCGCCGTCGCCTCGGCGGGAATCTCGCGCGGACCCGGGTCGATCAGCCACGAACGGCGCGTGCCCTCGGAGTCCACGAGCGCGGCCGTGACGACGAAGTCCGTGAACGGGTCCACGCCGGAGGTCTCGACGTCGAACGCGGCCATCGGGCCCCGATGCCAGCCGTCGTGGTCGCCGCGTGCGGGTGCGGCGGGCTTGGGCTCGCCGCATGTCGCGCAGTAGGTGACCCACTTGCCGTCGATCCGTGCCAACAGGCCGTCGCCGGCCTTCACATAGGTCGTGCACGTGGCACAGGTCGCGCCGAACTTGTTCGTAGCCATGAGGGTGCCCTTTTCCGATTGCGGATCACGTTCACGTCGTCACTGCCGATGAAGCTAGTGCCCGGGTACGACGCCCTGGTCACGGTGCTGGGCAAGGCGTTTGAGCAACGGGCGCTCCGCGGTGGTCCACGCGGCACTGGTGAGCAGGTACATGCCGGCCGCGAGCGGTACGAACATCGCGGTCACGACGGTGCCGAACGGCATCCATCGCACGAGGGCGGGCGCTTCGGCGTCGGCCCTGCGGTAGCCGACGAAGCCGACCGTGGCAATCAGCGCCAACAGGCCGAACAACACGAGGGCGTGCGGCCCGAAGAGCCCGTCGAGCGGGTGCAGACCGAGCGGTGCGCCGAACAGCGAGTGTCGCAACAGGCTTTGGTCGCCGCTGAAGAGACGGTAGGTCAGGAACAGGAACGGCAGGCCGGCCAGGGCCGGGAGGATGCCGGCGAACATCGACGTACCGGCTTCGCGATGCAGCGCGGACAACTCGCGGGCGGCGCGCTGCGGATCCTTGGCGTGCCGTTCGCGTATGCGGCGCACGTGGGGCGCGAGTCGAGCCCTGGCGACCTCGGCACGGGCCTGGGCGTAGCCCAGCGGAACGATCAACAGGCGTACGCACGCGGTGAACAGGACCACCGCACCGGCGACCGAACCGGTACCGAGCAGCGGCGCGATCGCGTCCGCGAGGGTGAGCAGAAAGTCGTGGGCGAGGTCGAGCACGGGAATTCCGAGCATGGGAGAAGAGCCTTTCGTGACGCGGGAAACGACGACACGTCGGGCGGCCGCGACCGAACCGGGTCAGCGAACCGCCGGGCCCGCTCCCGGTGCCCTGGGGCGACAACGCCCGGGCCCATCGGGATCCCGCAACGAAAGAAACGCCAACAACGCGGCCTGCCGCCGCAACGAAGCCCCACGCACGCGAGCCGACGACCCGGAAGGCACCCGGACGTCCACCCCGACCGCAAGCGCCAACACCACACCCACCGCAGCGACAACCAGCCCCGGCAAGCCCCCGTCCACCACCACGGAAAGCCCCAACAGCGCCCCCAACGCCGCAACCAGCGACGCGAACGCAGCACCCCGAGGCCATCCCATACCCCAAACCCTAACCCCCACTCGAAATCACAAGGAAGGCACCATGCACCCCAACACCGATCACGCCACCCCCACCCCCGACGCAACCAACAGCACGCGCGGCAACACACCCCAACACCAAACACACGCCGGACGGCCCCACCCATCGCCACCCCACCAACCCATGCCCCACAGACCCGATCACGCCCCCCAAGCCACCCGAAACCCGCACCCCCCATCCC
>NZ_WWJX01000313.1 GCF_009865215.1 Streptomyces sp. SID3343 | reverse complement strand
CGCCGCGCGCGCCGCGTTCCCAGGGTGGGCCGCGACCACCCCGGCCGAACGGGCCGGGGTGCTGCGCGCGATCGCCGACCGCGTCGAGGCCCGGCTCGCCGACCTGGCGATCGTGGAGACCACCGACAACGGCGCACTGCTGCGCTCGCACGTGCGGGGGGTGATGCCCCGGGTCGCGCACAACTTCCGCTTCTTCGCCGACTGGCTCACCGACAGCCTCGGCCACGACGACTTCGACACCCGCGGGCACACCAACCACGTCTCGTGGGATCCGGCCGGGCCGTGTGTACTGATCACCCCGTGGAACGCGCCGCTGATGCTCGCGACCTGGAAGATCGCCCCCGCGCTCGCCGCCGGCAACACCGTCGTGCTCAAGGCCGCCGAATGGACGCCCCTGACCGCCTCGTTGCTCGCCGACATCACCGCCGAAGCGGGCCTGCCGGCCGGTGTGTTCAACGTCGTCCAGGGCTACGGCGCCGAGGTCGGCGCCGCGCTGACCGCACACCCCGACGTACGCCGGATCAGCTTCACCGGATCGGTGCCCACCGCCCGCCACATCGGCGCCGCCGCAGCCGCCAACCTGACCCCGGTCAGCCTCGAACTGGGCGGCAAATCCCCGCTGTTGGTGTTCGCCGACGCCGATCTCGACCTCGCCGTCGAACTGGCCGTCGAGCAGTACGACAACGCCGGTCAGGTATGCCTCGCGGCCACCCGACTGCTCGTCGACGCCGCGATCGCCGACGCGTTCACCGAGCGCTTCCTGGCCCGGGCCCGGGCCCTGGTCCAAGGCGACCCGCGCGAGCCGGACACCGACGTGGGCCCCAACATCCACGCCGCGCACGTCGACCGCGTCGACGGCTTCGTCCGCCGCGCCCTCGACGCCGGCGCCGCAGCGCTGCTCGGCGGCGAGCCGAACAAGACCCTCGGCGGCCTGTACTACCGCCCGACCCTGCTCACCGACGTCGCCCAGGACAGCGAGATCGTCCAAGAGGAGGTCTTCGGGCCGGTACTGACCCTCCAGACCTTCACCACCGAGGACGAGGCGATCGAGCTCGCCAACGACACCCGCTTCGGCCTCGCCGCCACCGTGGCCACCGGCGATCCCGAGCGCGCCCGACGCGTCGGCGAACGACTGGTCGCGGGAACCGTGTGGGTCAACTGCTTCTTCGTGCGCGACCTCCGCGCCCCGTTCGGCGGCGCCCGCCGGTCCGGCATCGGCCGCGAAGGCGGCACGTGGAGCTTCGACTTCTACTGCGACGTCAAGAACACCGTGACGTCGCCCGCCGGATGGCAGCGCCGTGGGTGAGATCGTCGGCGCGGGCATCCTCGCCCATTCGCCCACCGTCATGCTGCCGCGCGAGGTTCGGTACGAACTCAACGACGGCAAGGAGATCAGCCTCGTCACCGGCCTCGCGCGGTTGCGCGCGGAGGTGTTCGCCCGGCTGGACTACGACACGGTCGTGGTCTTCGACTCGCACTGGGCGACCACCGTCGAGTACGTCGTCGCCGCGCACGCGCACCGGGCCGGCCTGTACACGTCCGAGGAACTGCCACGCGGGATGTGCCGGATCCGCTACGACTTCCCGGGCGATCCCGAACTCGCGCGCGCCACCGCCGCGTTCGCCGACAGGCACGGCACCTGGATCACCCCGATCGACGACCCCTACCTGCCGATCCACTACGCGACCGTCAACCTGTGGCACCATCTCGGCGTCCCCGGCAGGCGCTGGATGAGCATCGGCTGCTGCCAGACCGCCGACACCGAGGACAACCTGCGCCTGGGTCGCGCGCTCGCCGATGCGATCGCTGCGTCGGATCGCCGGGTGCTGTTGGTCGCCTCCGGCGCGTTCTCGCACACCTTCTGGAACCTGCGCGAACTGCGCGACCACGAGGCGTCCGACCCGATCCACGTACGCACCCCACAGGCCCGCGCCGCCGACGAACAGCGCATCGCCTGGATGCGGGGCGGTGAACACGCGCGGGTGCTCGCGGGCATGCCCGACTTCATGCGGTACAAGCCCGAGGCGCGCTTCGGGCACTACCTGATGATGCTCGGCGCGCTCGGCGCGGACCGCTGCACCGCACCCGGTCGCCTCGTCGGCGACTACGAGAACGCCACCGGCACCGGCCAGGCGCACGTCTGGTTCGACCGACCCGCCGGCGGTTGGACCGCCCCCACCGCGTAAGGACGCCCACGCCATGACCGACACCACCGAATACCGCCGCATCCTGCTCGACGGCGCCGTCGTCGAGGTCGTTCGTCGCGGCGACGAACTGCACGCCGCGGACGGCCGCGTCGTCCACGTCGCCGATGCCCGACACCTGCCGCCCGTGCGACCGGGCAAGATCGTCGCGGTCCACCTCAACCACCGCAGCCGCGTCGAGGAGTTCGGCACGTCGCTGCCTGCGGCGCCCACCTACTTCCACAAGCCGACCTCCTCGCTCAATGCCCACGGCGGCGCGGTCGTGCGTCCGGCCGGCTGCGAATTCCTCAACTACGAGGGCGAGATCGCGATCGTCATCGGCCGCACGTGCCGCAACATCGCCCCGGCGGACGCCGGCGCCCACATCCGCGGCTACACGGTCGCCAACGACTACGGCCTGCACGACTTCCGCGACACCGACGCCGGATCGATGCTGCGGGTCAAGGGCTCGGACACGCTGTGCCCGCTCGGTCCGGGCGTGGTCGAGGGCTGGGACTTCCGCGGCAAGACGTTGCGAACCTACGTCAACGGCAAGGTCGTTCAGGAGGGTTCGACCGACGAGATGGAGTGGGACATGCACTACCTCGTGGCCGACATCGCCCGCACGATCACCCTCGACCCCGGCGACGTACTGCTGTCCGGCACGCCCGCCGGATCGCGTCCTGTGCAGCCCGGCGACGTCGTCGAGGTCGAGGCCGAGGGCCTGGGCCGACTGCGCAATCACATCGTGACCGGGCCGACCGCCATCCGCACCGACTGCGGGGCGCAGCCCACGGCGTCGGAGGAGGTCGTGTCGACCGCGATGGGCGGCGACTGGGAGTTTCGCGGCATCCGCGCGCCCGGGCGCTGACGCCCCTCGTTCGCCGGGTCGCGCGCACCACCGCCTCGGCAGACGTCTCCCGAACCCCCGTGGGCCCGCCCCTTCGCGCGACCGCACCGAACGGGCGTCGAACCCCTGAGCGCCCCGCCCGTCAACCCAGCGAGCCCGACGTGCGGTTGGCGAACACCCGGTCCCGGGCCGTCGACACGGCGGTGGCGACCGCGCCCAGCAGGACCGCCTCCTCGCCGAGGCTGCTCGCGGTCAGCCGCGGGCGCAGCGGCGTCAGTTCGTGCAGGGCGACCGTCATCGGGCCGAGCAACAGGTCGGCGTTGGCGCCGATGCCGCCGCCCAGCACGACGAGTTCGGGGTCCAGGACCGCGGTGACCGCGGC
>NZ_WWJX01000312.1 GCF_009865215.1 Streptomyces sp. SID3343 | reverse complement strand
GGCCGTCGGCCCGATCGCGCTGATCTCGGCGCCGACCGCGGCCGTGCAGGCGGCGCTGCTCGGGCGCTACGGCTTTCATCGCGACGAGTTGTACTTCCTGGTCGCCGGTCGGCATCTCGCCTGGGGCTACGTCGACCAACCGCCGCTCACCCCGTTGACGGCCCGCGCGGCGACCGCGCTGTTCGGCGACAGCCCACAGGGGCTGCGGATCCCCGCGGTGCTCGCCTACGTCGCGACGGTGTGGCTCGTCGCGTTGATCGCGCGCGAATTCGGCGCCGGGCGCGGCGCACAAGTGCTCGCGGCGGGCTGTGCGGCGGCGTCGGGGATCGTGCTGGGGGTCGGCCACCTGATGTCCACGGCGACCTTCGACATTCCGGGCTGGCTGCTCGTGTCGTGGCTCGTGCTGCGGGTGCTGCGCACGGACGACGACCGCTGGTGGGTCGGCGTGGGCGCGGCGGTCGGGTTCGCGATGTTCAACAAGTACCTGGTGGCCTACCTGGTGGTCGCGCTGCTCGTCGGGCTGTTCGCGGTCGGTCCGCGCACGGTGCTGCGTGGCCGGTGGTTCGCGGGCGGGGTCGTGGTCGCGGTGGTGCTGAGCGCGCCCGGGCTGATCTGGCAGGCCACCCACGACTGGCCGCAGCTGACCGTTGCCTCGGGCATCAGTTCGGACGACGGCGTGGCGAACCGGGTGATGTTCGTTCCGCTGCAACTCGCCTATCTTTCACCGCTGTTCGTGCCGATCTGGGTCGCCGGTGGGCTGCGACTGTGGCGGGATCGGGAGATCGCTTGGGCCCGGTCGATCGTGCCCGCGTACGGCGTGCTGTGCGTGCTGGTCGTGGGATCGGGCGGCAAGCCGTACTACGCGTTGCCGTTGCTGCTCGTGCTGCTCGCGGCGGGCTGCGAACCGGTGCTGCGGTGGGCGCGCTCGGCGCACCGGGGACGGGCGTTCGCGCTCGGTACGGTGATGGCGCTCGCGGCCGGCACGGGCGTGGTGATCTCGCTGCCGGTGTTGCCGCCGGCCGCGGTCGACAAGGTCGTGGCGATCAACCCCGAACAGGGCGAGCAGATCGGCTGGCCCGCCCTCGCGGACGCGGCGGCGGCCGGGTGGGCGCAGATCCCTCCCGAGCGGCGCGCGCGGGCGGTGCTGTTCGCCGGCAACTACGGCGAGGCGGGCGCGCTCGACCGCTACGGTCACGCCCGCGGCCTGCCCAAGCCGTACTCCGGCCACATGTCCTTCGCCGACTGGGGTCCGCCGCCGGAGACCGCCGACGGCCCGGTGCTGGTCGTGCACGTCAAGGGCGCCACGACGGCCCGTCCCTTCACCGACTGCCGCGTGGTGGCCCGCGTCGACAACGGCGAACACCTCGACAACGAGGAACAGGACGCGGTCGTCGAACTGTGCACGGGCGTCCGGGGCCCGTGGTCTCGGGTGTGGCCCTCCCTTCGGCACTTCTACTGACCGACCTACGGCGCTTCCATCGATCGACGCACCCTCGGCGCTGCCGCCGACCGACCGCGACCGCCCCGCGCGACCGGCTCCCGCGACGACGCGGCGCCGGCTGGTCGGGTTCGGAGTCGGAGGGTGGGCACCACGGGGAGTGGATCTCCGTGGGTCACAACGCGGTCCTGCACGGATGCACGGTGGAGGACGACGTACTGATCGGGATGGGCGCGGTCGTGCTCAACGGGGCCCGGATCGGGGCCGGTTCGCTGATCGCGGCCAACGGCGAGGGCTACCTGTTGCCGGCCGAGGCGCATCGCGACGTCACGCCGTAGCGCCCGTCCGACGCCCAGCCGCCCGGGACCTGCGGCGAGCGCGCCGCAACCGGCCGGCGAGTGGCCCCGGCGGCTCGACCCGCGCACCGCGCCGTCACTCGGCCGGGGCGTCTTGCGGCCTCGGATGCCGGCGCAGGATCAGCAGCGCGATGTCGTCGCGCGTGTCGCCGCCGAGCTCGGACAGCAGGTGGTCGGCCAGTAGTTCGGGATCGTGCGACTGCGACCACACGCGCACCGTCTCCTCCCGCAGCCGGTTCATGCCCGCGTCGAGGTCGCTTCGACGTTCCTCGATCAGGCCGTCGGTGTAGAGCACGAGCGTCTCGCCCGGCTCCAACCGGATCGAGGTCGCGTCGGCGCGCGGGAGATCGAGGCCGAGCAGCGGGCCGCTCACCTCCAGGTAGCGACTGGCGCCCGACTCGTCGACCACGAGCGGCGGCAGGTGACCGGCGTTCGCGATCCGCATGTCGCCGGTGTGCTGATCGAAGATCAGCACACACACGGTGACCGTCTCGTAGGGCTGGAAGCGCAGCATCATCGCGTTCAGCCGGTCCAGGACCGCGTGCGGCGGATGGCCCTCGCTCGCGAACGCCCGCAGCGAATGCCGTACTTCGCCCATGATCGTCGCCGCGCGCAGGGAGTGCCCCGCGACGTCGCCGATCGCGACGAGTATCCGCCGGTCGTCGAGCGCGACCGCCTCGTAGAAATCGCCGCCGATCTCCGCCTGGTCGGACGCCGGCACGTAGCGCACCGCGACGTCCACGTCGTCGATGTCCGGCAGAATCGCGGGCAGGAAGCTGCGTTGCAGGGTCAACGCGAGCGCGTGTTCCTCGGCGTAGGAGCGCAGCGCCTCGGCCGCGAGCGCGCCGGTGCGGGCCAACTCGCGCAGCGCCTCGGCCTGCTCCGGCTTGCGCACCGCCGGCGCCGGTACCGCCAGTACGGTCGGCGGCCGGGTCACGTGCGTGCGCGAGACGACCAGATGCACGTCGGTCTCCATCAGCGAGTTCGGCATCCGCAGATCCCACTGGGCCCACGGCACGACCACCGACGTCGTGCCGGTGGCCGCCGCGTCGCCGAGCCCGGCGAGGCGCAACAGGACGTCGAACATGCTCGGCGGCACGCTCCACTGCACCGGCTCGGCCTCGCGCCCGGGCACGACCGTACGGCGCGCGCGCCCGTCCAGGTCGCGCACATAGGCGGCGGCCGGGCTGCGGGTGATCCGGGCCGCACCGGTGGCCATCGCGTCGCCCAGGCCCACCACGTCGCGGGCGGCGTTGATCAGCATCGTGGCCCGCGCGAGCGAGGTGAGCACGGCCGCGGTGTGCTCGGCTTCGCGCCGCGCGTGCGAATAGCGAAGCGCGGCCTGCACCGTGGCGAGCAGGACCTCGGGGTCGATCGGCTCGATCAGGTAGGCGTCGGCCCCCCGATACAGGCCCTGGGCCCGGTCGTCCACCGTGATCGCGTGCGCCGACACGTGGATCACCGGCACGCTCGCGGTCAGCGGATCGTTCTTGATCTGCTCGCACACCTCGAAGCCGCTCATGTCCGGCAGCCGTACGTCGACGATCGCCACGTCGATGCCGTCGCCCTCCTCGAAGGCCGAGCGCGCCACCGTCAGGCCCTGGGCACCGGTGGACGCCTCGATCACGGTGTGGCCGGCGCGGCGCAGCCAACTGCCGATGATGTAGAGGTTGGTGGGTGTGTCGTCCACGACGAGCACACTCGCGCTCCGCCGGCCGCGAACGGCTTCGCCGGGTGGGCCCGTCTGCCCTGATGCCACGATGCCGGTCACGATGCTCCTCCAGTCTCCTCGTCCCGAGGCAACGCGGTCAGAATCTGCGACAGCACCCGCGCGGTCAGCCCCGCCTTGGCGGTCACCGACGCGGCGAAGTCGAGTTCGCTGCGATCGGGCAGTCGGTCCGGTTCGGCCGCCGTGATCACCACGACCGGCACCGGGGCCAGCTCGGGGTGCAGCGCGAGTCGACGCAGCAGCTCGAAGCCGTCGACGTCGGGCATGTACAGGTCGAGGAAGATCACGTCCGGTGCGCACGCCTGGGCGGTGGTCAGCGCGTCGGTGCCGCCGGGTACCTCGACGAGACGGTCCACGAGTTCGCGCGCGAGGGCGCGGAACAGCTCGCGAAAGGCCGGGTCGTCGTCGATGAGCAGCGCCGTCCCGATGCGGCGCGTCGGGCGCCCGTCCGGGTCGGTGCCGGTGGGCAGGAGCAGGGTGACGGTGGTGCCCCGGCCGACGGCGCTGTCCAGGGTGAGCGTGCCGCCGAGCAGTTTTGTCAGGCTGCGCGCGTACGGCAGGCCGAGCCCGGTGCCCGGGGCGTGGGCCTGGAGTGGACCGGGTACCTGGTAGAACTCCTCGAACACCCGGCCCTGTTGGTCGGGTGCGATGCCGATACCGGAGTCGCTCACGGTCATCACGAGCCGGGCCGCCCGCACCTCGTGCACCACGGTCAGGCTGATCTCGCCGGCCTCGGTGTACTTGACCGCGTTGGAGAGCAGATTGTGCAGGATCCGGGTGAGCATGACCTCGTCGGTGACGATGGGCGGCAGTTCCCCGACGGCCTCCACGGACAGGGTCACGTCGGGCGAGGTCACCACCGGACGCATCATCGAACGCACCCGGTCGAGCAGTTCGACCGGGTCGATCGGGGCCAATGTGGCCTCCACCCGCCCCGATTCGGCCTTGGCCATGTCCAAGAGCTCGTTGACCATGTCCAGCAGGGTCGCCCCGGACTCGGCGATCAGTTCGCCCTGTCGGCGTTGGTCCGCGCCGAGCGGCCCGCCGGTGGGGTCCAACAGCAGCCGGGCCAGTCCGATCACCGAGTTGACCGGCGTGCGCAGTTCGTGGCTGACGTTGGCCCAAAATCGCGACTTGGTCTCGCTCGCCTCGCGCAACTGCTCGCTCTTGTCCTCCAACTCGCTGTACAGCGCGACCACGCCCCGGTTGGTCTCCTCCAGTTCCCGGGACAGCTCCCCGTACAACGCGACGACACCCTGGTTGGTCTCCTCCAACTCGGCGTTCAGGCGCTGTAGTTCCTGGCTCCGGTGGTGCAGGTCCTCCAGGGTGCTCAGCAACTCCTGGTTCTGCAGCCGCAGTTCCTCCATCGCGCTGCGAGGTCGCACGCTCGCGATCCGTGCGCGCACCTGCGCCTGCCAGGTGTGGTCGACGGGCACGCTGTTCGCGGCCAGCGCCTTGCGCAGCACGATCCGGTTCGCACCGTGCTCGACCCGATCCATCAGCCGCTCGGCGGCGTCGGCCGCGGCCAGTTCGGCGGCGCCCGGGTCGGCCTCCCACGACAGGGTGATCACCAGGCAGGGGACGCGCTCGGCGGGGTCCACCCCGAAGACGATCTCGGCCGGCCCGATCGCCTCGATCAGCTCGCGACCGAGTTCGCTGAGCACGGTCGCGACCCGGGTACGGTCCTGCGGGCCCAGACCCACGGCCTCGGCGACGTCGCGACCCAACTGGCGGACCACGAACACGTCGTGCGCGGTCGCGAGGTGACAGCGCGCCACCTCCGCCGCCGGCGGTTCGAGGTCGCCGTCCACGGTCGGATTCATCTCGGTGGGCCGGCCGCGACCAGCACGCACGCGTCGTCGGAGCGGATCCCCGCGTCGCGCAGCAACGTGGCCGCGACCGCGAGCGGGCCGTGCGACAGCAGGCCCGGCGCGTCGGCCGCGCGCCGGCGCTCGGTCAGGCCGTCGGAGTGCAGCGCCACCATCGATCCCGCCGGCAGCTCGTACTCGAACACGCGCAGGCTGCGCGCGTGGTGACCGGCGATGCCCGGCAACGGAATCATGCCGCGCCGACCCGTGTCGCCGAGCACTACGCCGGAGACGTTGCCGACGCCGCAGAAGCGGACCACGCCCGCGTCGCGGTCGAGTTCGGCCACCGACACGGCGCCGCCGCGGGTGCCCGCCAAGGCGCGGTGCACG
>NZ_WWJX01000311.1 GCF_009865215.1 Streptomyces sp. SID3343 | reverse complement strand
CGGGCCCGGGGGCCCCGGCGGGTGTCCGCCCGGTCCACAGGCTCAGGCTGTCCTGTACGTGATAGGCCCACAGCGCGTGTTGGACCGCGGTCTCGGGGGCGTCGCTGCCGCCCCATCCGCTCCAGGCGTCCAAGGCGACGCGCGTACCCATGCTCCACCGCACCATGAGGGCCTCGTAGGCCGCCTTCGCGACCAGCGCCGACATGTCGGTGTCGGCACCGCAACGCGCCCCGAACGCCTGCCTGGTGCCGTCGGGCGCGTGCAGGCACACGACCGCGCAGCGGGTACCGTTGGGCGCCGGCAGGTCGAGCGCGGTGGCGGTCGCCCCGATGCCGTCGAGGAGCTTGGCGAGCGGGCTCGGCAGGTCCGCCGTCGCAAGCGTCGAGGGCGCCGGCGACGACAGCCCGTACCAGCTCCTGCGGACCAGGTCGCGTTCGAGGACTTCCCATGCCGCGTGCTCCGCGGCTGCCCGGCCGTCGGGGTGCGAGGCGACTCCGGTCGACCCCACGCCCGGACCGGGATCACAGTCCGCGGGCGGGCGATGATGGAGGAAGACGGCCCCGGCCGGCACGTGCGTCTCGTCGCCGGTGTGCGCCGAGTGTCCCAGGACCCAGAGCCTGCGGGTGGTGCGAACCGCCTCCGGGTGCTCGGAGTTCGCGGAGCCGTGGCGTGCGAGGTCGGCGGGGTCGAGCGCGGGTATGCCCTTGCGGCGCAATTCGGCGTAGGTGGCGACCACTTCGGCGTTCGCCTCGGCGGTCCGGCCGGCCAGGATGTTGCCGACGCGCTCCAGGAGTTCCCCCCGCGCGCTCGCGGCGACCTGTTCGCGGCGGTGTCCCGCCGCGCTGCCCACGACGATCGGCCGGTCGCCGGCCGCGCACACGGCGTCGAACTGCGGCGAGCGGGCCGCGACGCGCGCGAAGACGACGTCGGGCCAGGAATCGTAGGGGGTGAACACCTGCGGTTCCCACGTGGACGCGGTCACCACCCGTGCCCCCGGGCCGAGAGCGGCCGCGTCACGGCCGAGCATTCCTCGGCGCCCGGACGGGCGTCGGGTTCCACGTGCATCGCGTCTTCCTCCGGTGGTCCCGATGACGAGGGGTGCGACGGGCCGGGGCGATCCGACCCGTCGCCTCTTGGCCGTTGCCTCAGCTGGGTACGTCGATCATCAGCGCAAGCTCGGGCAGTTCCGATTCCGGAATCAGCTCCATGTCGTCCTGCATGTCGGACTCCCTTCGGTCGCCGACTCCACCGCCGTCGACGGGGAACATCGGAAGGGCCATGGTGTGCGCGAAACAACGACGAGCACAAGAAGTAAGCGGCAGTCGCGCTCCGTGTCGGGTCACGTCGGCCCAGCCGGAAACCACCTTGTGTTCCCGGACACGGCGGGCGCGCCCGAGTCGCCGGCGGCGGCCATCAGCCCTTTTGGCCTCGGCAACGAGGTGTCGTCACACCGATCGCGTCGTGTCAATCGCGCATTCGGCCGCCACATTCGGTCGAACCGTACGAATATTGGCCGAAAAGCTCGACCTCGGTCATCCGACCGGCGCAAAACCGACCGAATGCCGAGGCGGGCGGCGGGCGGCCCGGTTGGGCCGGCCCGTATCGCGTGACAGCGCGCCGCCCCCGTCGACACCCGTACCACCAGCGGGACTTCACGACCGGGTCCTCACGACAACATGGTGATCACGTTGCGGGTGATGGCGCGTACCGTCGGGTCCAGCGGCAGCACCCGGGGCCAGTCGACGGTGGCGGCGGTGAAGACCGTGCCACCTCGGGTGTACAGCCCCAGCGTCGCCGCACGGGTGCCGGCGTCGTGCTCGCGCAGCGCGACGTGCCACCCGGTCGACGGGTCCTCGGGTAGTTCGGCGACGCCCAGAATGGTGAAGTCGGCCGGTGTACCGTCCTCTCCGGTCGGCACGGCCGTTCCCCGCGCGTCGCGGCGCAGCGCCGCACCGTCGCATTCGTAGCCGACCAGGGCGTGTTCGGCGCCGAGCAGGTCCCCTTCGCGCAGTCCGGTACCGGCCAACACCG
The DNA here is from genome assembly GCF_009865215.1 of Streptomyces sp. SID3343. Taxonomy (GTDB): domain Bacteria; phylum Actinomycetota; class Actinomycetes; order Streptomycetales; family Streptomycetaceae; genus Embleya. The sequence continues at coordinate 9,414 of NZ_WWJX01000311.1, read as the reverse complement.
GGTGGTCGGCGTGCTGCACGGTGAAGCCCAACGGGGCCCGGAGCCCGGCCCAGTGGCCGCCGCCGTTGCGGTAACTGACGCCGATCAGGCTGTTCTCCGGTTCGGACTCCCACCAGTGACCGGCGACGCCCGGCAACGAGTCGCAGTCGGCCCCCAGCCGGGCCCCGGGGGGATACTTGGTGCACCGCACAGCCGTTGCGTCGTCGGTCACCGCGACCCGCCACCAACAGGTGTTCGCCCCGAACACGGCGATGTTGCCGCCGCGGTCGCGAAAGGCGGTGACGTGCCGGCGGGTGGGCGCGCTCCAGTACTCGTCGTGGCCGGCGGACAGCAGCAGCCGATAGCCGTCCAGGACGTCGGGCCGCTCGTGCAGATCGAGGTCGGTGCAGTAGTCGACCGCGAAGCCGCCGGCTTCGAGCCACGCGACGAAGGGCGCGTCCCAATGCGCGAACGTCTGCCGGGGAGTTCGCGGGTCGTGGGCGTCCGGGTGGCCCTTCACCGGGCCGCCGATGCCGCCGCCGGGCCGTCGCAGGCTGACGATCCGGGTGCCGGCGTGCGGTGGGAGCCCGCTGTCGTGGTCGTCGTGGATCGATCCGTACAGACTCCCGCCGCCGCTTTGGTTGTAGGCGTGATAGGTGAACACCGGCACCTTGTACAGGATCCGTGCGCCCGACGGTTCGTGCGGCGTCACCACGAACAGCATTCGTGCGCCGCGCGCGTCCGGCGTGTCGGCGCTCTCGAACTCCGGTGCCCGGGTGAGCCCTTCGGTATCGGTTCGCAGTACCGCGACGTACACGCCCGAGGGCCAGTGGGCAGGGACCGCGAAGTCGTACTCCGGCCAGCGCCAGTCCTCGTCGTGCCGGCCCGGCGGCGCGAAGCGGCCGTTCGCCTCGATGCCCGCCATGTGTCGCAGCCCTGCGCCATACCGAAAGAAGTCGGCCCGAAAGCGGCGGGCGGACGTCGACACGTGAAACCGCAGCAGGTCGCCGGCGCGCACGCTCGGCCCGGCGGGATACCCGTCGATGTCGGCGACCGGGGCGACGTCGACCGGTCGCGTCGGGGAGGCGGCGGATGTGCTCCTCGCCCGCGTCCGGTGAGTGCCCGGCCCGAACCGGTCCGACATGGGGCCCTCCAGGGAGATCGGCCGACGACCGGCTGTTGCCGGTGGGACGAACGCCGGTGGGATGAACGCCGGTAAGGCGAACGCTGGTCCTTACCAGGGTCCGAGCCTCGACGGCCACGCGAACGCCTGATTCCGGACGTTCTGGTGTTCCTGCGCCTTTCGCCCACCACCCGCCGCCCGAGCCGGTGTTCCGCCCCCGTCGTGCGGCCCACGGCAACCACAGCACCCACCCGGCACCGTGCGGTCCGCGAGCCCGCGCCCTGTCCCGGGGCCGCCGGTATCGACCGGTTCTCGCCCCTGCCCGCTCGTCACTCTTGGCAGCGCCGCGATCACCCGTGATGATGACCCGGCGTCGCCGTCCACGGGCGCATCCGGCCCCATCCCCGGTACACGACCCACCGCCCCGGACGAGGAGACGCCGATGACACCGTCGCGCACGACACCATCCCGACCACCATCGAACACGTCCGCGTCCGCGCCGACATCGCCGCAGGGGCGGGGCTGAGCCGGCATGCGCATCGCCTACCTGCACGGCGGCAGCATCCCTTCGTTGTGGGCCAACAACGTCCACGTCATGCGCATGTGCGACGCGTTCGCCGCCGCCGGGCACGACATCACCCTCTATGCCGCGCCCGGCACCCACCCGGCGGACGACCTGTACGCCTACTACGGCGTCCGTCACCGCTTCCCCGTGCGCGCCGTACCGATCCCGGACTTCACCCCCGCCGGATACCTGCAACGCGCCCAGCAGGTGAGCCGGTTGCTGAGCCACGAGCGCACACCGGACCTGATCTACGGCCGCGATCCGTACAGCCTCGGCGCCGCGGCGGACATCGCGCCGTTCGTGTACGAGGTCCACCAGATCCGCCGGGATCTACCGCCCGGAACCGAGCAACGCCTGCTCGCGGAGCCCCGGTTGGTCCGGCTCGTGGTGATCACGCACGCACTCGCGCGCGACCTTCGCACCGCATACGAAGGAGCCGACCCGCTGCCGATCCTGGTCGCCCCCGACTGCGCCGACCTGCCCCAACCGCACCCCGTACCGGTGGAGTTGCCGGGGCGCCCGGGCGCGCCGCGAGTCGGATACGTCGGACACCTCTACGACGGCCGCGGCATCGGCTTGATCCTGGAACTCGCCGATCGGCTCCCCGACGTCGACTTCCACCTCGTCGGCGGCACTCCCGAGGACCGAGACCGCTGGGAGCGACCGTGTCGGCTGCCCAACGTGCACTTCCACGGCCACCGCCCACCGTCGGAACTCCCCGGCTACTACCCCCTCTTCGACGTCCTCTTGGCCCCCTACGAGGAAAAGGTCTACGTCTGGGGGCGACTCGGCGAGACCGGTCGCTGGGCTTCCCCGATGAAGCTGTTCGAGTACATGGCCCACGGACGCGCCGTGATCGCCTCGGACCTGCCCGTCCTGCACGAGGTCCTGACGGACCGGGTCAACTGCCTGATGCGCCCGCCGGCCGACCCGGACGCGTGGACTCAGGCCCTCACCGAGCTACTGTCCGACGATTCCCTGCGCCACAAACTCGGCGACGAGGCCCGCCGCCAGGTGACCGAGCAATACACATGGCGCCGCCGCGCGGACGACGTCCTGGCCGGCCTCGCCCTCCCGAACCCGACCGGCAACCCGGGCCCGACGTAGCACCGCGGCCAAGCGGGTACGCCCGGCGTTCCGGCGGCTTCGGGCCGGCGCGCGGGTGCGCTCCCACGCCGTCGCGGAACGGGTCGTCCCCGTCTGCCGAAGGGGTCGATCCGTGCACCGCCTGGTCCTTCGACGTTCCCGGCGGTCCAACCCACGCACCCACACCCGAGCGACCAGGCAGCCGGAATCGTCGATTACTCGATGGAACAGCGCCCGCGGCACTACGCTGCCGTGTCGTGCACAAGACGCGCCTCGACACTGCTCGGATCCGGGCGGCCCGTCGAGTAATCGACCCGATGTTCCTCGATACGCCGCTGTACCGGTGCGAGGCTCTGGAGCCCGAACTCGGGTGCACGGTGAGCATCAAGCTCGAAACGGCGAATCCGGTCCGCAGCTTCAAGGCCCGCGGCACCGAGGTCGTCGCGAGCCTGCTCGCCGACAGCGAATCGCGGGCCGTGGTGTGCGCCAGCGCGGGCAACCTGGGCCTGGCCCTCGCCTGGTCCGGTCGCGGCCGGGGGCTCGACGTCACCGTCGTGGCCTCGCGCTTCGCGACGGTGACGAAGCTGGATCGCATCCGCGCGTTGGATGCCAGGTTGGAACTGGTGGACGGAGACCACGAGGCGGCTCGCGAGCGGGCGGCGGCCATCGCGCGGTACGACGGCATCAGGCTGGTCGAGGACAGTCTGGACATCGAGACGTGCGAGGGCGCGGCGACCATCGGCCTGGAACTGGTGGACACCGCGCCGTCGTTCGACACCGTCCTGATCGCTCTCGGCGGCGGGGCGTTGGCCACCGGTGTGGGTCATGTGCTGAAGTCGTCGGCGCCCGAGGTCGAGGTGATCTGCGTCCAGCCGCTGGGCGCACCGGCGATGACGCGTTCGTGGCACCAACGGCGCGTCGTCACCACCGACTCGACCGACACCATCGCCGACGGAGTCGCCGGCCGGTGTCCCATCCCGGCCGTCCTGGACGACCTCCTCCTGGTCGCCGACGACGCCGTCCTGGTCCGGGAGGCGTCGATCGTCGCCGGTATGCGGCTGCTCCTCGACCACGCCGGCCTCGTCGTCGAACCGTCGGCCGCGCTCGGCATCGCGGCCGTCCTCGAAGACCGCGAACGCTTCGCCGGTCGACACGTGGTCACCATCGTGTGCGGCAACAACGTCGACGTGGACGCCTATCGCCGCTGGGTCGGTGCGGCTCCCGTCCGCGGGTCTTGACGGTTGCGTTGCGTGCCACCGAACGTGGTGGGTGCTCGCGCCGTCCGGGCCGCCCGTGCGGCGGCCCGAACGGCGCGGTCGGGTCGGGTCGGCTGGTTCAGCCGTTGTACGCAGCGGTGACGTCCAGGACCCAGGTGACGCCGAAGCGGTCGGTGAGCATGCCGTACAGCGGTGCCCACTGCGCGGGCTCCAGCGGACGCACGACGACCGAGCCTTCGGCGAGCCTGCCCCACAGGGCGCTGATCTCCTCGGCGTCGTCGCCGCGCACGGAGACGAAGAACGGGTTCTCGCCCTGGCCCCACGGCAGCTGCGCGGGCACGTCGTAGGCCATGACGTGGAAACCGTTGTCGCCGACCACCTCACCCCACATCACCTGGTCCGCATCGCTCTCGACCTGCACGGCGCCCGCGTCCCGGTAGGTGACCACGACGGTACGTCCGCCGAAGACGGACCGGTAGAAGTCCAGCGCCGCACGTGCGGTGCCCCGGAAGTTCAGGTGAGTGGTGGTCCGGATAGACATGTCCTGCTCCTTGCTCCATGTGTCGAGTACGCCGCGGGCCGTCGAGGCTCCGGCGGCCACTGCCTTGCCGGGAGCGACGCCTCCCGAACGGCTCGTATGCCACGATGGCAGCATTAGAGGACAGGTCGTGTCCTGTACTGCCGGGGAACGGATGTCATGCACAAAACGTCCGCGCGGCTGCTCGCGCTGCTCTCGCTGCTTCAAACGCACCGTGACTGGTCCGGCGAGGATCTCGCCGGACGTCTCGACGTCACCTCGCGCACCGTGCGCCGTGACATGGACCGTCTCCGCGAACTCGGCTACCCGATCACCACCGTCAAGGGACCGGCCGGCGGTTACCGACTGGACGCCGGCACCCACCTGCCGCCCCTGCTGTTCGACGACGATCAGGCCGTCGCCCTGGCCGTCGCGCTACAGACCGCGGCCGCCGGCACCGCCGTCGCCGAAGACGCTTCCCGCGCCCTGGCCACCCTGCGCCAGGTCATGCCACCTCACCTGCGCCGCCGCATCGACCTGTTGCGCGTCACCGCCGTCCAACCGCCCGCGGGTCACCACGCCCGGGTCGAGACCCAGGTCCTGACGGACCTGAGCCGCGTCATCCACGCCCACGAGGAACTGCGCTTCGACTACGCCCCGTCCTCGGGCACCCCAGCCGACGATCCCCGCCGAGTACAGCCCCACCACCTGGTCACGTGGCGTCGGCACTGGTACCTCGTGGCCTGGGACCTCCATCGCGAGGACTGGCGTACCTTCCGCGTCGACCGCATCCGGCCCCGCACACCCACCGGCCCCCGCTTCGCCCCTCGTGAACTCCCCGGTGGTGAGGTCTCCACCTTCGTCACCGGCCGATTCCGCGGCCACGACGGCACCACCCCCGACTGGCCCTGCCAAGGCGAAGTCGTCCTCGGCCTCCCGGCCGCCGAGGTCGCGCCCTTCGCCCAGGACGGAATCGTCGAGGAACTCGACTCCCGGCGCTGCCGACTCGTCCTCGGCTCGTGGTCGTGGACCGGACTCGCCGCCGCCATCGGCCGCTTCGACACCGATATCGAAGTCGTCGGCCCGCCCCGACTGGCCACCGCGTTCGGCGACCTCGCCGCCCGCTACGCCCACGCCGCACACAGCACCAGAGCGCAGACCGACCCGCCGCGCCGAGCACGGAACTCACCACCGGCCGGCCCGGAAAATGCGTAGCGTCACGCTGGGGGTGCCAAGAGACTGTCCCGATGACTCGCACCACAGCACCTGTGCCACTACGACCTCGTGCCCTCGCTCCCGGCGATGTCGTCGCCATCGCGGCGCTGTCCGGCCCGCTCGTTGCCGAGTTCGTTCCGGGACTCGAACAAGCCGAAGCCACGCTCCGGCGCATGGGGTTTCGGGTACGTCGTGCGCCGCTGCTCGAAGTCGGGCGGCGGCACTGGTGGAGTTCGGCACCGGCGACGGAGATCGCGGACGAACTCAACGCTCTGCTGCGGGATCCCGAGGTGCGCGCGATCATCGCGCACGACGGCGGGCAGACGGTGCTCGGCTACCTCGATCTGATCGACGTCGAGGCCATCCGGGCCGACCCCAAGCCGATTCTCGGGTACAGCGACATCGCGATGTTGCATCTGGTGCTCTACTCGCGCACGGGTTTGGTCGGATTCCACGCCGACTTGGCCATGCCCGGCTTCGGCGAGGCGTGGCAGGCCGCGCCCGCAGCGCGCAGGCGGGTGCTCGAGGACGTTTATTCGGTGCTGCTGACCGGCCCGGAGGCGATCGGCACGCTGCCCACCGGGCCGTCGTGGGAGTGTTGGCGTGCCGGGCGCGCCGAAGGGCCGCTGATCGGCGGGTTGCTCAATCGCATCGTGCGGACCCAGGCGACGCGTTTCGCGCTGCCGCTCGACTGGTTCGACGGCGCGGTGCTGTTCTGGGAGGAGATGGGCGGCGAGGCGTCGTGGGTGTGGAGCGACCTGCACGTGCTGCGGCACTGCGGCATCCTCGACCGCATCGCGGGCATGGTCGTCGGCGTGCCGCGTGCGATCGGTGGGCTGGGCTCGTCCGACGGCTCACCGACACTCCCCGAGATCGTCCTCGATGTCCTCGGCGACCGTGACGTCCCGGTGCTGGGCAACGTCGAGTTCGGACATGCCGGTCCGAATCTGCCGATGCCGGTCGGCATCCGTGCCGGCCTCGATGCGGCACAGCGGACCCTGTCACTGCTCGAACCGACGGTCCGCCCGCGCACGTGACACCGAGTCCGCTCGACCGAGCGGATCGGCGGCCCGCGTGCGTCGACTGCGCGCGGGCCGACGGATCCCGAAAGAGACAACCTGTCGGCGTCGGGTCGGTCGGTGGGCGGACGGGCCCGCCGGAGAAGCCACGGGTCAGTCGTCCGTGGCGCCGAGCGCGGCAACGTATGCGGCGACGGCCGCCGGGGGGTTCAGGGCTCGGGCGCGGGCCGCGTTGTCGGTGTCGTCGCCGGGGACCTCGACGGTGGCGACGATGGACAGACGCCGTTCGCCGTCGCCGAACAGCCCTTCCGCGTCGAGGCGGGCCATCGCCGTGACCATCGCGCGCAACCGCAGGTCGTACTCGTCCTCCCCCTCGTCGTCCGGGAGTTCGAAGACCTGCGGCCGGGCGTCGAACAGGGTTCGGATCGGGGCGAGGTGCCGTTCCCCGTACGTGCAGAACGGGGAGTCCGCGTAGGACCACCGCAGCTCCTCGGCGTCGGCCCCGGGGCCGCCCGCCGCGGTGGCCAGGGCCTGCGTCGACCAGGCCGACAGCGCCGGGCCGAAGGCCTCCCCGGGGGTGACCAGGGCGCAGTAGTAGAAGTCGTGCTCCGGGTATTCCCGGAACAGGTCCGCGATGGCGGCGCGGGCCGCCCGATACACGGCCTCGGTGAGATCTGCTTCGGTTGGCGTCACGTCGACTCCCGTGTGTGCATGTGTACGGATCCCCGACCCGCAACGAATGACGCCCCGTCGATGGTGCCGACGCGGCGCGTCAGGTCGTACCCGGACAGCTCGCACGTGTCGTCGTAGTCGTGGCGAACCCGGCCTCGATCACCGCGAGTGCCGGCTGTCCCCGAGGTAGGGCGCCAGCATTGTGGCAGGCCGGTCGACCTTGGTCTCCGACCGGACGTCGACCCTGCGTGCCTCGGCGCCGCCCGATGTTCGCGGGGGCTGCTCGGTCGTCCGGCCGTCTGCCCGGGCCGGATCGCCGGGTGGCCGATCCGACCGTAGAGTGCGATTTGTGACCATTCCATCACACAGCGTGGCCGGCGGTGGACGTCAAGGCCCTGCTTCGGCGGGTCGAGGCGCCGTGAGCCGGGCTCGGGCGTGGGGCGCGGTGGTGGTGATGTGCCTGGGGCTGTTCATCCTGGGGGTGGACTTCACCGTGCTCAACGTCGCCGTGCCCGACCTGCAACGGGACATGCGGCCGTCGATGGCGCAGGTGCAATGGATCATCGACGGCTACGCGCTGGTTTTGGGCGGGTGTGTGCTGGCCGCGGGCGCGGTGAGCGACGCGTACGGGCGACGGCGCTGCTTTCTCGTGGGTCTGTGGCTGTGCGCGATGGCGTGCCTGGTGGGCGCGTCCGCCCACGCGCCGTGGGAGTTGATCGCCGCGCGCTGCGGTATGGGCGCGGGGGCCGCGTTGATGATGCCCTCGACGCTGTCGGTGATCGTGTCCCTGTTCCCGGAGGGCCCGCAGCGCCGCAAGGCGGTGTCCCTGTGGGCGCTGGTCGCGGGAGCCGGCACGTTGCTGGGGCCGGTCGCGGGGGGCTACCTGGTCGAGCACTACTCCTGGCGAGCCGGATTCTGGGCGCCCATTCCGTGCGTGTTGGTGACGATGGCGGCGGCCGCGGTCGTGGTTCCCGAGTCCCGCGGCCTCCGTAACGAGCCGATCGACCTGACCGGCATGGGCTGGTCCACCGCGGGCTTCCTGGCCCTGGTCTGGGCGATCATCGAAGGGCCCGATCGAGGTTGGACCACCGCCCCGATCCTGGGGGCGTTCGCCGCCGCGATCGTGCTGCTGGCCGCGTTCGCCCGCCACCAACGACGCTGCGCCGCGCCGATGCTGCCCATCGACGTCCTCAAGGACACCCGGATGCGGACCGCGACAGCCGTACTGGCGATGTTGTCGTTCGCCGTGTTCGGTGCCCTGTTCGTGCTGTCGCTGTACCTCCAGAACATCCTGCACCTGAGCGCGGCGCAGGCGGGGCAGCGCATGTTGCCGCTGTCGGCGGCGATGGCGGTCGGGGTGGCGGGCGCGTTCGTCGTCTCCCGACGCTGCTCGCAACGGGCCCTGGTCACCGCCGGCCTGCTGGCGGTGTTCTGCGGGTTCGCCGTGTTGGCGGGCGCGGGGCCCGGATCGGGATACGGGCGGGTCCTGCTTTTCGAGTTGCTCGCGGGGCTGGGCGTGGGGATCGCCGCGCCGACCGCCACCGAGGCCGTCATGGGTTGTCTGCCGGCCGACCGTACCGGGGCGGGGTCGGCGATCAACGACGCCACCCGGCAGATCGGTTCCGCCGTGGGCGTGGCCGTCCAAGGCTCCATCCTCACCAGCGTGCACGCCGACCGCATGCGTGCGTTCCCGACACCCCCCGGGGCCGACGTCGGCGTGCACAGCCTCATGTCGACGGCGGCCTCGACCCCGCGGCTGCCTCCCGAGGTCCGGGCCCGACTCGTGGCCCACTCCCAGGACGCGTTCGTCGCTGGCGTGGCGAGCGCGGCCCACGCCGCCATGCTCGTCACGGCCTTGGCCGCCGTCGCGGCGTGGCGTCGGCTGGGCGGCCGCGACTCGGGCGTCCCCACGTCGGCCGCACCCACCGAGCCCGTACACGGCCCGGCACTTACCACACCGTCCCCATCATCGACCTGAGGAGACCACGTGCCCACGTCACCCACGACCGCCGGTAGCCACC
>NZ_WWJX01000310.1 GCF_009865215.1 Streptomyces sp. SID3343 | reverse complement strand
CCAGTCCTCCGGCGGCACCGTGGCCAACGGCTCCCAGATCTACACCAATCCGTCCGCGGACCTCGCGCTCGTCCGACTCGACCGTTCCGTGTCGGCGACGTACTCCCCGCTGGGACAACCCGGTTCGGTGACCGTGGGCCAAGGGGTGCAGGTCTTCGGCTGGGGTGCGACGTCTCGGTGCGGCTCCGAGATCAACTGCCAGTCCCAGTACCTCAAGGTGGCGAACCTGGTGGTGAGCGGCGGCTGCCGTGACGCGTACAACGGTTCGGCGATCTGTGCGCGTCCCGGCAACGGCATTACCGCCGGCGGCGATTCCGGCGGTCCGATGACGGCGAACGGTGTGCAGGTCGGCGTGGCCTCCACCAGCGACCGACAGAGCACCACCGCCTATACCAACGTGACCGCGTACCGTACCTGGATCCAATCCGTCGCGGGCGTGTGAGAGTCGACAGTTCCCTCGCGGGCGGGTGACCCGACCCTGTCGTCCGCTCCCTCGACGGCGAGCGGACGACAGCCCGTGCACGGGTGGTGCCCGCGTCCGGGGCGCCGGCACCACCCGGTGGTGCAGAGGGAGGAGTTCAGTCGGTGTAGGCGCCGGCGAGGATGTCCTCGATCAGCGTCGGGCCGGTGGGTTCCCACCCGAGCAGTTCGCGGGTGAGGTCGCTGGAGCCGGTCATGGTCTGGCCGAAGAAGTGGCCGACGACGCCGAAGTGCTCCGCCGCGTCCGCGGGGTCGATCGAGGTCACCGGCAGGTCGAGCACCTTGCCGAGCGCCTCGGCGATCGTCTTGGTGGTGATCGCCTGCTCGGTGACCGCGTGCATGCGGGTGCCGGCCGGGGCGTGCTCCAGTCCGAGGCGGATGAGCCGGGCCACGTCCGAGACGTGTGCGGCGGACCACTCGGTGCTGCCGTCCCCGATGTAACCGGACACGCCCTGCTTGCGGGCGGCGGCGGTGAGCCAGTTCACGAAGCCCCAGTCGCCGCGACCGTGCACGCTCGGCGCGAAGCGCACCGCTATCGAGCGGATCCCGCGCGAGACCGCCTCCAGGGTGAGGTTCTCCGAGCCGCCGCGGTCCGCGCCCGGACCGACCTCGGGCGAGGCGTCGGTCTCCAGCACCGGGCGGCCCTGCAGGATGCCGGAGAGCCCGTTGGCGATGACGAACGGCTTGGTCGAGCCCTCCAGGGCGGCCAGGATCGCCTCCACCGCAGCGCGCTCGACGCGGTCGTTGCCTTGCGGGTCGGCCCAGTCGTGCTTGTTCGCGAGGTGTACGACCGCGTCGGCGGCACTCGCGCCCGCCCGGAAGGAAGCGGGGTCGTCGAGGTCGCCGCGCTGGACCTGCGCCCCCTTGGCCGCCAGTTTCGCCGCCGACGAGTCGGAGCGGGCGAGGCCGAGGACCTCGTGGCCGGAGCCGAGCAGTTCGTCCACGGTGGCCGAGCCGATCCAGCCGGTGGAACCTGTCACGAAGACGCGCATCGTGCGGTCTCCTTTCTGCCCTGACGGGCACAGCGTCGGCACTGCCGACTATTACGGGTCACGCAGCACCGAAACTAACGGATACGGTGCACGGTGTCCAGTAACTCTTCGTCGCGCGGTCCGCAGCGGCCGACCACAGTCGACCGGAACGGCGCCGGAGCTATTTGTGTACATGCTGTCTCGTAATATACGATCGCGGGACACGGCGTCCGATGGAAGGGGGATGGTGAACGAGCCCGGCAAAGTCGGCCGCCCGCGCAGCGAGGAGGCCCGTGCGGCGATCCTGCACGCCGTCGACGACCTCGTGGTCGAGTTGGGATACGGCGAGGTCACTCTCAAGGGCATCGCCCAGCGCGCGGGGGTTTCCCGTCAGACCGTCTACCGCTGGTGGACGACCAAGGCCGAGATCCTGCTCGAGGCGAGCGCGATCGACGCCCTGCAGGAGCTGGACGTGCCCGCGCACGACGATCCCGCGGACGATCTCACCGCCTACCTCGGGGCGCTGATCGCCTTTCTCACCACGTCCGACGCCGGCGTCGCCTACCGCGCCCTCATCGGCGAGGCGCAACACGACAAGGCCGTGCGCGACCTGTTGAGCGGCACCGACCCGATCGGATCGAGCGCGGAGGCTGTCATCGGCCGCGCACTGCCCGGCGACGCACTGACGATCCCGATGCCCCAGGCGACCGCCCTGCTGGTCGGGCCGGTGTTCTTCTGGATCCTCAGCGGAAGGGACTCGCGCGCACTCGAACCGAGCGCGCTGGCAAGCGACTTCCTGCGCCGAGCGGCCTCCTCGCCGACCGGGTCCTGAGCGGCGGGCACAGTTCACCCGCGGGTCGTCCGGCCCGGCCGAAACGGCCCCCGTGTGCTCTCCGGGGCGCCCGGACGGGCATCGACCGCCCGAGTGCGTCACCGCCCGACCGATACCGACATCGTGCAGTGTGACGCAGGTCACATCATCCGCGTCATACCGGGAGTCGTCACCGACCGTGTACGGGATGTCCGCATTTCGCACAGCGAAGGGATCTCGTCATGCGTCTCCGTAACCTCGTAGTGGGTCTCGCCGCCGGCAGCGCCGTCCTGGTCGGCCCCGTGCTGAGCGCCGCCTCCGCCCACGCCGCCCCGGCGACGGCCTCCTGCAACCACCCGTGCCACCCGCCGGCCAGCCCCGGTTACACCTACATCACCGACTACTACTGGGCCAGTTCCTGCAACGACACCGGCAACCAGGGGATCAACGCCCACCGCTGGTCGACCTACCAGTGCACGGGCGGCGGGCAGTTCGAGAACTACGAGCTGTGGGTGAAGTAGCCACCCCGACACCCCGGTACCCCCGACGGCCCGCACTCCCCGGCCGCGTCGCCGTCGCTCCTCGTCGTCCCCACCGACCCGCCGTCGGTGGGGACGATGTGCGTCTTCGGGCCTGCCTTCGGCCCCGCCGGGAGGCAACCCAAAGCCAACCGTGAGCGAGTCTTTACACGCCGTGGAGGCCCGACGGAGACCCCAGGCGAGTTTTCACGCCTCGCCATCGGCCGAATCCCGCCTCGACATCGAGTAGTTCGTGACGATGGGTGATCCTTGCCCACCTCCACGTGAACATCCACTCGGCGCGCACGGCCTGCGGCGCCG
>NZ_WWJX01000309.1 GCF_009865215.1 Streptomyces sp. SID3343 | reverse complement strand
AGCACGACCGGGGTCTGTCGGCCGGGCACGGTGACCACGTAGCGGTCCTCGACGGCGAAGCCGCGCAGCGCGCCGCGGACGAAGTCGCCGAGCGGGTCGTCGCCCACGCCGGTGACCACGGCGGTGCGCAGGCCGTGCCGGGCCGCCGCCACGGCGACGTTGGTGGCGCTGCCGCCGAGATACTTGACGAAGGTCTCGACCTCGGCCAGGCCGATCCCGATCTGTTGGGGGTACAGGTCCACGCCGACCCGGCCGAGGGTGATCAGGTCGTGGGGGGCGGGGCTCATCGGGCGTCCGCCGCGGCGCGGTCCACGTACAGGGACGGGCGTTCGCACGTGACGAGCAGGGTCGCGGGCCACGAGGGTTCGTAGTCGGTCGCGGCGCCGAGCCGGCGGACGGCTTCGCGCTTGTGCTCGCCGTGTACGACCATCACCGCGCGCCGGGAGCGCGAGACGATGGTGCGTACTCCGACGGTCACGCCGTGGCGGGGCACTTCGTCGAGCGAGGCGTAGTCGGGGAAGGTGCCGAGGTTGTCGCGGCGGGTGGTGTCGGGGAGTTCGACGACGCGGCTGCCGCTGTCGCGGTCGGCGCCGGGCGGGTTGAACGCGATGTGGCCGTCGGTGGCGCCCGACGCGAGGATGAACAGGTCTATCCCGCCGGCGTCGGCGAGCCGGGTGTCGTAGGCGGCGGGGTCGGCGGGGTCGGGGAACCAGACCGCGTCGGCGGGGATGCCGCGCCCGTCACCGGCGGCGGCGTCGAGCGGGGCGACGATCTCCTCGGCGGCGAAGCGGTGGCAGCTGTTGTGCGCGGTGTGGTCGATGTCCGTGTAGCCGTCGGGGCCGGGGACGACGTATTCGTCCATCATCGCGATCACCACGTGGCGCAGGCTCAGTTCGCGGGTCGCGACCAGTTCGGCGAGCGCGTCGTACACCGGCTTGGGACTGCGGCCTCCCGGGCAGCCGAGGATGTAGCGCACGCCGGCCGCGTCGGCGGCGACGATGCCGTCGGCGATCTCGCGCGCGAGCGCGGCGCCGAGGTCGGCCGGGCCGTCGAAGACCTGGAGGGGAAGGGGGGCTGGCATGGGTGTCACTCCTTGACGGCGCCCGAGAGCATGCCGCTGATCATGCGGCGCTGGAGGGCGATGTAGCTGATGAGCACGGGAAGGGCGACCAGGACGGCCGCGGCTGCGGTCACCCCCGGGTCGCTGTTGCGGCGGTTGCCGGCGAAGAACGACAGCGCGAGCGGTGCGGTCTGCACGCTGCGGTCGTCCGGTACCAGGACCAGGGCGAGCAGGAACTCGTTCCACGCGAAGAGGAAGAGCAGGGTGGCGAGGGTGCCGATGGCGGGCATGGCCATCGGCAGCAGGACCGAGCGCAGGGTGCGCAGTCGGGACGCGCCGTCGACCGAGGCCGCCTCGCGCAGCGCGGGCGGGGTGGAGACGAAGAAGGTCCGCATCCAGAACACCGCGAACGGCAGCGACAGTCCGATCTGCGGGAGGATCAACGCCCAGTAGGTGTTGACCAGTCCCCAGTCCTTGAGTTGGTAGTACAGCGGGATCACGGTCGCCTCGTACGGCATCACGAGCCCGATCAGCAGCACCCCGAGCATGGGGCCCTTGAGCGGGAACGGAAAGAACGCGAGGGCGTAGCTCGCGAGCACGGCGATGACGATCGTGCCGATCACCACGGCGGCGGCGACGATCAGGCTGGAGGTCAGCGCGTCCGAGAACAGGCCGCGCTGCCAGGCTTCGGTGAAGTTGTCGAAGCTGATCGACTTGGGGATGGAGAATCCGCTGGTGCGGGTGCCGGGTTCGCCGAAGGCGAGCATCAGCACGGACAGGAACGGATAGAGCGCGATGAGCGCGGCGACCACGAGGATCACGTGGCCGATGACGGTGTGGCGGCGGCTGGTGAGCATCCGTCAGCCCTCCTTGCCGCGAACGACGCGCATGATCACGCCGGTGACGACGAGCACCACGACGGTCAGGCAGACGCTGATGGCGGCGGCGCTGCCCACCTCGCGGGTGAGGAACGCGCCCTGGTAGATGAACACGCTGGGCACCGTCGTGGACGTGCCCGGTCCGCCCGCGGTGGTGTTCCACACGAGGTCGAAGTTGCGCAGCGCGTAGGTGATGGTGAGCACGAGCGCGATGGCGATCTCGCCACGCAGTGCGGGCAGGGTGACGGCGAAGAACTCCCGGACGGGGCCGCAGCCGTCGAGCCTGGCCGACTCGTAGAGTTCGGCGGGGATCTTCTGCACGCCGGCGAGGAAGAGCACCATGCACAGTCCGTACATGACCCAGGTGCCGACGATGCCCACGGCGGGCAGCGCGGTGGCGTAGTCGCCGAGCCAGGCCCGGGCGAGCGAGCCCAGGCCCACCGCGCGCAGCGCGGCGTTGAGCGGGCCGTCGATGTCGTAGATCCACCGCCAGGACACCGCGACCACGACGGTCGCCAGGATCTGCGGCAGGAACAGCACGGCGCGGAAGAAGCTCAGTCCGCGCACCCTGATCCGCGACATCAGCGCGGCCAGGAACAGGCCCAGCACGACGGGGAAGAACGCGTAGAAGACGACGAAGACGAGCGCGTGCCCGATCGCGGACGGGATCCGGCCGTCGTCCAGGAGCGCGGAGTAGTTGTCGAGCCCGGCCCAGCGGCCCTCGGTGATGCCGTCCCACGTGAACAGCGACACCCACGCGGTCTGGCCGAGCGGGCGCAGCACGAACATCGTGTAGAACGCGGCGGCGGGGAGCAGGTAGAGGAACGACGGCCAGTACTGTCTCGCGGTCCACGCGCGCAGGCCGGTCACGACGCGGCCTTTTGGTCGGCGGTCTGTTTGGCCGCGAACGCCTTGCGGTCGTCCTGGAGTGCGTTGACGAAGCCGCTCGGGGAGGTTCGTTTGGCCAGCAGGTCCTGGGTCTTGGCGCCGATGGTGTCGTACATCGTGGTCGAGGCCCAGTCGAGGTAGAAGTTCTGGCCGTCGTCGGCGAGCAGCTTGAGGCCGATGTCGTTGACCTGTTCGACCACCGGGCTGCCGGCCTTGACCTTGCCCGCGCCGGTGACCGGGGTGCGGCCGACGTCGGCGATGGTCTGTGCGAACTCGTCGCTCATCATCATGTCCAGGAACGCGACGGCGGCGGGCAGCTTCTTGGTCTTGGTGCTGATGTGCCAGCCCAGGCCCAGTGAGCCCACGGTCGCGCGGGTTCCGTCGGCGCGGGCGGGGAGGGTGAAGCCGACCTTGCCGGCCATGCTCTCCTGCAGCGTCGGCGCGTTCCAGGAACCGGCCACGAGGAACGCGCCCTCGCCCTGGCCGAACTTGGCGACCGCGTCGTCGGAGCTGATGCCGTTGTAGCCGGGCCCGAAGTAGCCCTGCGACGCCCAGTCCTGCACGGTCCGGGCGGCGGCTTCGGTGCCGGGGTCGGCCACGGTGGTGCCGGGCACCCCGCTGATCCACGAACGCACGTCGCGGCTGGGCACGTTCTGGCCCTGGACCAGGCCGATCACCTGGCTGGCCGGGTACTTCTCGGCGTTGCCCATCATGATCGGTTGTTCCCCCGCGGCCTTGACCTTGTCGAGGGCGGCGGTGAACTCGGCGTAGGTCTGCGGCGGCGCGATGCCCAGCTTGGCGAGCTTGTCGGTGTTGTAGAACACGCCGACGTACTCGGTGGCGGGGCTGATGCCGTACAGACTGCCGGAGCCGAAGATGGAGCCGTCGGGCGACCAGCGGTACTGCTTGAGCGCGCCTTCGGTGAAGGTGTTCTCCCACCCGTAGGCGCGCATCACGTCGTCGAGGGGCCGGATCAGGCCGGTCTTCACGAGCGGGCCGTCGGTGCCGTAGCCCTGGTTGCCCTGGGCGAGGTCGGGCGCGTCGGAGCCGGACATCGAGTTGACGACGGTCTTCATCAGGTCGTCGAAGCCCTTGGTGGCGACCTCGACCTCGACGTTCGGATACTTCTTCTCGTACAGCGGTACGAGCGCCTTGAGCGTGTTCTCCTCGCCCGCGTCGGCGAGCACGCGCAGCTTGGTGTTGCCCATCGCCTTGACGTCCTCGACGGTCACGCGTTGGGTCACGGGACCACCGGCGAGGTCGGAGGCGACGGTGGTACCGCCCGCGCCGGGGACCCCGCACGCGGTGGCGAGGAGCCCGGCCAGGGCGATCCCCGCGGCCCCGGTCCAGCGCAGTTTGTTCATGGTTGCTCCCGTGTCCGGCCACGTCGGGTGGCCAAGAAGGACCGAGGGGGCACAGCCGCCCGGCAGGGGGGCGCCCTCGGGGTCGGGGGTCGAAGACACGCCCCGGCAGGGGCGTTCTCGGGGTCGGGCGTCGGCCGTCGGGGCGGCTTTCGTGCCCGGGTTCGAAACTCAGGCGAGTTCGGCGACCTTGGCCGCGAGCCAGGACCGGTTGGCGGCCTGTTCGGCGGCCACGGTCGGGTACAGCTCCGCGGGAGTCGGTGCGCGGTCCTGCTCGATCAGCAGCCACTCGCGGTAGCCGCCGCGCAGCAGGGCGACGAGGAAGCGGTCGATGTCGACGTCGCCGCGGCCGAAGGGCACGCACACGTTTGCCCACCACTCGTCGAAGTCCGTGCGGCGCTCGGCCTTGGCCCGGGCCAGCACGCTCGTGTCGACGTCCTTGAGGTGGATGTGGTTGATCCGTTCGTGCCAGCGGTCCAGGCACTCGACCGGGTCGCCGCCCGCGAGTTGGATGTGGGCGATGTCCAGCGTCACGCCGACCTCGGTGAGGTCGAGCAACCGGTCCACCTCCCACGGCGATTCGATGTAGGTGCTGATGTGCGGGTGGAAGGAGGTGCGCAGTCCGTAGGAGCGGGCCATCGCGACGGCCTCGGCGGACAGGTCCGCGAGCCGGCGCCAGCCGGCGTCGTCGAGGGCGAGCGAGCGGTCCTCCCACGCGCGGGCCGGGTTGTGCAGCAGCGCCTCGCTGCCCTCATCGGCCAGGATCGCCAGCGGCGTCTCGCCGGTCGACTCGGCGCACGCGGCCAGTTCGCGGCAGGTCTGCTCCATCCGCGCCATGTCGTGCGCGACGACGTCGTCGCCGAGCGCGTAGTGCACGGGGATGTACGCGCCGACCGCGGCCAGGCCGTGTCGGTCGAACATCGCGGCGGTCTCGGCGGGGGTGCCGAAGAAGCCGGGCGGGCCCAACTCGCTGCCCGCGTAACCGGCTTCGGCCATCGAGGCGAGCAGGGCCTCGGGCGAGGTGCCCTCGCCGCCGGCCCCTTCGCCGTAGACGCCGTAGCTGACGGGGGCGTTGCCGATCCGCAGTTCGCGGTCGGTCGCCGGGGTGCGGTCGGGCGCCGGGGCGTTGTCGTCGCGGTTCGCGGTCATCGGGCGTCACTCCCCACGAGGGCGGCCTCGCCGCCCACGCTCACGTCGGCGCGGCGGGCGATCGCCGCGATCAGGGCTTGCAGGCAGCGCACGTCCTCGGCGGCACCGCTCGCGGTCGAGCGCACCGGCGCGCCGGTGGTGATCGACGCGGCGAACTCGGCCAGTTGGCGGACGAAGCCGGTGTCGTAGCCGGGGCGCACGAGCGAGTCGCGGCTGACGCCGTCGCCCGCGCGCTCGACCCGCAGCGTGCTGCGCACGTCCACGAGGTAGGGCGCGGCCATGTCCAGGCGCAGCCGCCCGTCGCGGGCGAGTACCGCGACCTCCTCGGCGTATTCGGGGTGGTCGGGCAGCCAGTTCCAGTTCAGGACCAGGCGGGCCGACCCGTCCGCGCCCAGCGGCGCCGACGCAAGCAGGCACGGCGGCTCGCCTTCGACGGGCCAGGGCCACAGTTCGGCGGACTCGAACGACGTGGGCAGGGTGAAGCCGAGCGCGCGCAGCAGCGAGAGTTCGTGGATCACCGAGCCGTTGAGCACGTCGCGGTAGTAGCGGCCGAGCTCGGCGGGGACGTCGCCGAGGGCGTCGACGGTGCGCGCGGCCTCGTAGCGGATCGCGTCGGCGATCACCGCGCCGTCGGCGTCGTCGGCCGGCGGCGGCATTCGCAGGTGCGCGACCTGGGGCTCGTCGGCGGGGTGGAGCACGGTGACCCGGACGGTGCGCGGGGTGTCGAGCGCGGCGAGTTCGGCGGCGGCGACGGCGGTGATCGGGTCGTACATCTTCATGTAGCCGACCTGGAGGACCAGGCCGCGTTCGGCGGCCAGCGCGCCGAGCTCGTCGGCCTCGGCGACGGTCAGGCACAGCGGCTTCTCGGCGAGCACGTGCTTGCCGGCTTCCAGGGCGGCCTTCGCGTCCCGCGCGTGGGTGCCGGGGGTGGCCAGGAGTACGGCGTCCACGTCGGCGGCGGCCAGGACGCGGGCGTATTCGGTCTCGGCCCGCACGCCGGCGCCGGTCCGCGCGGCGACCGAGGCGGCTCGCGAGGGCGAGAGGTCGCACACGACGGTGGTCGTGATCGCGTCGCCGAGGCGCTGGATCGCGGGCAGGTGTACCGACTGGGTGATCGTCCCGGCGCCGACGACGGCGAGACGGACGGGTTCGCTAACCGACATTGAGGGTTCCTTGCGCATCGGGGTTGCGGGGTGCGGTGTGGCGGGGTCGTTTCGGCGCCGACGGGAGGGTGGGCGCCACGGCGATCCGCGCGGACGGATACATCGATAGTGGCGGATACCGGATCGTTCGCGGGAACGGCCCGTTTCCGACGGAACGATGGATTCCGCTTGCGGCTTCTTCCGGATCATTACGCATGGCAGACCAGTTAGTCCAGTAATTGGACCAGATTCGCATCTGGTCTGCCGACTGGTACTTCTGGTATGTTCTCGCGCTGTGACAGTCAGCGACGATCTCCCCGCCTCCGCCGCGGGCCCCGCCGTCCAACTCGCCCATCGGGCGTTGGCCCAGGCGTTGGACCGACGCGAGTTCCCCGCCGGCAGCCGGCTGCCCGGTGAGCGCGCGCTCGCGCAGCGGCTCGGCGTCAGTCGCAGCAGCCTGCGACTGGCCCTGGCCGGCCTGGAGCGCGAGGGCAGGGTGCACGCGTCCGCCCAGCGCGGCTGGTTCGTCTCCACCGAGATGGTCAGCGAACCGCCGAGCCTGCTCAAGAGCTTCACCGACATCGCCCGCGACCGCGGCCTGACCCCTACCGCCCGAGTGCTGGGGCGCCGGGTGCGCCTGGCCACCTACGAGGAGGCGGTCCGGCTGCGGATAGCGCCCGCCTCCGAGGTGGTGGAGATCATCCGGGTCCGCGGGCTCGACAGCGTCCCGGTCTGCCTGGACACCACGGTCGTCATTCGCGGCCGGGCGCCGGCGCTGGAGACGGCCGACCTGGAGAACGGCTCGCTGTTCGCGTTCCTGGAGGAGGCGGGCGTGTACGTGCTGCGCAGCAACTACACCGCGCACGCCGACGCCGCCGACGCGCACACCGCCGAGGTACTGCGGGTGTCCGCGGGCTCGCCCGTGCTGATCGGCGAGGAGGTCACGTTCGACCGGAGCGAGGTGCCCGTGCTGCTCGGCCGGGCCGTGTACCGGGGCGACGCGTACCGCTTCGAGACCACCCTGCACCGCGGCACCGAGTAAGCACCGCTGGAGAGCACCTTGAGCACCATCGTCACCGCGGCCCTGGACGTGGGCGGCACCAAGATCGCCGCCGGTCTCGTCGGCGCCGACGGCGCCGTCCTGCATCGCGACGAACGCCCCACCGCCACCGCCGGGCGCCTGCGCGACCCCGAACTCGCCGGCACCCGGGCCGCGGCCGTCGACCTGCTCGCGACGGCCGCGCGCCTGGGCGTGACGGTGACCGGCCTGGGCGCCGGCTTCCCCGAATACGTGGCCGCCGACGGACACCTGACCAGCCGCGAGGTACTGGCCTGGGACAAGCAGCCGCTCGACGTGCTGTCCGAAGTCGCCGTCGATCTGCCGTGCGCGGTCGGGTCGGACGTGCGGTGCGGCGCGCTCGGCGAGGCCCGGCACGGCGCGGGCCGCGGGCTCGACGGCTTCTTCTACGTCTCACTGGGCACCGGACTGTCCTCGACGATCGTGCTCGCCGGCTCCCCGGTCACCGGTGCTCGGGGCGAGGCGATAGCCCTCGGCGAGTTCGAGGTGCCGGCCTCGGTGGACCCGAACTGGCGTGGCAACCTGGAGGGTTACGCCTCCGGTCGGGGCATCGGCGACCGCTTCGGCGTGGCCGGCACGCGCGAGGTGCTCGCCGCGGGCGGCCCTCGCGCGGCGGCGGTACTGGACAGCG
>NZ_WWJX01000308.1 GCF_009865215.1 Streptomyces sp. SID3343 | reverse complement strand
ACATCCAGCCCGTCCGGCGTTTGAGGACACCCCCAACTCCAAACAACCCAAAAACACCCAGCCAGTCCGGCGCAAAGGACAAAAAAACCTAACGCCGCAGGCCAGGCCGCATCAGGCCGTCCGCCGTCACCGAAGCCACCAACCGCCCGTCCCGAGCGAACACCCGAATGCGCCCGTGCATCCGCCCACCCCCCGCATACTCACTCGCACAGCGCAGCAACACCCACTCCCCCACCGAAAACTCGTCGTGGAACGTGACGTTCTGCGCCAACGCCACCGACATCGCCCGCCCGCCCCGCCGCGCGATCTCGTCACTGGGATACGGCCGCAACGCGACCGGCCCCAAGAACCCCTCGGTCGCGTAGGCGACCACGGCCCGGGCCCACGTCCCCGCATCCGGCAGCCGCCCGCCGGGCATCCGCATCCACAGGTCCAACCGAGGCGGCCCCGCCAACTCCGGCGCCAGCGCTTCCACCCCGCCGACCGTGCGGACCTCCCACGGCAGCATCGGCACCGGGAACTCGGCACACTCCTCGGGCCCCGGCACATCCGCCGCCAACACGTCACCGTGCCGGACCAACTCGGCCCCCGGCCCACCCAGCGTCACGATCGCCCGGCAGTGCTCGTTGTCGCCCTGCCGAAAGCCGACCTGGAGCATCGCGACCGATCGCCCCTCGTGCAACCGCTCGACCCGCACGTCCACCGGCAGGCTCGGATCACCCGCCCGAGGGAACGCGCCCTGCAACGTCTGTACCGTCATGTGTGGCACCACCCGCTCCGCCGCCACCACCGTCTGCGCCAACAACTGCGCGCCGAGCGTGCGCGGCACCCTCGACACGATGTTGCGGGCCCGAAAGACGACCACGTCGCGGGACTCGCCCGGTGCCGCGGCCACCCGTTCGAGCTCCAGCGCGTCCAGCACGTCGTCCGCCGTGATACTCGGCCACATCGACACTCCACCAGCCATGAGCGCATGATCGCAGTCACCCCGGCGGCGCAAACGGAAGGGGCGGAGCCGATCGGCTCCGCCCCTTCGGGTATATCTGATAGGTCGTCAGATGCACGACCGGGTCAACGCACCGCGCCTCTCCCGGTGAACTTGGCCACCAGCGACACCAAAAACGCGGAGACCGCGATGCTGATGATCCACCGGATCCAGTCGACGCCCTTGGTGTCGTCGACCCCGATGGCCGCAGCGAGGCCGTAGCCGATCAGCGTGCCGACGATGCCCGCAGCGATCGTCCACAGAAAGCCGATACTCTGCCGTCCGGGAAGGAACAACCGCCCCAACGCGCCGATGATGATCCCGGCGATGATCAGGCCAACGAACGTCATGATTCCTCCAGCCACCTGCCGAGCCGCACCACAACCGGCAAACCCGGACTTTTCCGGGTAGGAGTCTCCTGTTCCCCGCCTTCCCCACGCGTTAACGCGAACGCACCCACGTCACGAGGCCTTAAGGTGGTTGCGCCCACCGGGTCGACCCAGTGCAAAATGGTCCGGTACACGCCCCGATAGCTCAGTTGGCCAGAGCACGCGCCTTGTAAGCGCGGGGTCGTCGGTTCGAACCCGACTCGGGGCTCAAAGGGCCACTGACCAGCGCAAGCGCGGTCAGTGGCCCGTTTTCGTTTTTGGCATGTGGGTTGAACAGCGCGCGCCTGGTCCGGTTTTACCTTCGTGAAGCCGAGGGCCGGTTCGACTCCCGTCGATCGACCCGAACCGCCTACATCGGCGCGGGCTTGAGTACCGAGAAGATGCCGCCCTGTGGGTCCTGGGCCACGGCCATGCGGCCGGCCATCATGTCGAACGGGGGCACCAGCACGTTTCCGTTCGCGCGGACCAGTGCGTCGATCGTGCTGTCGGTGTCGTCGACGGCGAAGTAGACCGTCCAGTGCGGGGGCGTGTCCGGAGGCATGTTCTCCAGGCCCTGCATGCCGCCCACGGCGCGGCCGTCGACGTTGAGCCCGTAGTAGCCGGGCGCCCCGTCCATCGGGCCGGCCTCGATGCCGAGGCCGCGGTAGAACGTCGTGGCGGCGTCGACGTCCGATGTGGCGAGCTCGTTCCAGATCACCGCGCCGGGTTCGTTGGCCACTTCGAAGCCACCGAAGTCCCGGGCCTGCCACAGGCCGAACACCGCGCCCGCGGGGTCGGCGGCGACGGCCATCCGGCCGAGCGTCATCACGTCCATGGCCGGCATCAGCACCGTGCCGCCGCCGGACGTGATCGCCGTCGAGGCGGCGTCGGCGTCGTCGGTTGCCAGGTAGGTGGTCCACGCGGTGGGCGGCGGCGGCCCGCCGTCGGGCGACATCGCGGCCATGATGCCCGCCACGGCCCTGCCGTTCACGGAGCAGACCGCGTATCCACCCGTCTCCGGCGGCCCGACCTCGCCCTGCCAGCCGAACAGGTCTCGGTAGAAGTCGAGCGCAGCCTGTTGATCGGGGACCATCAGGTCGATCCAACACGGGACACCGGGCTTGTACGGGTCGGTTACCTCGGGCATGACATGCCTCCATCGCAGTACTCGGATGCACTCCTCTCGGCCTCGTCGCACCCACTCCGACAAAACCGCCCGAAATCATCCCTTCCCCGCATTTTTCCGACGAATCGAGCAAGCGGACAGCCCCACCCGGATGTCAGACGAGGGAGCCGAGCGGCTCCGATACCGGGCCCCGCAACCGCGAAATCGTGCAACCGCGAAATGCCGGCGACCGCGCGATCAACCCGTCGCCGCGTCCGGCGCCGGCCCCGTCGACCCCCGCACCACCAACTCCGGCCGGTAGATCAGTTCCGTCCGCGGCGCCCGCCCGCCACCGATCTCGTCCAGCAGCGCCCGCACCGCCGCCGCGCCCATCGCCTGGACCGCCTGCCGCACCGTGGTCAGCGGCGGATCGGTGAACGCCACCAGCGGCGAGTCGTCGTAGCCCACGACCGACACGTCCTGCGGCACCCGCAGCCCGCGCTCGCGCGCCGCCCGGACCGCGCCGAGCGCCATCAGGTCGCTGCCGCACACGATCGCCGTCGCCCCGCGATCGAGCAGCGCGCCCGCCGCGGCCTGCCCGCCCTCCACCGAGAACAGCGAGCGCTCGATCCAACCGTCCGCGTCGGCGACCCCGAACCGCTCGGCGAGGCCGCGCCGAAAGCCCGCGATCTTGCGCGCGGTGGGCACATAGCGCTCGGGGCCGACCGCGAGACCGATCGCCGAGTGTCGCAACGACGCCAGGTGCCCTATCGCCAACTCGACCGCGACTGCTTCGTCACTGGAGATGAACGGCGCGTCCACCCCGGGCGCGAAGCCGTTGACGAACACCATCGGCAGGCCGCGCTCGACGAGCCGCAGGTAGCGCGACAGGTCCGCGCCCGAGTCCGAGTGCAGCCCCGAGACGAACACGATCCCGGAAACCCCGCGCTCCATGAGCAACTCGGTGTAGTCGTCCTCGGTGACCCCGCCCGGAGTCTGCGTACACAGCACCGGCGTATAGCCGTGATGCGCCAACGCGCGCTCGATGACCTGGGCGAACGCCGGGAAGATCGGATTGTCCAACTCCGGCAGCATCAGCCCCACGAGCCCCGCGCTGCGGCGTCGCAGCCGGGCCGGCCGCTCGTAGCCGAGCACGTCGAGCGCGGTCAGCACCGCTCGCCGCGTGTCGTCGGCCACCCCGGGTTTGCTGTTGAGAACCCGGCTCACCGTCGCCTCGCTGACCCCTGCCTGCGTAGCGATGTCCGCCAGCCGAGCTTTCATCCCCGCAGCCTAGTGAGGGTTGCAGCAGGATTGCGCACGGCCTTGCAAGCCGCGCAAAACATTTCGGACGATCCCGACTGCTGACACAACCCGTTCGGCCGGGTACGGTGATCGAAGTCCGTCTCAAATGGACTAGACCACTGTTTTCGGCTCCACCTTGCTCGGCGCACCAAGGCTCCCAGCATCCTCCACTCGGATCGTCCGGCACGTTCCTGCCGGTGGAAGGACACATTCACCATGGCTTCGGTCAGCTACAAGCAGGCGACCTGTACCTACAAGGGCGCCGAGCGCCCGTCGGTCAACGCGTTGGACCTGGAGATAGTCGACGGCGAGTTCCTCGTCCTCGTCGGCCCCTCCGGCTGCGGAAAGTCCACCTCCCTGCGCATGCTCGCGGGTCTCGAGGAGGTCACCGGCGGCTCGATCCACATCGGCGACCGTGAGGTCACCAACCTGGAGCCCAAGGATCGCGACATCGCGATGGTGTTCCAGAACTACGCGCTCTACCCGCACATGACGGTCGCCGAGAACATGGGCTTCGCGCTGAAGATCGCCGGCGTCGACAAGAAGCAGATCCGCTCGAAGGTCGAAGAGGCCGCGAAGATCCTCGACCTCACCGAGTACCTCGACCGCAAGCCCAAGGCGCTCTCCGGCGGTCAGCGTCAGCGTGTCGCGATGGGCCGCGCGATCGTCCGCGAGCCGCAGGTCTTCCTGATGGACGAACCGCTGTCCAACCTCGACGCCAAGCTGCGCGTGTCGACCCGTACCCAGATCGCCGGCCTCCAGCGCCGCCTGGGTATCACCACGGTCTACGTCACGCACGACCAGGTCGAGGCGATGACGATGGGCGACCGCGTCGCGGTGCTCAAGGACGGGCTGCTCCAGCAGGTCGACTCCCCGCGCAACATGTACGACCGCCCCGCGAACGTGTTCGTGGCCGGCTTCATCGGTTCGCCCGCGATGAACCTGATCGACGTCGACCTCACCGAGGACGGCGTGCGTTTCGGCGACTCCGTCGTCCAGGTCTCGCGCGACGCGCGGGAGGCGGCGGTGGCCGCGGGCGAGACCCGGGTCACCCTGGGCGTGCGGCCCGAGCACCTGAAGATCAACTCCGCCGAGGGCCTGAGCAAGGACAGCAAGGGCCTCGCGGTGTCGGTGGACGTCGTCGAGGAGCTCGGCTCCGACGCGTACGTGTACGGCTCGGTGACCATCGACGGCGAGCAGAAGCCGCTGGTCGTGCGCGTGCCCGGTCGTTCCGTGCCGGAGAAGGGCAGCGTCCTGCACGTGGTCCCGACGGTCGGCGAGACTCACCTGTTCTCCACGAAGAGCGGCGAACGCCTCGCCGACTGACGTCGAGGTTGCGGGCCGAGCGGCCCGTTCCGGGCGAGACTTCGACGCATGGAACGCATGACCGAGACCGAGTGGCGGGCCTTCCTCCTGGAAGGCCCGCGCACCGGAAAACTCGCCACCGTACGCCCCGACGGCCGGCCGCACGTGGCCCCGATCTGGTTCGACCTCGACGATCGCGGCGACACCGTCGAACTCGTCTTCACCACGTTCGCGTCGTCGGTCAAGGGCCGCAACCTCGCCAACGACCCGCGGGTGAGCCTGTGCGTGGACGACGAGCGACCGCCGTACGCGTTCGTCGTCGTCGAGGGCGAGGCCCGGCTGTCCACCGATCCGGCCGACCTCGTGGCCTGGCCCCGGCGGATCGCCGAGCGCTACCTGGGCGCCGACAAGGTGGCCGAACGCGACCCGGTCGACGGCGAACAGGTCGTCCACGTGCACATCCACCACGTGGTCGCGGATCGCAACATCGCGGACTGAACGGCGCTGGAAACGCGTACGCGCACCACCCGTCACGGCGAAGGGCCCGCACCTTGGTGCGGGCCCTTCGGCGTGAGCGGTCGTGAGCGGTCGTGAGTGATCGTGAGCCGTCGTAAGTGATGATGTGCGGTGGTATGCGCGGGCGATGGTGAGCGGTTGCGCAACGGTCGAGAACGGCGGTAAACGACGTCCAGGCCGTCGGGCGGTCCGCGGTCAGCCGAGCAGGCCGCCCAGCGGCTTGCCGGTCGTGTCGCCGCCCTTGGGCAGGCTGGGTCGGGCACCGCTGCCGAACGGACCGGCCGGCGGGTCGATCCCGGGAGCCGACGCCGGCGCCTTGCCGTTCATCGGATGCGCGGGCGGCGGCGTCCGCTTCTCGAACGTCTGCTTGTCGCTCGTCTGCTTCTCGGGAGTCGGCGAGGTCTGCGTCGTGGTCGCCTTCGCCGAGGGCGCCGCGCTGCGGCCGGGCGCCGTGGTCGCCGTACGCGGCGCGACCGGTCCCGCCTGCCCGGTCGCCTTGGCCGGTTGCGGCGCCGACGGCTCGGTCACCGGCGGCCTGGGCTGGGTCGCCACCGCGGCACTTTGCTGCCCGGTGGACACGGCCGCCGACCCGGGAGCGGCGGGCTGGAGCGTGCTGCCCACCCGACCGGTGTCCGACTCGTCCACGTGCCGGTGGCTGCCGCCGAGCAACGACCCCGCGAGCAGCGTCGCGCCGATCCCCGAGAACGCGAGCATCGAGCCGTAGCCCAGTTTGCGCCGCCGGGCCCGCACGGGTGTGACGATCGGCCCGCGCCACGTCCGCAGTGACAACCACGCGTCCGCCGAGTACATCGGCGCGCCCGCGAGCGCGAGCGGGCTGAACGCGGCCAGGAAGACCACGTAGGGCGCGTGATACGGCGAGGAACCGCTGCCCACGGCGATCAGCACGCCGAGCGAGAGCAGCATGCCCGCGAGGCCCGCGAGCCGCGTCCACAGTCCGAGGACGACCGCGAAGCCGACGACGACCTGCCCGAACGCGAACAGCAACCCGGCACCGATCGCGTGGTTCGCCGCGAGGTCCATCACCGACGGCGAAAGGCTGCCCTCGCGGAGCACCCCGATCCGATGCCCGAACGACTCACTCGAACTCGGGTCCAAAAAGCCCGGCGCGTACAGCTTGCGCAGGCCCTCCACGAGGAACGCACCGCCGAGGAACAGCCGCAGCGGCAACAGCACCGTGCCGCCCTGGAGCGTGCCGCGGCGCGCGTGCGTGGGCGCCGCCGCACCGCCGCGCTCGCG
>NZ_WWJX01000307.1 GCF_009865215.1 Streptomyces sp. SID3343 | reverse complement strand
TCGCGGGGGAGTCGGCCACGTGCACCGACGACGGGCCGTTGTCGAGCAGGCTGAGCGCGTTGCCGACCCGCTCGTGGGTGAGCGCGGTGGGCGGCGGCCCGCTCGCGAGGGCCGCGGGGGTCACGGGGGCGCCGGTCGAGGGGGCGCCGAGCTCGACCGGCCGCAGGTCCACGTGCGGCATCGTCGCCGCGGGCGAGGGCAGTTGGCCGGCGTTGTGCAGCGGGCCACCGACGACCGTCGGCGTGTTCGGGCGGTGCGTCATGGCCGGCTGGACCAGGTCGAGCGCGGCCAGGGACGACGTGTGCGGGGTCGCCCCGACGCCCGGCATGGTCGTCGTCGACGGCAGCGCGTGCAGCGTGGTCGCCGGGGCCCCGACGGGCGCCACGTGCCCGATCGACGTGGTGGGCAGACCCGAGAGCGCGCCGGCCGGGTTGCCCGCCGGGGTCAGGTGCCCGATCGCGCCGAGTCCGGCCACGTTGTCCAGCCGCAGAGTGCCGGCCGGCGCGGCCAGCTTGGCCCAGTCGCCGATCTGGATCGAGCCCAGCTCGTGGATCGGCATGTCGAGCAGCGCGTCCATCTTGCGCACGGCGTCGGGCGCGAAGTGCATCGCCTCGCCGAACGACGTGGGGATGTGCAGCCCCGACGGCGAGCCCGGTGCCAGGTTCGTGTTGGTCGGCAGGTCGCCCAGGCGCAGATTGCCCGGACCGCCGCCCGCCCAGTCGCCGACCCTGATCTTCGCGAGGTCGCCGATCGGCATGTCGGTCAGCGCGTCGAGACCGCGCAGCGGCGGCGTGGGGATCTGGGCCAGACTGCGCCCACCTGCGGAGGCCAGCGGCGCGCCGAAGCGGAACTTGCCCAGTACGCCGCGCTCGTAGAAGCCGATCTTCAGCGCGCCCTTGAGCCCGTATTTGCCGATCTCCGCCGCGTCCACCGGCAGGATCAGCCGCAACCACTTGCCGTTGCCCAGCTCGTTCCTGGCGAACTTCCAGGTGGCGCTGCCGAAGCCCTTGATCGCGCCGGGGATCGCCCGGAACAGGGCGGGGATCGCCTTGATGCCGTTGACGACGAGCAGGCCGCCCTTGCTGATCATTCCGCCCGCCCAGGACGGGAAGCGCAGCGCGCCGGCGCCCACCCACAGGGCGCCGGACTTGACCCAGCTGCCGGCGAACCTGGCGAAGTCCTTGAGTCCCGGGATGAACGCGAACGAGCGCAGGCCACCCATCGTGAAGGCCCGCTTGAGCAACTCGAACGGCCCGCGGCCGAACTCCTTGATGCCCTTCCAGACGAACTTCGAGCCGTCCTTGAGCAGCTTGAGGACGTTGATCCCCTTGGTCGTCGGCGCGATCATGCCGAGCCCGGCGAGGAAGAGGTCGAGAATGCCGGCCTTGCCCTGGGCGAAGTCGACCGCCGTCTTGACGAACAGGGCGAAGTTGACGCCGATCGCGATCAGCGCGAGCGGGCCGCCGAGGATCAGCGCCGGCACGATCAGGATGATCGCGAGGATGTTGAAGGCTTCCCAGAACAACTCGCAGTCCGTCACCGGCTGCCTGATCCCGTTGGCCGCCGCGTTCACCGCCCGTGCGGCCTCCTCCGCCTGGGCCTTCTGCGCGGCGCCCGCCGCGGTCGCGGTCGCCGCGAACTCGGCCCGCTTGGGGTCGTCCGCCGCCAGACCGCGACCATTGGTGAGGGCCCCGTCGGCAGCCGATTGCCAGGTGGGCATCAGGTCCACGTAGGTGCGCAACGCCCTGACCGCGTTCTCGAAGCCGTCCGCGATGCTCTGTACGAACGCCCGCAGCGGGCCGCTGATCCGCTTGCGCAGGGCGTCGGCGGTCTTGCCGACGAACCCGCCGTCGGCGGTGTTGTCCAATACCGCCTTGAGCGCTTCGTCGATGTCGCGGGCCACCGACCCCAGCGAGGTCATCGACGTGATCAACGCTTCGATCCTGGCGGGGTCACCGGGGGTCGGATCGGCGCTCAGTCCGATCGCGTTCCAGTCGGTGGGGCGAACGCCCATGACCCGTGGTCCCCTTCGCCGTGCTGCGGTGCGCCGCGCCTGGTCGCGCGAGTCGTCGGTCGTCGGTACGGCGCCCGATCGTCTCGACGCGTTCCGGACCGACCACGCCGCAGCCCGGCCTGCGGTTCACCGGGGGAGGCGATGAACCGCGCGCGGGGTCGGGGCGTGGTCACGGCGACGGGTCCGGACGGCGGGTCCGCGGCAGCCGGGACAGGGGCGGGTGTTGATCGACTTCGCGTTGGACTACGGGACGCTGGCCAAGGCGAAGAAGGACCTCTACGCGTTGGCGGACCGTATCTCGCCCACGCTCAAGAGCAGCGACTTCGCGACGCTCGGCAAGGGCGGATACACCGAGGCCCAGGCGGTCTTCGGTGATCCGACCCTGACCGCCGCGTTCCGCAATCTGTACTGGAAGGCCAAGAACCCGATGGAACGGGCCGAGGAGCTGCTCAAGAAATTGGGCGACTGCTTCGGCAAGGTCGGGGACGCGTACTTCGACGCCGACTCGCAGATCGCCGACGGGATGGGCGTCATGGGCGCCACGATGGGCCTCGAACAGTGGCGCAACGCGGCGGCCGCCTGGAAGTACAAGCAGGACCACCTGTCCGAGTGCGCGAAACCGGACGCGAAGGGCGAGTACCCCGAGTTCTGCAAGGCCACGGACCCCGGCAACACCCCGCCGCTGGACCACGTCGTCACCACGCCCAACGGCGCGACGATCTCCACGCATCTGACGCTGGACAAGGACGGGAACGTGATCAAGGAGGAGACGACCGTCAACAACAACGGTCAGAAGTACACCTCCGTGACCACCTACAGCTCGGATCGGCGCAACTACACGACCGAGACCACGTTCTCCGACAACAGCAAGACGACCACCGAGACGCACCTGAACGCGGACGGCAGCGGTACCCAGAAGGTCGTCGACGCCGAAGGCAAGACCCACACGTACACGCGCGGCGGGCCCAGGGAGGAGTGGAAGGACACCACGCCTCCCGAGCCCGAGAAGCCGCAAAAGCCCGTCCCCGGCGGCGGATCCGGTGGCGGCCGCGGGCCCCGGCTCGACTGACGCCTCCCCGAACTCCCGTCGTCGTACGGCCTCGTCTGGCTGATCCCCCATTTCTCATTCCCGGTTGCTCCCCAGTAGCCACCCCTCACCGAAGGAACGCCATGCCCGATATCGCTCTCGACTTCGCCCGGATCGACGAAGTCGCCGGTCGCCTCTCCACCGCGCGCGAGAACATCATCCCGATGATCAACTCGCTGCTCACCGACGTGAACGGCCTTTTGGAGAACGGCATGGTCTTCAAGGAGTCCAGCCCCGCGATGCGCGACGCCTACGGCAAGTTCAACACGAGCCTGAACCTGGCGGTCGACGGCATCAAGTCGTTCTCCGAGATGTTCGCGAAGATCAAGGTCCAGATGCACGACATGGACATCGAGATGGCGAAGAACCTCAACCAGCAGTGAACCCCCGGTAACGCCGATCGGGCCGCACCCCCACAACGGGGTGCGGCCCGATCGACGTTGCGCCCGACGCGCCGGCGCCGGGCGCTACTGCGCCGGGCGCAGCACGGTCAGCGGGATCTGCACCGCCATCGGCACGTTGCCCTCGCCCGCCGTCCACCCGCGCCCCGGCGTACTCTGCGGCGAGCGCAGCACGTTGCTCGGGATCCGGATGTTGATCATGTCGCCCTCCTGGAAGTTCTTCGGCGCGAGCAGCACCCCGCGTCGCACCCGCCGAGCCGCGCTGACCCAACCCCCCATCGCGACCTGAAGGGCGTCGTAGGAACCGGCGTACACCAGGCCCTGGCCGCGGTCGCGGCCCGCGACCGCGATATCGCGCAGCACCCGGTCGGCGGCGGGCATGCTCAACAGATCCGCGTCGTCGAGCACTACCACGCGCGGCCCCGTCAAGTCCTCAAGCGCCGCCTCGACGTCCTCGGCGGACGGGTCGGGGTCGACCAGTACGCGCGCGTGCGGATGTTGCGCCAGCGCCCGCAGCGGCGACTCGCGCGGCGTCAGTACCACCAGCGACGTACCGCCCGCGAGCAGCGACACCGCGAGCGACGCGAGCGCGGTACTGCGCCCGGTGCCGCTCGGTCCCAGGACGGCGAACACCGACGCCGCCGCGAGGTCGACGCCGACCGCGCCGCCGCGCTCGCCGCCCAGCCCGAGCAGCCCCCACATCGGCCGCCGCAGTTCGGCCGGCACCTGCTCGTACGCCGTCGCGAACTCCACCAGCCGCGGCAGCACCGGAATCCGCACCGGCATCCGGACCTTGGCCACACCCGCGTCCCGGCGGGCGGCCTCCGCGCCGATCCGGCGCAGCGCCTCGGCCTGCTCCCGACCGCTGGGATCGGGTGCCAACAGCGCGATCTGGGTCTCGGTCCGGGTCAGCGTGTGCCAGCCGCGGCCCGGCGGAATGCTCGACGGGACCTTGTTCTGGGTCATCCCCACGAGCTGGTAGTCGCCGCGATCGGCCTGGCGGAGCAACAGCTTGTGGTCGTTGTGCGCGGCCAACCGCCCACCGAGCAACGATCGTTCCGACGTCGCGACGAGGTGGATACCGGCCGCCGCGCCCTCGCGCAGCAGTCGCATCACATCGTCCACGAGCCGGCCGCCGTCGTGGTCGTCGAGCAGACCCACCAGCGCGTCCCAGCCGTCGAGCAGGACGAGGATGTGCGCCGGGCGCTCGGCCGCGGGCAGCAGGCGGCGCAGCTCCACCAGCCCGGCCGCGTTCCGTTCGCTGCACACTTCCTGACGTGTGGTCAGCTCACGGATCAGCCGTCCCAGGAGGCGTTCCAGGCGTTCGATGTCGTGCCGGGACACGACCGCGCCGCAATGCGGCAGGGCCTCCAGCGCGGCCAGGCCGCCGCCGCCCGCGTCGATGCCGTAGATGTGCACGTCGGCGCTGCTCGCGGTCGCCGCCGCGGCCCCGGCGATGGTGCGCAGCACCTGGGTGCGTCCCGAGCGCGGGGACCCGATCACGTACAGGTGGCCGAAGGTGGCCAGGTCCACCGTCGCCACGCGCTGTTCCTGTAGTTGGGGCACGTCTTCGAGGGCGTAGGGGATCGGGGCCGGCGTGCAGTCGTCGGCGGGCGCGATCTGCGGCAGGTCGGTCAGCAGCACCCGGTCGACCAGCGCGGGCAGCCACGGACTGGGCTGTGGGGTGTAGTCCGCCAGCGCGGCAGCGGCCTCGCGCAACGCCTCGACCAGCGCGTGCAGGTCGGTGGGCGCGGGCGTTTCGAGGGTGTCCGGGCCGTCGTCGACGACCGGGAGCGAGGCCGGGCGGCCGAGGCCGCTCAGGGTCAACTCGGTGGCCCGTACGTTGCGTTGCCCGGCGCCCGCCGGTCGCGCGGGGTCCGTCGTCGGACGCTCCGCGCCCACCCAAGCGGCCTGGAACGGCACGGCCGCGTTGGGTCCGGTGCGAATCAGCGCCCGACCGGGGGTGCCGGCCGAGATGTGCACCGCCTCGGCGGTGTCGATGATGTCGTGGCTCTCGGTGGCGTCGGTCACCCGAAGCGCGATCCGCAGGTTGGTGTTGGCACGGATGTCGCCGGTGACCGCGCCCGCCGGGCGCTGGGTCGCGAGCACGAGGTGGATGCCGAGAGAGCGACCGCGCTGGGCGATGTTGATCAGGCCCGCGACGAAGTCCGGCACCTCGCGCACCAGGGTGGCGAACTCGTCGATCACCAGCACCAGCCGCGGCAGCGGCGGCAACGCCGGGTCGCCCGAGCGCTTGGCCCGGTATTCGGGGTGGTCCTTCGCCGAGACGTCGGCCAACAGGTGCTCGCGGCGCCGCAGTTCGGCGCCGAGCGAGTCCAGCGCGCGGGCGGCGAGGTGCTCGTCGAGGTCGGTGACCATGCCCAGGGTGTGCGGCAGGCCCGCGCACTCGCTGAACGCGCTGCCGCCCTTGTAGTCGACCAGGACGAAGGTCAGCTCGTCCGGCCGGTTGGCCACCGCGAGCGCCGCGACGAAGCTTTGGAGCAGTTCGGACTTGCCGGAGCCGGTGGTACCGGCGATCAGGCCGTGCGGGCCGTCGCGGACCAGGTCCACGCTGAGCGGACCGTCGTAGCCGGAGCCCAGTACGAACCGGGTCGAGGCCGGTCGACGGGCCCAACGGGCGATGATCTGCTCGGCCTTGGGCGGCTCGGCGTCCACCAGGTCGAGCAGCTTGACGGTCTGCGGGAGCCCGCTGTCGTGCTCGGGGCTGACATCGCGCAGGGGCGCGAGCGAGCGGGCGACCTGCTCGCACCACGCCGCCTCGACGTGGTCGGCGCGCACGTCCGCGATGTCCGGCAGCCCGGTCCGACGCACCGTCAGGTGATGCTTGCTCGCGACCACGACGGCCGCGCACTCCTCGGGCAGCAGCCGCTCGCGTTCGTCCAGACACACACTGAACACGCGTACCGACGGGCCCTCGGTCAGCACCTGGACCATGCCCGGCACCTCGCGCAACTGCCGGGCGCCGTCGGCGATCACCAGGATGTCCGGGCCGCTGAACATCGCCTGCCCCATGGACGAGCCGAGCGCGCGGCGGCGGACCTGGATCTGCGACACCAACTCGGAGATCCGGTTCGAGGTGGACTCGGGATCGGCGCCGAGCAGGACCACCGGTGCGGCCGAGCCGGCCTGTGGGCGTACGTGCGGCAGCCACCGCACCCACGCCCAGTCGGCTACCCGGGCGGGGTCGGTGAGAATCACGATGCGCAGGTCGCGCGGGCTGTGCAGGACCGCCGACTGGACGACCAGCCAGCGCGCGAGCGCCTGGACGGGCTCGGCAGGACCGGCCACACCGAGCACGCCGTGATCGGCGATCTCGGCGCCGATCGGGGTGTCGGGCAGGGTCCAACTCGTGGTGCGGTGGTGCTCGTCGCGGGCCGGGTCGTCGACCTCCTTGACCGAGGGCTGGTCCACCGTGCCGATCCGCAGCACGAGGTGGTCGGGGTCGCGCCGGCGGCGCTCCCACAGCCGACTGCCCGGTCCCGTCGCGATCAGCGCGATCGCGGCCGGGTCGGGGCCGACCTCGGCGCGCACGGTGCGCTCGCGCCGCACGGCGGTACGGATCTCCTCGTGCAGCACGCGCAGCCGGCGGCGGTACTGCACGCCCTCGCGTTGGTGCTTGGCCCGGTTGCCGCGCCGGCCCGAAACCCAGTTCGCGATCACCATGAACGGGCTGATCACGCAGAACACGAGGTAGAAGTAGGACTTGAAGATCGCGACCATGACCAGGCCGAGCACCATCGGGGCGATCAGCACGAGCAGCGGGAACGGCGCGCGGGTGGCATCGACGGGCGGCGACGGCAGCTTGATCCGCTCGGCGTCCAGGTGCGGGGCGATCCGCGGCGGCCGGTTGTAGTCCAGGCCGATGCCGTCGTCGGACGCGCTCACGTCGGCGTCCGGCTCGACCGGCAGGCGCAGCCGCAGCAGCAGCGGGCCCACCGTGAGGTCGTCGTCGTGCGGCCACGGCGTGCCGGGGGAGTCGGGCCGGCGCGGCACGGCTCGGGCGGCGGCCGAAGGGGTGTCGCGGGCGATCCGCCGGCCCTCGCGCTCGACCTTGCGGTCGGCCT
>NZ_WWJX01000306.1 GCF_009865215.1 Streptomyces sp. SID3343 | reverse complement strand
GCCGGTGCCTCGGCCGGTTCGGCGGCGCCGTACGCGTCGAGCGCGCACAGCCGGGCGAAGCCCTCGGGCTGGGCCAGCCGCCGGCGGTAGAGCACGGCCCGCGCGTCGAGCCGCCACGCGGTCGGATCACCCACGAGCGTGGGCGCGTCCTGCTCGCGCGGCGTCGGCGCGGCGTGGTCGTCGGCCCGGAACGAGCGGGCCGACCACGCTCGGGCCAACGCGTCGACGGTGGCCGCGTCGGGGCTCAGGTGCCGGATCCGCCAGGCCGCGCGGTGGTCGGCGATCGCCTGGGTCGCCGCGTCGGCCACCTGGCTCGGTACGACCTCGGTCAGCCACGGTTCGACCTGTGCCCGTAGTTCGCCGACCAGTCGGCGACCGTGGTCGGTCAGGTACGGGCTCGCCCGAAGGGCGCCGAGGCCGTGGTGGAGTTGGGTGCGCCACAGGGCGAACTCGAAGTGCGCGAGGTCCGCTTCGGCGCCGTGGGCCACGTGCCGCCGGGCGCGCCAGAAGGCGGCGACGCCGTGGAAGGCGTACACGCCTTGGAGCATGCCGCCCACGGGCCGCGGGTCGTCGCGCCACGGCGCGTAGAAGCACTTGGTCTGCTCGGCGGCGTGCAGGGTCCACAGGTGGAGCACCGCGCTCAACTTGATGTGCTGGAACTCGTGGACCAGGGTCGAGGCCAGTTGCACCGCGTCGTCGGGCGCCGACGCGACCGCGCTGCCGAAGCCGTCGCCCGAGGATGCGCTTTCGGGCCGATACGGCTCGGTGGCGGCCATCGGCACGATCGTCGCGAGACCGCGGGCCATCGCGCGGGCGGCCGGGCGGTCCTGCGCGACCAGTACGTCCCATGCCTGTCCGAGCATGACCTGCCAGCGCCGTGCCTGTGCGGCGGTGAGCGGCTCGGGCGGGGTGGGGCCGCGCATTCCCCGGTAGGGGACCAGGTCTTCGAGCGCGAGGGTGATCGGCTCGTGTTCGGACTCGGCGTGCAGGTGCCGCAGCGGGTACCAGGCCGGGCCGTTGTCGGTCGATCGGCCCTCGCCCACCGCGACCCGGTCCTGGCCGTATCGGATGTGCGTGACGCCGTCGCACGCCTCGACCTCGGCGACGTCCCACGAGCGGCCGGCGGCCAGCCGGGCGGCGCCCAGACCGGGCAGCACGACCCATTGCTCGCGCACCACCACGGGCTGCCGGAAACCGCGGCCGGCGAGGACGAGCGCCGCCGCGGCCAGGTTGTGCAGGTGTCCGAGATCGACCCACAGCGGCGCCGGGTCGGGGCGCGTCCCGCGCAGCCGGCGCAGCACGTGCGCGGCCCACATCCCGGTGTGCGGCAGGGCGAGGAGTCGCGTCGCCGGGTCCTGCCCCGCGCCGACGAGGGCGTCCCATGCGGTGGTGAACGGCGGGAGCGGGCCCTCGGTCGGGGACTCTCGCTCGACGGCGTCGAGCAACACGCGCATCAGCAGCAGGCGGCGGCTCGACTCGGCGGCGGTCAGCCGGGTGACGGCGTCGACGTCGCCGCCGCCGGTGAGCAGGCTTTCGAAGGCGGGGCGGGGCACGGTGTGCCGCACGGTGCGTGGGGGCGTCGCCGGCCCGGGGCCGTCGAGCGAGACAGGTACGTCAACAGACATGCGAACTCCGGGTATCGGCCCCAGTCCGATCCCGGGGCACCGTGCGCCAGGACGGCCGGAACGCCGAGCCGTCGTATAGCCCACCGGGCGGGGACCTTCGATCTCCGCCCGGCTCGGCGACCGTGTGCTAGTCGATCGCGTGCGGGCTGTAGCCCGCGAAGCTGTCGGTCCGGTCGTCGACGTGTCGGAGCAGGTCGGCCGTGGATTCGTCCAGGGCGGGGCCGTCGACGGCGCGCAGTTCGGTGAGGGGGACGTCGGTGAGGTCGACGAGTTGCGATTCGATCCCGGGCTGGTTCTGCTCCACGGTCGTGCTCCTTCTTCGCGGATTGGTGTAACTCTCCGTACACCGCAGCACCGACCCTAGGTCTCGGCACGTCGGACCCCGGCGTGAATCGCCCAAGGCTTCGGTCACTTCACTCTGAGGGGGGAAGCCGCGCCAGAGCCGCCCCGCCAGGGGGCCGAAGGGGCGATTATGGTCGGGTGGGGCCGTCGTGCCCAGCGCTGGGGAGGTGCTCGTGAACGAGGCGATCGACACCGTGGCCGATCCGCCGGTTCCGCGCGCCGGCGCCCGAGCGGTGGTGGTCGGCGTGGAGCGCTACGCCGCGGGCCCCGGGTGGGACCTCGACGGGCCGGTGACCGACGCGCTGGCCTACGCACGGGTGTTGCTCGACGCGGGCGTCGCGCCGTCGGCGTTGACGCTGATGTTGTCCCCGCTGCCGGGCAACGTCGAGCGGGCGCGCCGGTTCGGGTTGCCGGTTCGGGCCGCCGACCGGCAGACGGTCCACGACGTGTTGTTTCGCGAACTTCCCTTGTCCGCCGAGGAGTCCCTGGTCGTCGCGTGGGCGGGCCACGGGTTCCTCGATCTCGCCGACCATCGCCGATTGTTGTACGCCGACGCCCGCGAGGACGACCTGCGGTCCCTGGACCTCGAAGCCGCCTTGGCCGCCTTCCGATCCGATCTGACCTTGTCGTACCGCGATCAGGTGTGGTTCGTCGACGCGTGCCAGACGCGGGTGGATCCCGCCGCGGTACACGGTGCGCTCGTCCCGGATCCCGTGCCGCACGGCCGCCTCCGCACCCGGCCGGGGCAGCACGTCCTGTTCGGCTCCGCCCCGGGGCAGGCGACGCGCAACGCCGCCGGGCTGCGACGTGGCACCTTCAGTACCGAACTTCTGCGCCTGCTCCCGGACTTCTGCTCGGCTCAGGCGCCCTGGCCGCCCGATACCGAGGCCCTGTTCGCCGCCCTGACCGAGCGGCTGGGCGCGGGTGCGGCACCGGCCGGCGCCACCCCGACCTACCTGCACCACTCGGGTCCCGAGGGTGCGCGCGGAAGGTGGCCGGGTTCGGGCCCGAACGTCGACCCGGACCGAACTTCCTTTCCCTCCCCCGACTTTCGCCGTGCCGGTACACCGAGCCCGGCCCAGGTCGGCCGGCTGCTGGAGGCGCTGATCGCGGTACCGACGATGCGCACGCAGGAGGGCCGCAACGCGGTCCTGGGCATCCTGCCTTCCGACATCGCCACCAGCGTGGCCCGATCCCCCGTCGCCCGGGCCGACATCCTCGCGATCATCGAGACGTGCCGGGAGTTCGAGCACGGCCTCGATCGACTCCGGGAAGCCCTGTCGCTGGTCGATGCCGGCACCGCCGCCCTGCGTGAAGTCGTGCTCGTGCTGTCCGACTTCCCCGGCTTCGACGGGGTCGCCGACCCGCGTTGAAGGCACTCGCGACCAACGGGCTGGTGGCGTCAAGGATGTTCCGGGCGCGGGCTTTCCCCGCCGCCGGCCGACAGTCATGATGGATGGAGCGGGTCGACCGCGGCCCCGATGCCGGGAGGACTGCCGGAGGATGGATCACCCCGAGACCGCAATCGAGTCCGAACTGCTTGATCTGACGGGGGTCACGCTTGACGAACTGCGAGCATTTCACGGCCGTGAGCGCGAACGGAACAAGCAACGGCTCCTCGGGGCACTGGCCCACGAGGCGGTCAGCTGGGGCATGTCCGACAGCACCCGACCGACCAGGCGGGGCCTGGTCGAATGACCCCCGCCGTCGGGCCCGCGACCTCGGCCGGCGGGTTCCGCTCCCATCGGCTCACGGTGCGCGAGTTCGAGGCCGCGGCCACCGGAGACGGACCCTTCGGGACGGCCGAGTTGTGGCGGGCGGAGCGCAGTAGACGCCTGTTGCTGCTGGATCTCTTGCTGGACACGCGTAGCGACGCGGCATGGACACTCGGTCCGTTGCCGTCGCTCGACGAGGCGTGGGACCTGCTCGTCGCGGCGCAGCGCCGCGACGGCGCCGAGGTGGATCGACTCGTGCTGTTGCCCGAGACGGGCCTGTGGTTGGCATCAGTGTTGCGCCGGCTGCACGGGCCGCCGGGCGGTCGGGTGGGCGACCCGCCGCTGTGGGTGGCGGTGGGACATCTGCACGCGCTGGCCGCGTCGG
>NZ_WWJX01000305.1 GCF_009865215.1 Streptomyces sp. SID3343 | reverse complement strand
CGAGCCCGGGCGCGCGGGGCCGGCGACCGCGGGCGGCGCGTCGGGGTGAACGGCTCGCGACCCCCGTCGCCGCGTCGGTCGAGGCCGGCCTATGCTCCGCGACGTGACTGCGAATGCGCGTGCCGCGTCGGTCCTGGTCGTATGCAGCGGCAACATCTGCCGCTCCCCCTTGGTCGAGGCGATGCTGCGCCACCGGCTGGCCGGCTCGCCGTTCCCGGCCGACGTCACCTCGGCCGGCACCATCGACTGGAACGCGAAACCGATGGCCGACCACAGCGTGCAGGTGCTGGTGGAGTACGGCATCGACCCCGGCGGGCACCGAAGCCGCAAGCTGACCGCAGACCTGCTGCGCTCGGCCGACCTGGTGGTCGGCATGTCACGCGAGCACCAGTGGGCGGTGGACACGCTCGCCCCCGAGGCCATGCCGTACACCTTCTTGCTCGGCGAACTCGTGCGCCTGGGCGAAAAGTTCGGTCCCCGGGGCGCCCTGTCCGGCGACGAGTGGATCGCCGGAGTCGACGCGACGCGGCCGGCGAACCGACTCGCGCGACCGGGCGACGAACTCGACGATCCGATGGGCGAGCCGATCGAGGCGTTTCGTGTCATGGGCGGCCGGGCCGCCGATCTGACGGCGCGTCTGGTCGCGCTGCTCACGAACTGATCGCGTTTCGGGGGTACTTGGCGTATCCGCAGGTTGGGCAACCGGGTGGGGTCCGGAACCGTGCCCGCCGGACGTAACCGGTCGACCCCGGGGAGTACCGACCCTTTGGATGCCTCGTACACTCTCGGGTCCGTCGAGGGGATCGGCGCAAGGCATGGGGGGTTGACGTGTACGACGACGACGAAGAACCGGGCCGACGCAGCGGCTTAGTCGTGGGCCTGGTGGCGTTGGTGGTGGTGCTGCTGTTGGTCTGCGGAGTGGGTTACGGGGCGTATTCGTTTCTCAAGGACGCGGACACGTACACCGAATCGAGCCCGTCCTCGACTCAGCCAACCGGCGAGAAGAGCCCGAGCAACGCCGCCCGCCGGTTCCTCGCCGAGTGGGGGGCCGGCAACTGGAGGGGCGCGGCGGCGCTGACCGACGACCCGACCCCGGCGGCGGACGCCCTGGTGAACTTCAATACGGGTCTCGACATCCGAGCGCGTACCCTGACCGCGGCCGAGCCCAAGCCCGAACTTCCCGGCGGCGCCATACCCGTGTCGTTCGAGGCGAAGATGACCGTCGGGTCGGCCGGCGACTGGACGTACACCGGCACGCTCAACGTCGCCGAGGCCAAGGCCGGCGCGCAGGCGGGCAAGGGCTACGTCGTCACGTGGGCGCCCTCGGTGTTGCACCCCGAGTTGTCGGCCCAGACCCGATTCAAGCTGGTCCGCACGCAGAGCGGTCCGGGCGGGCCGGTGTTGCACGCCAAGGACGGTACGGCGCTGCCCGCGGCCGAGCATCCCGCGCTGAGCGGGATCCAGGACGGCCTGCTGCGCAAGTCCAAGCCCGGCGAGAAGGGTTCCGACAGCGGGACGATCACGCTCGTCCAGGCCGGCAACGGCACGCCGATCAAGGAGATCGCCAAGGTCGGCGACCCCACCGCCGCACCCCCCAAGGAAGGCGGCATCGAGACCACGCTCGACGCCAAGCTCCAGGCGGCGGCCGAGCGGGCGGTGAAGGGCGAGTCGCGGACCACGGCGCTCGCGGCGGTCCGGATCAGCACCGGCGAGATCGTCGCCGTGGTCAACAACCCGGCGGCCGGCGCCAACAACGCGTTCCAGGGGCGGACCCCGCCCGGCTCGACGCTCAAGATCGTCACCGCCGCGACGCTGCTCGAAATGGGCGCGGTCACCCTGGACGCCAAGGTCGGCTGTCCGGAGACCGCGAACGCGGGCGGGCGGGCGTTCACCAACTCGGAGGGGCGGGCCTATCCGGACGCCTCGTTCAAGCAGGCTTTCGCGCAGTCGTGCAACACGACGATGGCCGCCCTCCAGAGCAAGCTGAACGGCGAGGATCTGTCCCGGGTCGCGCACGACTACTTCGGTATCGGCGGCGACTGGAAGACGGGGATCGTCTCGTTCGACGGCCGCGTCCCGGCCGCGACCGGCGACACCATGAAGACCGCGGACATGATCGGTCAGGGGGAAGTCCTGATGAACCCTCTCACTATGGCGTCGGTCGTGGCGACCGCGAAGTCGGGCACGTTCCGCCAGCCGCACCTGACCCCCGACACGGAACAGCTCTGGAAGGCTTCCAAGTCGCTGACCCCGGCGGTGAGCGGCCAACTGCGCACACTGATGAAGTCCGTGGTCACCGAGGGCACCGCGCGTGGCGCGCTCGCGGGGCTGAGCGGCGATGTGGGCGCCAAGACCGGTACCGCAGAGGTCGGCGAGGGCAAGCCGAACAACGGGTGGATGGTCGCCTACCGCGGCGATATCGCGGTCGCGGTGTGGGTCGAGGGCGGCATCACCGGC
Organism: Streptomyces sp. SID3343; assembly: GCF_009865215.1. GTDB lineage: Bacteria > Actinomycetota > Actinomycetes > Streptomycetales > Streptomycetaceae > Embleya. Next base: position 1,650 of record NZ_WWJX01000305.1, on the reverse strand, counting down.
GGACAGTCGGCCGGGCCGATCGTCAAGTCGTTCCTGGGCTCGGCGTCCTGAGGGCGGCGTCCTGAGGCTGGGTCGGTCGCGAGGGTCGGTCACGGGGGGCCGATCGCGGGGATCGGTCACGCGGGCCGGTCACGAGGGGCGGCCACGGGGGCCGGTCACGGGGGCCGCCGCGCGCCGCGGTCGACCTTCGGCGCGTGGTTTCGCACCCCGCGCGGCCCGGTTGTCCTTCCTGGCCGCCACACCCCGAGGGGCCGTAGTCCATCATGGGCAGCGTGACCGAACACGATCTTGCCGACGAGGGCCCTGGCCGGGCCGAGACCTTCCTCGACCTGCTCAGGCTTGAGCAGATCGAGGAGAACATCTTCCGCGGTTGGTGCCACGCGGGTGCGCCTTTGCGCGCCTTCGGCGGGCAGGTCGCCGCGCAAGCCCTGGTGGCCGCGGGCCGCACCGTGGTACCGGACCGTCATGTGCACTCGTTGCACAGCTACTTCCTGCGCCCCGGCAGTACGACGGCGCCGATCGTGTACCAGGTCGACCGGGTCCGCGACGGACGCTCGTTCGCGACCCGGCGGGTCACGGGCGTCCAGCACGGCGCGGTGATCTTCACCCTTTCGGCATCGTTCAAGGTCCCGGAGGTCACCCCCGAGCACCGCCGCGCGATGCCGGACGTACCGCTGCCGGAGGATCTCCCCGACCCCTACGAGAAGCTGTCCGCCGAGGAGCGCGCGCACTACGAGGAGTCGCAGACCCGGCTGCTCATGGACCTGCGCTTCGTACCGCCGGACGCGGCTCCGGACACGCACACCGTCGACGGCATCCCGCATCAGAGGGTGTGGATGCGCGCCGCCAAGCAGCTTCCGGACGACCCGCTGCTGCATGTGTGCGGGCTCACGTACATGTCCGACCTGACCCTCGCGGGCACGGCGGCGCGGCCGTACATCACCAACCCGGCCAAGCTCCAGATGGCCTCGCTCGACCACGCGGTGTGGTTCCTGCGGCCGTTCCGGGCGGACGAGTGGCTGCTGTTCGCGCAGGCGTCGCCGTCGGCGCAGGACGCGCGGGGGTTGGCGATGGGCGAGTTCTACAACCACGACGGTGTGCTGGTCGCGTCGGTGGTGCAGGAGGCCGTGATCCGGCAGCGGTAGACCTCGGGGCGGGGCGCGTCGGGGTGGGTTCGGTGGCGGAGGTCTGCGTCGCGGTGGTCCTTCCCGACGTGGTTCGTCTCGCGGTTGTTTGTCCGTCTCGCGGCGGTTGATTCTTCCCGTGGTGGTTGGTCCGTCTCGCGGCGGTTGGTCGTTCTCGCGGTGGTTTTCTCGCGCCGGCCCGGCGGCTCGGGTGGGATCGGGGTCACGTGCGACCGGTGGGAGTGGTTACAGGATGGAGTCGGCAACCGGGGTAGTCCTGCACTCGCGGGACGGCAGGGCGTATCTCTTCGATCCGGGCGCACTGTGCCTGGAGTTCCTGACCACGGGTGGCCCCGGCGAACTGTCCCGGTGGGAAGTGCTGCACGCGCCCGGCGACTTGGCCGACTGGCTTGCGGTGAGCCGACTTCGGCTCGATCCCGCGCGCGTCGCGGTGACGGCGGCCGAGTTGGCGCGAGGGCGGGCGATGCGGGACGCGGTGCTGCGGATCGCGCGCGGCGGCTTCGAG
>NZ_WWJX01000304.1 GCF_009865215.1 Streptomyces sp. SID3343 | reverse complement strand
GGGGTGTTGTCCTCAAGCGCCGGACGGGCTGGGAGGGGTTGGTGGGCTTGTGGCGCGTCTGTTGGTGTTCGAGGGGTGTTGTTCTCGAAGGCGGGACGGGCTGGGAGGAGTTGGTGGGCTCGGGGTGCGCCTGTTGGCGTTTGAGGGGTGTTGTTCTCGAAGGCGGGACGGGCTGGGAGGGGTTGGTGGGCTTGTGGCGCGTCTGTTGGTGTTCGGGGGGTGTTGTCCTCAAACGCCGGACGGGCTGGGAGGGGTTGGGGGTGGGGTGCCTCGGCTGTTGTTGGGCGGGGCGTTGTTCTCGAACGGTGGTTACGCGGCCTTGGTGCTTCTGTGGGCTGTTGGGCTCAGGCCTCGGACTCGTTTGAAGGCTGTGCTGAAGGCGAAGGGGTCGGAGTAGCCGACTCGGCGGGCCACTGCGGCGACCGTGGACTCGCGTTCGGTGAGGAGGTCGGCGGCCAGGGCCATGCGCCATTCGGTGAGGTAGGCCAAGGGTGGGGTGCCGACCAGTGCGGTGAAGCGTTGGGCGAGGGTCGTGCGGGACACGCCCGCCTCGGCGGCGAGCGCGGCGATGGTCCACGGCCGCGCCGGCGCGTCGTGGACGGCGCGCAGCGCGGCGCCGACGATCGGGTCGCCGAGGGCCACGTACCACTTCGGCGGCCGGGCGTCGGGGCGGTCGAACCAATCGCGTAGGGCGCACACCAGGAACCAGTCGAGCAGGCGGTCCAGGACGAGCTGTTGGCCCGGTTTGTCGGCGACGACCTCGGCCGAGACGAAGCTCAGGAGCGGCTCACAGCTTTCGTCGTCCGGCAGGACCAGCAGGTCGGGGAGCGCGTCGGGCAGTCGGCGGCCGATGTCGGCGTGCGCCCGGTACGCGCCCACGATCAGCTCGGTGGGTCCCTCGTGGTCGGGGTCGTCGACGACCGTGAAGGCGCCCGGCCCGCGGACCAGGGCGGTGCCGCCGACGCGCAGCCGGACCACTTCGCCGTTCGCCGTGATCAGCCGGGCCGCGCCGGCCGCCGGCGTGCACAGGGTGAGCGGTGCGCCCGTGTCGTAGCGCCGGGACCACGGCGCGGCGGGCAGGAGTTGTCGGTCGAACAGGGCCCCGTCGGCTCTGATTCCGCGCAGCAGATCACCCAGGACGTCCATGCCACGAGCCTAGGTGATGTCGCTTACGGGGCGGTCACGGGAGGTAACCGGTGTGTCGCACGGGTTCGACCGGGCCGGTCGAGTGGTGGCGGTTGCCGGCGCGGGTCAGGCCGGCGAGAAGCGCGTCGCGTACCTCCGTCGGGGCGATCACGTCGTCGTAGGACAGGGCGCTCGCGGATCGCCACGGGCCGCTCGACTCGTTGGCGCGCAGGCGTTCGGTCGTGGCCGCGTCGTGCTTGGCGGTGGCGGCGCCGGCCGCGGCCGGGATACCGCCCAGGGTGACGCCGGGCAGCGCGTACGAGACGGTCTGCGCGTCGAACGGGTTCATCGCCATCACCGAACTGCCGAAGCCGAACGCTTTGCGCACGGTGACGTGCAACTTCGGTACCCGCAAACGGTGTTGAGCCGCGAACAACCGCGCCGCCGCGCGCAGGATGCCGGCCCGTTCGGACGCCGTGCCCGCCAGTACGCCCGGGTTGTCGGCCAGGAAGACCACGGGTAGGTGGAACGCGCCCGCGACCTGGAGGAAGCGCGCGGCCTTGTCGGCTGCATCGACGTCGATCGTGCCCGCCCGGACCGCGGGCTGGTTGGCGACCACGGCCACCGCATGACCCCCCAGGCGCGCGAGCGCGGTGACGATCGAAGCCGCGTGGGCCGGTTGGATCTCCAGCACCGTTCTCGCGTCGAAGACCTCGTCGAGCACGGCGCGGATGTCGTACGGGCGGCGCGCGTCCGGGGGGATCAGGTCCAAGAGCGCGTCGGTGGGGCGAGGGGCGATGTCCGTGTTGCCGGCCTCGGGCCCGGCGTACGGGGGCCGCTGCCACGCGTTCGGCGGGAAGTACGACAGGTAGCGGCGAGTCAGCCGCAGCGCCGCCGCGTCGTCGGGGACCGCGTTGTGCGCGACGCCGCTGACGACGCAGTGCACGGCGCTGCCGCCGAGGGTGTGCTTGTCGACGCGCTCGCCGGTCGCGGCGGCGACCAGGGGCGGGCCGGCCGTGAAAAGCGCCGCGGTGCCTTCCACCATGATCGTGAAATCGGCCAGGGGAGCGGTCAGCGCACCGTGTCCGGCAGAGGGCCCGTGCACGATCGCGACGGTGGGAACCAGGCCCGCCAGATCGACCAGGGCCTGTAGGTCTCCCGGCGAGGCCGTGTGCCCGGCCAGGGAGTTGGTGGCCCGGTGCCCGGCACCTTCGAGCATCGTGATCAAAGGCGCGCGCTCTTGGCCCGCCAGCCGCGCAAGCCGGGAACGCTTGGCGGCGGCGCCCGGACCGATCGAACCGCCCTGGACGGTGAAGTCCTCGGCGCCGACGAATACCGGCCGACCGTCGAGCAGGCCGGACCCGGCGACGTACGCGTCGGCCGGGGCCTGTGGTCCGCCGGCCAGGGTGCCGAGCTCGGTGAACGAGTCGTCGTCGAGGAGAGCGGCGATCCGGGCCCGGGCGTGCAGGCGCCGGCCGTCCGCGCCGTAGCGGGCCAGCTTCTCCGGTCCGCCCATGGCCCGGGCTTCGGCTCGGCGTCGCGTGAGCTCGTCGAGCAGTGCCTGCCACGCGTCACGGTTGTCGTTTGTCGCTGTCGTGGTCACGGTGGTGCTTCCTTCGCCCTGGATCCCGGTGCTGGACGCTGTGTACTGCGGAAGGCGCGCAAGATCCAGGGGCGAAGGGCACGGAGCGGACGAGTGTGGCCTACCGCACCGAGGTCCGGGCCGGTCGAGTGTGCGGGACGTCGGTCGGACTCCGGGCAGGGCGCGAGTCTGCATCCGGTGGAAGTGGCGCCGGAGGGCGACCGGGGCCGGGATGTCCGGGGCGGGCGTTGGGTGGATCGATGGGCTCGTTTGTTGGTTGGGCGGAGTGCTGCTTCGAGCAGTTGGCTCTCGTGTCTTTTCCTGTCAAAAGGTGTGTATCGGGCATCTTTGATACGTGTGGCGTTGCTCATTAGTGCTTGAAACTGCTATCAAATGAATAGTTTCAAGCATCACACTGCATCAGTGAGCATCGCCGAGCACTGTGGATGGATGGGCAGTGCCGGGTGTGCCGACTACCGAGTGCCAGTGACCGAGTACGTAGTGCGTAGTACGTGAGTGCGGCAGCGAAGAGCGCTGCGCATCGTCGAAGAGCCGGGAGCACCATGACCACCGTCAGCCACACCGCCAGTGAGATCGCCGACCAGCCCGAACTGTGGACGCGCGCCGCCGCGCTCGCGGGAGACTGCGCGGGCCTCCCGAAGCCGGGCGAGCGCGTTGCGTTCGTCGGGTGTGGGACGTCGTGGTTCATCGGGCAGGCGTACGCAGTGCTGCGCGAGCGCGCCGGGCAGGGCGTGACCGACGCGTTCGCGGCGTCGGAGTTCCCGGGCGTTCGGGACTACGACCGGGTGATCGCGCTGACCCGCTCGGGAACCACGACCGAGGTGCTGCGGTTGCTCGCGGACATCCGCGGCACGGTGCCCACGACCGCGATCACCGGTACACCCGGGACGCCGATCATGGACGCGGCGGACGAGATCGTCATGCTGGACTTCGCCGACGAGAAGTCGGTCGTCCAGACCCGCTTCGCGACCACGGCGCTCGCGCTGCTGCGGGCGCACCTCGGCGAGGACCTGAGCGCGGCCGTGCGGGACGCCAAGATCGCGGTCGCGGCCGTGCCCGCGCCCGAGTTCGTGGCGGCGGAGCAGTTCACCTTCCTGGGCACCGGGTGGTCCGTCGGCCTCGCCACCGAGGCCGGGCTGAAGATGCGCGAGGCCGCGGGGGCCTGGACCGAGAGCTACCCGGCGATGGAGTACCGGCACGGGCCGATCAGCATCGCGGCGCCGAACCGGATCACGTGGGTCTTCGGCCCGGCGCCCGAGGGCCTCGCGGAGCAGGTCGCGGCGACGGGCGGGACGTTCGTGGCCGGTGAGCTCGACCCGATGGCGGAGCTGATCCGGGTGCAGAAGCTCGCGGTGGCGATCGCGGAGAGCCTGGGCCTGAACCCCGACGAGCCGCGGCACCTCACGCGCTCCGTGGTGTTGGAGGGCGACGAGTCGTGACGCGTCGAGGCCGACGAGGCCGGTGGGAAGGCCGCTGCGAGGGCCGCCGGGAAGTCTGTGCAGGAGCGGGGTGGGCTCGGTGATCGTGGTGGTGACGCCCAACCCCGCGTGGGACGTCACGTATCACGTCGAACGGATGGCCCGGCACGGCAGCAACCGGCCCGCGTCGGTCGCAGGGCGTGCGGGTGGCAAGGGGATCAACGTCGCGCGGGTGCTGCGCGGGCTCGGGGTCGCGGTGTCGGCGGTGGCTCCGTTGGGCGGGCCGACCGGGGAGCGAATACGGGCCGAGCTCAAGGCGGCGGACATCGCGTTGGTGGAGGTGCCGGTCGCGGCCGAGACGCGATCCACCACGACGATCGTGGAGACCTCGTCGGGCGGCGCGACGTCGTTCAACGAGTTCGGGCTCGCGCTCGGCGCCGCCGAGTGGTCGGCGCTGGTCGGCAAGGTGGGCGAACTCCTGGGCGGAGCCTCGGCGTTGGTGCTCTCCGGAAGTCTGCCGCCGGGTGTGCCGGTGAGCGGGTACGCCGAATTGGTCGCGCTCGCCAAGGCGGCGGGCGTACCGGTTCTGCTCGACGCGTCCGGGCCCGCGCTGCTCGCGGGCGTCGCGGCGGGACCCGACGTGGTCAAGCCGAACGCGGACGAGCTGCGTGAGGCCACGGGCGAGGCCGACCCGGAGCGCGCGGTGGCGGCGATGGCGGCCACGCTGCGTGCGGCGGGCGGGCGCGCGGTGGTGGCGTCGTTCGGCCC
>NZ_WWJX01000303.1 GCF_009865215.1 Streptomyces sp. SID3343 | reverse complement strand
AGGCGGCCTCGGCGGCTGCGGCGGCCGGCGGGTGCCCGCGAGGCCGCCCACGACCGCCAGCGGCAGCGCGACCGCCGCGAGCACCAGAAGCGGCAGCGGTACCCCGCCGGGCTTGTCGGTGAGCACGTCGACCCAGTCGTATTCGAGCGAGGCCGCCTGAAGCTCCGGCCACACCGGTCCGCACGCCGCGCCCAGGCCGAACGCGGCGAGGGCCGGCTCCGGTCGCAGCCCACCGATCACCACGCCGATCGCCGCCGCGCCCGCGCAGCGAATCGCGAGTTGGTGGCCGGCGCCCGCGTCGGGGCCGATCAGTTCGGCGAACACCAGGCCCAGGGCGGCCAGGCCGATCGCGTACGACCCGAGCGTGCGCGCGGCGACCGCCCCGAGTACGCCCGCCAGCACGAGACCGAGCAGCCACGGCACGTACTCGGCGGGCCCGTCCAGGCCCAGACCCGGGTTGCCCTCGGTGCGGTCCCACGCGAACAGCGCGGCCGGGAACGCCGCGATCCCGACCGCCATCGCCAGCAGCGCCCCGGCGACCGAGCGGACACCGTCCACCCGATACGTCAGGCCCGCCGCGACCAGGCAACCCGCGAGCGCGATCACCGGCCACAGCGCGAACACCTTGGGTTTGTCGTCGCCCATCACCAGCGCGGCCACCGCCACCGCCACCCCGACCACGCCGAGCAGCGCGACGCCGCCGAACGCGCCGCCCTCGGCGCTCGTCCAGCCTCGGCCCGAGGGCACCAGGACGCGGCCGGTGGGAATCAGGATCAGCATCAGGCCGAACGCGGCGAGCGGCAGCCAGGTCTGGAGCCCCGCCCCCGACTCCCACATCGGTTCGAGCACGTCGCGCCCGCCGAGCACGAACAGCAGCGGCACGGCCGCCGCGAGCGTGGCCGCGAACGCCGCGTTCAGCGGCGCCTGATGGCGCGGTACGGCGAGGTGGATCCACAGCACGACGCCGACGAGCACCTGTACCGCGAAGCCGAACCGCAACAGGTAGACGAACCCGAGCCAGCGCGAGTCGCCGGAGCCGTCGACGTGGGTCGCGATCGGGTCGAGCACGGTGGTGATCGCGGCCCCCGCGAGCCCGATGACCAACACTCCGGCGACACTGCCGCGACGATGCGTGAACACGCTGTCGGTGAGCCCGATACCGCCGATCACCAGCGGTACGGCCCACGGCAGCAACACCGCGACCAGGTCTCCCACCGACCACGAATCACCCATGGCGATCGGCTGCGGACCCGCGCCGTAGGCGGACGGGTCGGTCGGCGCGATCGGCGTCACCGGCGGGTTCAGGCCCACCCGAAGCAGGACGAGCGCGGCCGACGTCGCGAGGACGACGAGCAGTACGCCGGCCACCCATTCGAAGGACAACCGGCCGACCGGCTCGGGGCGCCGCGCACGAGCCTCCGCGAATCCGGCACCGGCCTCATACGCCTTGCGCATCATTTTGCCGGCCATCGCCGTCTCCCCCGGGTCGTCTGGGTACGAAGCTTGAGGAGGCGGTCTCGTGCCCACTCTCGACAGGGGACGCGGCCGGCTCACTTTCGGATGCGGCGCCCCCACACCTCGCTCGGCGCGGTGTCGGCATCCGGCTGCCATTCGCCCAGTCGCGACCAGTCCCACGCGCGAAACGCCGCGAGCGCGGCGTGGTTGTCGCGGTTCACCCGGGCCGCGGCGAATGTCGCGTCGGTGCCCGCGAGCAGCCGCTCCTGCATACGCGTGGCCAGGCCCCGACGCCGCTGCTGGGGCACGACCATCATATCGATGATCACGAACACGCTTCCGGCGGAGGCGAGTTCGGCCACGTCGTCGGCCAACTCGCCGCGAAATCCGGTCCACCAGCCACTCGCCCGCCGAGGTGGAAATCCGTACGTGCACCCGGCCGCGCCGGCGCCGTTCGCGACGACCATCTCGAATCCGGGCTGCTGGATGTGATCGGCGTAGCGCCGTAGGAATTCCGGTCGGCCGGGCGGGTCGTCGCCATAGGTCTTGACGTACGTATCCGCTACGGCTTCCCGCTGTTGGTCCGCCTGCCAACGGGTCAGCCGCCGCAAGAACACCTCTGTCACAAGTGCCTCCCGCCCAGGCATGGGATGCCGTAGACGTTTCATATCGTGGCAGGTACGACCCGGTCGGGGAAACACCGCGCGATAAATACCGCTCGGTTGGACTTCGGGAAATGCCGACCGCGACGAAGCCGGTCGTGGTCCGTTCCGGCAACAGGGCTCTGTCGCAAAGGTGTTCGCAATCGCGAACCACCGGGCGGCGTTCACGACCGGCCGATTCTCCCGACCGCGACGACCGGGCCGGCCGGGCCGACCGAAGCGACCGGAGCGACCGGAGCCGACAGTGCGATGCACGCCGCCACGCCCACCGGGTGATTCGCGCGTTTCGACCTCTTGCGTCCGCTCGCGCTCGTAGCCTGCGCACGGGGGGAGCACCACGAACACGGGGAGCACCACGAAAGGAAAGCGATGAACGACGACGAGCCGGGCAACGCGTGGGACATGTGCGCCGAGGGGCATGTCGAGCACGAGTGGGTGTATCAGTACGGCCCGGACGGACCGGCGGGTAAACCGTGGGCGAAAGCCTGTAAACACTGCGGGAAGATGGCCGGCGCCAACGTCCCCGAGAGCCGGCTCGCCGCTCCGGTGAGCGGTGGGGACTGCATGGGCGGCTGACCCGCCGCGACGACGCCCGTGGTGAACTGGAACACGTTCCAGTACCCGCGCATCGAAAGCGCAGCGGTGCGGAGTACGTTGACCTCACCGGCAACGTGGCCGGCAGCTCCACCGCAGGCCATGAACGTGGCGGGTTGTCGTACCCACGACGAGGTGGGGCGGCCATGTGTCCCCACCTCCGAATCCCTAGACTCTCCGCAGCCGAGGAGGGAGCCAGATCGTGCGCAAGGTACTCATCGCCAACCGTGGGGAAATCGCGGTCCGCGTCGCCCGAGCATGCCGTGACGCCGGCATCGCCAGTGTGGCCGTCTACGCAGAACCGGACCGGGATGCTCTGCACGTGCGGGTGGCCGACGAGGCCCACGCGCTCGGCGGGAACACTCCGGCCGAGAGCTACCTGGACGTGGCCAAGGTTTTGGGGGCCGCCCGGGACTCGGGCGCGGACGCCATTCACCCCGGGTACGGATTCCTGTCGGAAAACGCGGAATTCGCCCAGGCCGTGCTGGACGCCGGACTCACCTGGATCGGACCGCCTCCGCAGGCGATCCGCGACCTCGGTGACAAGGTGGCCGCCCGGCACATCGCCCAGCGGGCCGGCGCGCCCCTGGTCGCCGGCACCGCGGACCCGGTCTCCGGTTCCGCGGAGGTCGTGGAGTTCGCGAAGGCCAACGGCCTGCCGATCGCCATCAAGGCCGCCTTCGGCGGTGGCGGTCGCGGCCTCAAGGTCGCCCGCAACCTCGAAGAGATCCCCGAGCTGTACGACTCGGCCGTGCGCGAGGCAGTGGCCGCGTTCGGTCGCGGCGAGTGCTTCGTCGAGCGCTACCTCGACCAGCCGCGGCACGTCGAGACGCAGTGCCTGGCCGACACCCACGGCAACGTGGTCGTCGTGTCCACGCGCGACTGCTCGCTCCAGCGCCGGCACCAAAAGCTCGTCGAGGAGGCGCCCGCGCCGTTCCTGAGCGAGGCGCAGAACGCCGAGCTGTACCGCGCGTCGAAGGCCATCCTCAAGGAGGCCGGCTACGTCGGCGCCGGAACCTGCGAGTTCCTCGTCGGCCAGGACGGCACGATCTCCTTCCTGGAGGTCAACACCCGCCTGCAGGTCGAGCACCCGGTCACCGAAGAGGTCGCCGGTATCGACCTCGTGCGCGAGATGTTCCGGATCGCCGACGGCGAGGAACTCGGCTACGACGACCCGGAGATGCGCGGTCACTCGTTCGAGTTCCGGATCAACGGCGAGGACCCGGGGCGCGGCTTCCTGCCGGCCCCCGGCACGGTCACCAAGTGGCTGCCGCCGTCGGGCCCGGGCGTGCGCCTGGACTCGGGCGTCGAGCAGGGCTCGGTCATCGGCCCGGCGTGGGACTCGCTGCTCGCGAAGCTGATCGTCACCGGCAGCGACCGCAAGCAGGCCCTGCAGCGGGCCAAGCGCGCGCTCGACGAGTTCGAGATCGACGGCATGGCGACGGCCCTGACCTTCCACCGCGTGGTGGTTCAGGACCCGGCGTTCGCGCCCGAGATCCACGGTTCCGACGAGGCGTTCACCGCGCACACCCGGTGGATCGAGACCGGCTTCGAGAACACCATCGCCCCGTTCGCGGGCGCCGCGGACGCCGCCGACGAGGCCGCGGAACGCGAGTCGGTCGTGGTCGAGGTCAACGGTCGGCGCTTCGAGGTCACCCTCCCGGCGGGCCTCGGCGCGTCGGGTGCGGCTCCGGCCGCGGGCAAGAAGGCCCCCAAGCGCGGTGGCGGCAAGAAGGCCGGCGCGGCGGCGAGCGGGGACTCCCTGGCCAGCCCGATGCAGGGCACGATCGTCAAGGTCGCGGTCGAGGAGGGCCAGGTCGTCGCCGAGGGCGAGCTGATCGTGGTCCTGGAGGCCATGAAGATGGAACAGCCGCTCAACGCGCACCGGGCCGGCACCGTCAAGGGTCTGGTCGCCGAGGTGGGCGCGACCGTCACCTCCGGTGCGGTCCTGTGTGAGATCAAGGACTGAACGACGTCACACCCTCGACCGCCCTCGTTCCGATTCCTCGGTGCGGGGGCGGTCGCCGTGTGGTGGGGCGTGGGGCGCGTCGGGGGGGATGCCGCAGCGCGGGGGCTGCGGTCGCGTTTTTGGTGGCGGGGGTTGTTCCACCCGCACCACCGCGTCGGTGCGAGGGCTGCGGTCCACCGCGACCGGGGCGGCCCGATCCGCCTCGCGGCCCAGGCTTCGGCCGGCCCTCGGCTTCGCCGACCCGGGCCGGGGCCGGTCGGGTCGGGCGGTCCTGCTGCGGTTGGCGCTTCGCGGCCACAATCCAGGTCCGGAGCGGGACCCGGCTGCGGTCTCGGCGCGTCGGCGCCCACCCCCTTCGGCCCCCGTCGAGTGTTCGACGAGCGCAGCGAGGAGAGCGGC
>NZ_WWJX01000302.1 GCF_009865215.1 Streptomyces sp. SID3343 | reverse complement strand
CCACCCCCGTCGACCGTCGACGCCCGCCCGCCTCGGCCGACCCCGACCCCGGTTCGCGGGGCCCGGCCCGGCCCACCGCGACCGGTCGGATCGAGGCAGACGCCGGCGGTCGTAGCGCTCGGGAGTCGCTCGGTCACGCTACGCTCGCGAAGAACCGGATGTACCCGCACGTCTTTGTGGAACGACTCAAGGCCACGTATGCCCAAGCACACCCAAGGGCGTAAGAGCGCCACCGCGGCCGCGTCCAAGGACGGACCGGCCGTCACCGTCGAGGACGGTGGCGCTTCCAACCGCGCGCTGGAACACCTCTGGAGCGAGTTCAAGCGCTCGGGGGATCCCGGTCTGCGCGAGCGCCTCATTCTGAATTACTCGCCGCTCGTGAAGTACGTCGCCGGGCGCGTCGGCGTCGGCCTTCCGGCCAATGTGGACCAGGCCGACTTCGTGTCGTACGGCATGTTCGGCCTGATCGACGCGATCGAGAAGTTCGACCTCGATCGCGCGATCAAGTTCGAGACGTACGCGATCAGCCGCATCCGCGGCGCCATCATCGACGAACTGCGCGCGCTGGACTGGATTCCCCGCTCGGTCCGGCAGAAGGCCCGCGCGGTCGAACTGGCGTACACGGGCCTGGAGGCCAAACTCAACCGCACCCCCTCCGAGGTCGAGGTCGCCCGCGAGATGGGCATCGCCCTGGAGGACCTGCACGCGATCTTCAGCCAACTCTCGCTGATCAACGTCATGGCCCTCGACGAACTCCTGCACACCGGACAGGAGGGCGGCGACCGACTGAGCCTCGTGGACACCCTGGAGGACACCACCGCCGACGACCCGGTGGAGGTGGCCGAGAGCCGCGAGATGCGCCACCTGCTCGCCCGGGCGGTCAACGCGCTGCCCGAGCGGGAGAAAACCGTGGTCACGCTCTACTACTTCGAGGGCCTGACCCTGTCCCAGATCGGCCAGGTGCTCGGCGTCACCGAGAGCCGCACGTGCCAGATTCACACCAAGGCGGTCCTACAACTGCGCGGCAAACTGTCGGACGCGCGATGAACAGGTCCCTGCGCCGGGAGATTCGCGCTCCCGCCGCCGTCGGATGTCGGCAGGAGTCCTTAATGTGGACAAGTGGACAGCACTTCGGCAGGGCAGCGATCGGGACATTCGCACTACGCGATCGAGGACGTCGAGCGATGGGTTCCCGAGCCCAACAAGCGGCGCGGACGCACGTCGTTCGAGCGGGACCGAGCCCGGGTGCTGCACTCGGCGGCGCTGCGTCGCCTCGCCGGCAAGACCCAGGTCGTCGTACCGGGGGAGACCGCCGCCGCAGGCCAGGACAGCCCGCGCACCCGACTCACCCACTCGCTCGAATGCGCCCAGATCGGCCGTGAACTCGGCCAAGCCCTGGGCTGCGACCCCGACCTGGTCGAAACCGCGTGCCTGGCCCACGATCTCGGCCACCCGCCGTTCGGCCACAACGGCGAGCGCGCGCTCGACGACGCCGCCACGTCGTGCGGCGGCTTCGAGGGCAACGCGCAGAGCCTGCGGCTGCTGACCCGCCTCGAACCCAAGACGTTCGCCCCCGACGGCAGCAGCGTCGGCGTCAACCTCACCCGCGCGTGCCTGGACGCGGTGCTCAAGTACCCGTGGCCGCGCCGCCAGGACACCCACTCCTACGGTGTCTACGACGACGACCGCGCGGTCTTCGACTGGATCCGCGAGGGCGCGGAACCGGGCCGCCGATGCCTGGAGGCCCAGGTCATGGACTGGTCCGACGACGTCGCCTACTCCGTGCACGACCTGGAGGACGCGGTCCAGTCGCACCGCCTGGACCTGACCCACCTGCGCGACGCCGACGAACGACACGCACTGCTCGACCTGTGCGTGCGCCGCTACCTCCCGGACTGCGGCCACGACGAACTCGACGAGGCACTCGACCGCCTCCTCGCCCTCGACTACTGGCCGATCGGCTACGACGGCTCGCGCCGGGCCCAGGCCGCGCTCAAGAACGCGACGAGTTCCCTGATCGGCCGGTTCTGCCGGGCCGCCGAACACGCCACCCGCGAGGTGCACGGCACCGCCCCCGCGTCCCGCTACGAGGCCGACCTGATCGTCCCGCGCGAGATCCGCCTCGAATGCGCCGTCCTCAAGGCCGTCACCGCCCGCTACGTGATGGCCCGTGAAGGCGCCGACATCCTGCGCGAGGCCCAGCGCACGGTGATCGTCGAACTCGTCGAGCTGATCGCCGACGGCGCCCCGGGCACCCTCGACGTGTCGCTGCGCGCCGACTGGGCCGAAGCCGCCGACGACGCGGCCCGCCTGCGCGTGGTGGTCGACCAGGTCGCCTCCCTGACCGACAGCGCCGCGATCAGCCGACACGCCCTACTGAGCACACGGTGACCCCGGCGACGACTTCCGCAGCCATTTACCCGACGAATCGCCCGACGCGCACGACGACCTCGGCGGTCCCCTCCGTGGCGACCGCACCGCACCCGTAGAATCGACGACTGTGGCCGGCCGTATCCGTGAGGAAGACGTCAGGCGGGTCCGCGAGACGGCACGCATCGCGGAGATCGCCGAACAACACCTGCAACTCCGCAACGCGGGCGGAGGAAACTTCAAGGGGCTGTGCCCCTTCCACGACGAGAAATCCCCGTCCTTCCAGGTCAGCCCGGCCAAGAACCTCTGGTACTGCTTCGGCTGCGGCGAGGGCGGCGACGTTCTCGACTTCGTCATGCGCCTGGACCACACGACGTTCTCCGAGACCGTGGAGCGCCTCGCGCAGCAGTACAACATCGAACTGCGCTACGAGGAGGGCGGCTACACCCCAGGCCGCCAACAGGGCCGCCGCACCCGCCTGGTCGAGGCGCACAAGATCGCCGCGCAGTGGTTCACCGATCAACTCGGCTCGCCCGAGGCCGACACCGCCCGCCGGTTCCTCGCCGACCGCGGCTTCGAGCAGGACGCCGCCGAGCGCTTCTCCCTGGGCTACGCGCCCAAGGGCTGGGAGAACCTGGTCCGGTTCCTGCGCGGCAAGGGCTTCACGCCCCAGGAGATGCTTGAAGGCGGCCTCGCCAGTGAAGGCCGCAGCGGCCCGATGGACCGCTTCCGCGGTCGGCTGATCTGGCCGATCCGCGACATCACCGGCGACGTCATCGGCTTCGGCGCGCGCAAGCTCTACGACGACGACAACGGCCCCAAATATCTCAACACCCCCGAGACGCCGATCTACAAGAAGTCGCAGGTCCTGTACGGCCTCGACCTCGCGAAGAAGGAGATCGCCAAGGGCGGCCGGGCGGTGATCGTCGAGGGCTACACCGACGTCATGGCGTGTCACCTCGCCGGCGCCGGCACCGCGATCGCCACGTGCGGCACGTCCTTCGGCGACGAACACATCAAGGTGCTGCGCCGACTGCTGATGGACTCCGGCGAGTTCCGCGGCGAGGTGATCTTCACGTTCGATGGCGACGCCGCGGGGCAGAAGGCGGCCCTGCGCGCGTTCGAGGAGGACCAAAAGTTCGTCACCCGCACATTCGTCGCGGTCGAGCCGCGTGGCCTCGACCCGTGCGACCTGCGCCTGTCGCACGGCGACCAGGCCGTGCTCGACCTGATCGACGCGCGGGTCCCGCTGTTCGAGTTCGCCATCAAGAGCCGGATCGAGGGCCACGACCTGTCCACCGCCGAGGGCCGGGTCGCCGCCCTCGACGCCGCCGCGCCGGTCATCGCCGGTATCAAGGACCAGGCCCTGCGGCACACGTACGCGGTCCGGCTCGACTCGATGCTCGGCTTCCTGGACGAGAAGTTCGTGGTCGGCCGAGTCGCCCAGGTCAACCGTTGGCAGCGCGAGCGCGGCGCACGCGCGGCGGCCGGCGCCGGACGGCAACAGCCCCACCAGCAGCAGCAACCGCAACCACCGCAGCGCCCCGCCGGGTTCCGACCCGACCCGCGCGACTCGCGCCAGGCCGTCCAGCGTGAGGTGCTCAAGCTCGCGCTTCAGGCGCCCGCCCTGGTGGCACCCGCCTTCGACTACTACGAGACCGACGAGTTCACCGCCCCGCCCTACGCGGCGGTGCGCGCCGCGATCGCGGTCGCGGGCGGCGTCTCGTGCGAACTCGCGCAGACCGCGAACTGGGTCGGCGAGGTGCGCGCCGCCGCCCCCGACGACACCGTCCGCGGCATGGTCACCGAACTGGCCGTGGAGACCATGCGCCGCACCGCCGAGCCGGACCGGCCCTACGCCGACACGAACCTGGTCGCCCTGCGCGTCTACTCCGCCGAACGCCGGATCGCCGACGCCAAGTCGCGGCTGCTGCGCATCGACCCCCGTGAAGCGGAGGCCTACGCGCTGGTGTGGCAGGAACTGAACACCCTGGAGGCCTACCAACGCGCCCTGCGCGACCGTGGCGCCGAGGCGCTGTACGCCCCCGGCACGGCCTGACCCGGGCCGGCCGCGCCCCGCGACACCCCACGTCCACCGCGCGCCGATCGAAAACCCACTGAACCGGCCGATTTTCCCCGCCCGGGCCCCTCCTGCGCGGCGCCCTCGTGCAGCACACTGGGGAAGGTGCATCGGCACACCAGACGGGGGAAAACGCCCGGCGGCGACCCCGCCCACGCGAACGTGACGGTTGAGCCTGCACCGGGCGAGGTCACCGTCCCCACCGAGGACACCCCCCCAGGACCCGCGCCACCCGAAGCGGCCGAACCCACGTCGCTCGACCCGTCGCCCGACCCTCCGGCCGAACCCGAACCCGAACCCGAACCCGACGAGCCCCCGCGCCCGGACGAGCCGGGCGGCCTCTCCGCCGACCTGCTGCGCCAATACCTGCGCGAGATCGGGCGCGTACCACTGCTCGCCGCCGCCGACGAGGTCGAACTCGCCCGCCGCGTCGAGGCGGGCCTGTTCGCCGAGCAACGCCTGCTCGCCGAACCGCCCCCCGACCCCGCCGCCCGCGAGGCGCTGACCACGCTCGTGCGCACCGGGACCCAGGCCAAGCGCCGACTGATCGAGGCCAACCTGCGCCTGGTGGTGTCCATCGCCAAACGCTACGTCGGCCGCGGCCTGGGCCTGCTCGACCTGGTCCAGGAGGGCAACCTGGGGCTGATCCGCGCCGTCGAGAAGTTCGACTACACGCGTGGCTACAAGTTCTCCACCTACGCCACGTGGTGGATCCGCCAGGCGATGAGCCGAGCGCTGGCCGACCAGGCCCGCACCATCCGCGTCCCGGTCCACGTGGTCGAGCTGATCAACCGGGTCATCCGGGTGCAACGCCGCCTCCTCCAGGAACGCGGCGAGGAACCCACCGCCGAGGAGGTGGCCGCCGTGCTCGACCTCACCGCCGAACGGGTCACCGAAGTCCTGCGCCTGGCGCAGGAGCCGGTGTCGCTGCACACGCCCGTGGGCGAGGACGACATCGCGCTCGGCGACATCGTCGAGGACACCCACGCGACCTCGCCCGCCGAGGCGGCCGCCTACCTCATGCTGCGCGAACACCTGGAGGCCCTGCTGTCCACCCTGGGCGACCGCGAACGCCGGGTGGTCCAGTTGCGCTACGGCCTCACCGACGGCGAACCGCACACCCTGGAGGAGATCGGCCGAGTCTTCGGCGTCACGCGCGAGCGCATACGACAGATCGAGTCACGCACTTTGTCCCGACTCCGCGAACGCTCCTACTCCGAACAACTCCGGGGCTACCTCGACTAGCGGGCCCTCCCGGCCCGACCGGCCCACCGCCCCCGGCTCGACCCGGTCCGGCGGTGTCGGCCGGCCCCCGGCCGGCACCGATCGGCGGATCTCGACCGATCAAGCGTCCGTCTGCTGTCAGAATTCGCGCATGCCGACAAGTTCCACGCCCACCCTCGTCGCCGGGGTGCACTGCTCGACGCGTCAACTGCGCATCCTGGTCTGCGATGCCGCGACCGGCATCCCGCTGCGGCAGGGCCTGGCCCCATACGCCGAGGGCGCCGCGACCACGCCCGGCGCGTGGCTGCGCGCCTTCGGCGAGGCCGCCGCCGGCGGGCTCCTCGACGGCGTGGCGGCGATCGGGGTGGCCGCGCAGAACCACGGCGCGGTGCCACTGGACGCGCAGGGCGTCGTACTCGCCCACCCGCTGCCCCCCGACGACTTCGGCGCCTCCGGCGCGGCCGCGGATCTGCTCGACGCACTCGGCGGTCCCGCCGCGTGGACGGCCGCGACCGGCTCGGTGCCGGGGACGTCCTCGGCCATCGCGCAACTGCGGCGATTCGCCCGCTTCGAGCCCGAGGCGGTGGCCCGGGTCGCGTCGGTCCTGTTGCCGCACGACTGGATCACGTGGCAACTGCTGGGCTGTCCTCCCGACGCGGTGACCGACCGCGCGGACGCGTCCACCACCGGCTATTACGCGACCACGGGGGAGTGGCGCGAGGATCTGCTGCATCTCGCGATCGGTCGGGTGCCGCGCACCCCGAACGTGCTGCCGCCCGGCGGCGCGGCAGGCCGTACCCCCGAAGGGGTCCTGGTATCGGCCGGTACGAGCGCGAACGCCGCCCTCGCGCTCGGCGCGGGCCTGGCCGAGGGCGACGTGGTGGTCGCCCTGGGCACCACCGGAACCGCGTTCGCGACCCATCCGGTGTCGCCGGCCGACCCCACTGGCACCATCGCGTCCTACGCGGACGCGACCGGGGCGTACCTGCCCCTGGTGCGCACCCTCAACGCCGCGCGCGTGCTGCGTGGCACCGCCGAGATGCTGGGGATCGACGCCGAGGAGTTCGACCGGCTCGCCCTCGACTCGACGCCGGGCGCGTGCGGTCTGGTCCTGCTGCCCTACCTGGAGGGCGAGCACGTCCCGGACCTGCCGCACGCCGCCGGGACGCTCACCGGACTGCGCCGCGAGAGCATGACGCCCTCGGCACTGGCGCGGGCCGCGGTCGAGGGCACGCTGTGCGGCCTCGCGGACGCGCTCGACGTGCTGCGCGAGGGCGACATCGCGGTGGAGCGGCTGATCCTGGTCGGCCCCGGCGCGCGCTCGACGGCGGTACAGGCGTCGGCGCCCTCGGTGTTCGGCCTGCCGACCGCGGTGCCGTCGGCGGCGCTCGCCGGGCGTTTCGTGGCCCAGGGCGCGGCG
>NZ_WWJX01000301.1 GCF_009865215.1 Streptomyces sp. SID3343 | reverse complement strand
AGACGAGTCGACGCCGTGGGCGACGAGGCCGCCGCACGTCGTCCGAGGGCGTCCCGACCGAAGACGGCGGCCGGGATGCCCGTGCACGGGGTTACTGCTGGACGATGGTCAGGTAGGAGGGCGCCCAGGTACTCGGCTCACCGCCTTGGATGGCGAGCTTTTGCGTGCCGCCGTTTTGCGTGCCGAACACCGAGGTCGGTATCCGCCACAGGTACTGGTCGTTGGTGCTGGAGACCAGCGGCGAGGGGGTCAGGGAGACCGACTGCCACATCCCGGTCCAGTCCGGGCCGTTCTTGGTGGCCTTGTACAGGAAGCCGTTCTCGAGCATGAAGTCGGCTCCGACGCCCGGGTACACGGGACCCGTGACGTAGCCGGTGCCGGGGTTGTTGTCCGCGTCGATGAAGACCCGGTGCGTACCGAACGGGAGTTGGTAGGTCGCCCTGTATTCGGCCTGGGTGGCGGTCAGGGTGGCCGAGACGTCCACGATCGGCCCGCCCACGGGCGGCGGAGGCGTCAGGGAAACCGACGCGGTGTGCGCCGACACCCGGCCGGTGGCATCTCGCGCGACCACGTCGAAGGAGTGGGTGCTACCGGGTGTCATGTCACCCAGACGCGCCGAGGTCTGGGTCGCCGGCACCGACGCCAGCCGGGCGTTGTCCTGGTAGATGTCGTACGCCTCGACGGCGGCCGACCCCGGCGTCGACGCGGTCCAGGACAGCTGCACCGAGGTGGGGCCGCTGGTCGCGCCGGTGAAGGACCCGGGCACCCCCGGCGGGTTGGCACCCGGGGCCGACGTGGTGACGTTGCGCGCCGGGCTCGCGGCGGACGACACTCCCGCATCGTTGCGGGCGCGAACCGTGAACGAGTACGCGGTGGACGGGGTCAGGTCCGTCGCGGAGAACTGCGCGGTGCCGGTGGTGCGGTGCGGCACCGAGCCGATCTTGACGCCGCCCCGGTAGACGTCGTAGCCGGCCACTGTGCTCGGGCCCGAGTTCGGCCAGCTCAGCTGAACCGACGTGGCCGAGGTAGTGGTCGCGGTGGGCTGGGCGGGCGTCGTCGGAGCGGCGGTCGGGGAGACCTTCGCGGCGGCGAGTTCGCTCGACCAGTAGGTGCTGTCCGGCAGCGAGTCCCACGGGTTCGGGTTCAACTGGTCCGGCGTGACGTAGACCGTGCCCGCGTTCTTCGCCTTGCTCTGCGCGATCGCCGACGGCATCTGTGCCGCGGTGGTCTCGTAGATCAGGTGCCAGAACTTGGCCGGGTCGCTGTCGAGTTCCCACTGCGGCGGGTTGAACGCCTGGTAGTCGGCATAGCTGCCCTCGAAGGTGGCCTGGATGTCGGCAACGTCCTCGTAGCACTGCGGGATGTCGATCCCGGGGTTGTCCACCACCAGCGCACCCGGGTGGTTGCGCTTGGTGTAGGCGGTCAGCGCGCGATACTCGTCGGCGTATGCGTTGGTCCCGTTCGGGCCGCAGCTGTTCTGCCCTTGGTCGAAGAATATGCCGTCGATGTCGGGGCCGTAGAGCCGGTACCACTTGTCCACGTCGTGCTGGATCTGGACCCGCCACGCCGGGATGCTCGTGTCGCCGAGCCGGGTGGTCTTCGGGGCGCCGATGGTGTTGGTGCCGAAGTAGCCGGTGTCCACGTAGGCGATCACCTTGCCACCGGCCTGGCGCACATTCCGGATCGCGGTCTTGAACGTGTTGTTGGGCGCGTCCTCTTCGAAGTTCGGCCCGTTGGCGATGTTGACGATGGTCAACCCCGGGGTGCCCGTGCCACTGGCGAGGGTGGCCCAGGCCGCCCCACCGGACGGGACGCCCGGGTGGAAGTAGGCCGGTACACCGACCTGCTGGTCGATACCGGAGCCGGGATCGGCGTGGGCGGCCGGTGCGGTCGCGATCAGCGACCCGCCGAGCAGTGCCGCGGCGGCGGTTCCCGCCGCGGCAGTGCGCGCTCTCCACGAGCGGGCACGAGTGTCCGTGCGCATGCGTACTCCTCCTGGAATGGACTTCCGGATGGGACGGTGGCTCACTTCTTCAGTAGGGCGTTGACATCGCTGTTCGCCTGACCGAGCGCGGATCCGGCGTCGGCCTGACCGAGCCAGACCCGGTCGACGGCGCTCTGCACGATGTCCAGGATCCGGTCGCCCTGGTCGGTGACCGGAAGTACGAAGGTCTGGCCGGGGGTTGCCACCGGCTGGGTGAAGGTCCGCATGTCGCGACCTGCGGCCAGATGCGCGGCCTCGGCCTTGGCCGAGGACGAGGTGATCGCCGGGAAGATCACGGCCTCGGCGGCGACGATGTCCTGGCACTCGGTGGAGGCCAGGAACTTCACCCACTGCCACGCCTCTTCCTTGTGCTTGCCGTTGGCGTAGACGGCGTCGGACAGGCCGTTGATCGGCGTCTTGCGCCCGGCGGGACCGGTCGGCATGCCGGCGAAGGCGACCTTGCCGTCGGCCATGTAGGTCTTGGCCATCCACGAACCGGCGATGGTCATCGCGGCCTTGCCGGACTGGAGCAGTCCGTCGGCGCCGACCGTCGACTGCTTGTCGTAGGCCGGCATGTACCCCTTCTTGATCAGTCCCGCGAACCAGTCGAGGGTCTGCGCGAGCTTGGGGTCGGCGTAGTTGTACTTGGTGCCGAACGGGTTCTTGTCCACGTACTGGAAGCCGTTGGAGACCGCGAACGAGCCCCAGGAGTCCTGGCCGACGGCGCCGCCCTCGTAGGCGATGGCGAGGCCGTAGGTCTTGACCTTGTCCTTGTCGAAGCCCGGCTCCAGGCCGGTGCGGCCGTTCTCGTCGACGGTCATCGCGGCCACCGCGCGGCCGAAGTCGCCGCCGTCGACCGGGTTCCAGTTCAAGGCGTCGAACGCCTGCGGGGTGAGCTGGGCGCGCTGCGCCATCTCCTTGTTGTATGCGACGCCCATGGTGCCCCAGTCCTTGGGCAGGCCGTAGCGCTTTCCGTCACGTGTCCACACGTCGGCCAGGTTGGTCTGGTACTGCTGCAGATCCACGCCGTCGCGTTGGATGTAGGGCGTGAGATCCAGGATCTGGTTGTTCTTCTGGAACTGCGGAAAGTACAGGACGGAGTCGGTGAACACGTCCGGCGCGGTTCCGGAGACGACCTGCGTGGTCAGGTTCTGCCAGTACTGCGCCCACGCGGTCTGGGTGACCTCGACGGTGATCTTCGGGTTCTTGGCGTGGAACGCCTCCGCGCACTTCTTGTACTGCGGGAGTTGGTTGTCGTCCCACAGCGAATACTTGAGCTTCACCGAGCCCCCGCCGCCACCGCCCGAGGAGCCACTGGAGCCGCAACCGGCGGCGACCAGGACCACACTGGCGACCACGGCGGACGTCCGGACGGCGGGCGATCTCAGCGAACGGCGGATCAGGGAACGGGTCATGCGGATCTCCTCGGGGGGTTCACTTGAGGCCGGTGAAGTTGAGGCCGTTGACGATCCGTCGGCCGAAGACCACCAGCAGGATCAGCATCGGGACGACCGAGAGCGTCGAAGCGGCCATCAGGCCGGTCCAGTCGGGACGCGCGTTGGGCGACTGCTGGAGGAACACGCCGATACCGGTGGTCAGCACCCGGTTGTCCGGGTCGTTGCCGACCAACAGCGGCCACAGGTAGTCCTTCCAGGCCCACACGGCGGTGGTCAGCGCGATGGTCAGGATCGGGCCCTTGCTCATCGGCAGCACCACCCGCCAGAAGATCCGCCAGTGGCCGGCGCCGTCGAGCATCGCGGCCTCCTCGATCTCGCGCGGGATCGACATGAAGAACTGGCGCAGGAAGAACACCGTGAACGGGGTCATCAGCAGGGTCGGCGCGACCATCCCGGCGAAGGTGTTCAGCATGCCCAGGTCCTTGACCATCACGAAGTTGGGCAGCAGCGTGAAGATCGGCGGCACCATCAGCGCGCCCACGACCACGGCGAAGGCGAACTCGCGTCCGCGGAACCGCAGTCGGGCGAGCGCGTAGCCGGCCATCGCGCAGGAGAAGGTCTGCCCGAGCACGATCACCGTGGTGTAGATGATCGAGTTGCGGGTGTACAGCAGGAAGTCGAGGTCGGCGCCCGATCCACCGGCCGCGCGGTTCTCCTCGTCCGACGCCAGCCCGAGTACCCGCTCGAAGTTGGCGAAGGTGAAGTTGTGGGGCCACAGCGAGGTGCTGTCGGAGTAGAGGTGGTTGCCGTCCGTCAGCGCGGTGCGCAACATCCAATAGAAGGGGAAGAGGGTGATCACCAGCGAGATGCCCAGCACCAGCCAGGCCGGCGCTTTTCGGAGGATGGACTTCCGGCGGGGCGAGCGGCGCCCGGTCTCGTCGACCGGCTCGGGTGACACGGCCTGAGCCGTCGCTCGAACCGGGGTGGATGTGGACATGGTCAACCCCTCAGGCCAGGTCGGACGTGGAGGCGCGCAGCAGGCGCATCTGGAGGTAGGTCAGTCCGCCGAGCACGACTACCAGGCACAGCGCCATCGCGGCGGCGTAGCCCATGCGGAAGTGGGTGAACGCCTCCTGGTAGATGTAGTAGTAGGCGACGCGGGTGGCGTCGACCGGGCCGCCCTTGGTGGTCACCGCGATGGTGTCGAAGATCTGGAACGAGCCGATCACCGAGACCACCATCACCAGCGCGAGGATCGGCCGCAGCAGCGGCAGGGTGATCTTGAAGAACATCCGGATCTCGCCCGCGCCGTCCAGGGAGGCGGATTCGTAGAGTTCGCCCGGAATCTGCAACATCCCGGCGTACAGCAGCAGGGCCACGTATCCGGTGCCCGCCCAGATGTTGACCGCGGACACGCTCAGGAGCGCCTCGTCCGGCGAGGCGAAGAAGCCGTGTGTCTCGCTGCCGGTCTTGCCGAGCAGGTGGTTCACGAAGCCGAGGTTGGCGTCGAGCATCCACAGCCAGATCAGCCCGATGGTCACGTTCGGCACCAGCCAGGGCACCAGGAGCAGGGCGCGGACCACCACGGATCCGGTGAGCCGGACCATGATCGCGGCGAGCAGGAGGGCGACGCCGACCTGGACGCCGAGGGTGATGAAGACGAAGTAGGCGGTGACCTTGAGGGCGTTCCAGAACAGCGGGTCCTTGGCCACCTCGACGTAGTTGTCGGCGCCGACGTACTTCGGGTCGGACAGCAGGTTCCAGTCGGTGAGCGAGATCCAGATGCCGCGCCCGGTGGGGTAGAGGTAGAAGACGGCGAAGCCGACGAAGGCGGGGAGCAGGAACAGGCCGGCGGCCCGATTCTCTTTCGACCGTGCCCGGTTGGCGGTCCTGGGGCGGGCGGGGCTCGTGCGCCGGCCGAGGATCGTGCTCATGAGGCCAGCCTGGGAACGAGCCGCAGCGCGTTGTCGGCGTAGACCTTGGCCAGGACGTCGCGCGGCAGGTCGAGCCCGCTGATCGCCCAGCGGCCCATCAGCGGCGGGTCCTGGTCGGAGTGCGGGAATCCTTCGTCGGCGGTCTCCAGGAAGCGGAAGTGCCGCTGGTAGGAGTCCCGGTCCGGCGGGATCTCGTCGGTGCCGAAGAGCACCCGGTCGGGGTGGCGCAGGATCAATTCGGTGGTCGCCCTGGGTTGGCGGCCGAGTTCGGCGATCCGGGCGGCGATGTCCACGTGGAAGTTGGGGTAGGTGTCCAGCATCCGGCCCACCCATTGCAGGTTTTCCGGGTAGCAGCCCATGTGCACGCCGACGAAGGTGGTGCCGGGGTGCCGGGCGACCGCGTTCTCCAGTGCCTCGACCAGCCGTTCGAAGCGGGGGAATCGCTCGTCTGCGAACGACCAGTCCGGGCGGGCCAGGAGCAGTTCCAGGCGCTCGTTGTGCTCGTCGATCGGGTCGAAGAAGGCGACCGGGTCCGCGGTGTGGATCCAGATCGGCAGGGCGACCTCGCCCGCGGTGGCCCACAGGGTGTCCAGACGAGGGTCGTCGACCATGACCAACGCGTCGTCGTGGTCCCGCACTTGAAGGCCGAGGTCCTTCCAGACCTTGAGACCGACCGCACCGGTCTCCGCAGCGCGACGGATCCCGGCCGCGATCCGCTTCTCGAATCCGGGAGTGGCCGTCTCGCGCCAGTCGACGTGGCAGAAGGTGGCGAACCGGCCTGGGTGGGCGTGGTCGTAGCGTTCCAGGTTCTCGTCCAGTTCCGTACCCCAACGACCGTCGAGGTTGACCATGCCCCGGATGCCCAACTCGTCCATCATCGCGAGCAGTGCGCCGACGTCCTGCACCACCCAGCCGCCGTCCTCGCTGAGCCAGCGGCCGAGGTGGATGTGCGCGTCGACGACCGGGAGCGAGGCCCGCTCGACCTCGTGCGCCCCGACGACCAGCCTCGAGCGCGGCGTGTACCGCGCCAGCGGCAGGTCCTTCAGGTGCGCCGGCACGACGGTTTCGTGGGGGAAGTGCGGGATCATCTTCTCGCTCCCTGTCTGGGTCGGGCGGATCAGTTGCGGATGCCGTCGGGCAGCGAGGCGCCGTGCGCGACGATCAACTCGTCCACCAGATCCTGGATCTGTTGCAGCGTCAGGGTCGCGGACGCGTTCGGATCGAGCATCGCGGCGTGGTAGACGTGGTCCCGCCGACCCTCGAGGGCGGCGTGCAGGGTCAGGTCGCCGACGTTGAGGTAGTTCCGGTTGAGCGCGGCCAGTTGCGGCGGCAGCGCGCCGATCCTGGTCGGCTGTACGCCGGCCTTGTCGACCAGGCACGGGACCTCGACGAACGCGTCCGCCGGCAGGTTGCTGATCAGCCCGTCGTTGACCACGTTGCCGTGCAGCACGCGCGGGGTGCCGGTCTCGGCGGAGTGGATGATCAGGGAGGCGAGTTCGTTGCCCGGCGCGATCTCCACGCCGTTGCCCGCGCGCAGCCCCGCCACCAGCGTCTCGTAGGTGTCGAGGTTGTCCTGGAGCCAGTCCAGATAGGTGCCGATCGGCAACCGGAAGCGGTCCACCTGGTCCTGGTGCGGCAGGAACCAGGGCAGGTACTCGGAGCCGTGCTCGCTGGACTCGGTGGGGAAGTAGCCGAAGCGGCGGTAGACCTCCACCCGCACCCGGCGCCGCATCTCCGGGTCGGCCTCGATCACCTCGTCCAGGCGCCGGTACAGATTCTCGCCGCGGTGCTCGAAGCGCAGCACGAACGCCTGGTGGTTGACGCCGGCGGTGCGGAAGGAGATCTCCTCCTTCGGTATGCCCACCAGCCGCGCAAGCGTGGCCTCGGTGTCGCGGACCGAGTGGCAGACACCGACGACCTTCTTCAGGCCGGTGCCCTCGTAGACCGCGCGCGGGATCATCGACATCGGGTTGGTGTAGTTGATCAGGATCGCGTCGGGACACAGTTCGGCCATGTCCTTGCCGATCCCGACCATGACCGGGATGGTGCGCAGCGCGCGGAAGATGCCGCCGATGCCGAGGGTGTCACCGATGGTCTGACGCAGCCCATAGCGGGCGGGGATCTCGAAGTCGACGTGTGCGGCCTTGACGCCGCCCACCGCGATCTCGTTGATCACGTAGTCGGCGCCGGCCAGCGCCCGGCGGCGGCCGAGGTGGGCTTCCACCTTGGTGCCGACGCCGAGCTTGTCGATCATCCAACGGGTCATCTGTTCCACGGTGTCGAGTCGTTCGGCGTCGATGTCGTGCAGGACGACGGTCATCTCGTCGGTCAGTTCGGGATAGGTCAGCAGATCGGAGAGCAGGTTCTTGGCGAACGTGATGCTGCCGGCTCCGATGAGCACGATCCTTGCCATGGTTCGGTCACCTCGCTGTGGGGCTTCGGATCGGGCGCTCGGGTGAGCGCATGGACGGCGTCGCGCGGGTGGGTCAGGGGCGCAAAATGGCCTTGACCGGGTGGCTGCCGCCGTGCATGAGGTCGGTGAAGATCTCCGCGCCCGACTCCAGGGGGTAGCTCGCGGTCCAGCCCAGGCCCCAGCCGCCGACGAGTTCGACGGCTCGCTCGAACTCCGCGTTGGTGTAGGCGAACGAGCCGAGCACCCGCTTTTCGGTACGCACCAGCACGGTCGCGTCGAAGCCCGCCTCGGCGCCGGCCAGGCCGAGCCAGACGGCCACCCCGCCCGGGCGTAGCAGGCGCACCGACTGCTCGTGCGTGTCGCTGCTGCCGACCGCGTCGAAGACCACGTCGAACTCGCCGGTGAGTTCGCCGGCCACGGTGGTGGCGCCCAGCTTGGCGGCCATCCGGCGGCGTTCGGGCGAGCGGTCGGCGACCGCGATGCTCGCGGTCTCCTCGTCGGCGGCTGCGAGCACGCAGACCAGGCCGATCGTGCCGGCGCCGATCACGCCGACCCGGGCGCCGGGCGCGACGTCGGCGAGGCGCCAGGCGTGTACCGCGTTGGCGGCGGGCTCGATCACCGCAGCGGCCTCCCACGACATGTCGTCGGGCAGTTTGTGCAGCGCGGAGCGCGGTACCGCGACCCGCTCGGCGAAGCCGCCGGGCAGGTGTACGCCGATGATCCGGCGGTCGCGGCAGACCTGACGCAGGTCGCCCCGGCACAGGTCGCAGGTGCCGCAGGACAGGATCGGGTTGACGGTGACCGAGGTTCCGTCGTCGGTGACGCCCGCGAATTCGTGACCCATTACCAGCGGCGGGACCCGAAAGCCGGGGGTGCGTACGCCGTGCAGTTCGCTGCCGCAGATGCCCGCGCTGCGAACGTGGACCAATACCTCGTCCTCGGCCGGTTCCGGCTCGGCGACGTCGTCCATCTCGACGGTGGCCGGCCCGGTGAACACGAGCGCCCTCATCGTCGGGCCCCCGGTATCGCCCCGTCGCCGGTGCGCTGATTGGCCTTCACGTGCACTCTCCATCTCGCCCTGGGGCGGGTGTCGGGTCGTTCGTGGGGTCGCGGCGGTGGTCGGCCGCGGCGGGAAGATCAGCCTCGGTAGGGGTGCGCGGGCAGGCCGCGGACCCCGGGCCGGAACGCGAACAACCGGCCGCCCAGCGGTTCCCGGTCGTCGGTCGCGGCCGTGGTCACATAGAGCACGTCCAGGTCGGGGCCGCCGAACGCGCAGTTCGTCACCCGCCGGGCCGGGACGGGCAGGGTGCGGTCGAGCCGTCCGTCGGGGGCGTACCGCCGCAGCGCGGCGCCTTCCCACAGCGCGACCCACACGCCGCCGTCGACGTCGACGGTCAGGCCGTCGGGTAGGCCCGCCTCGGCCGGGATCTCCGCGAAGGGCCGGCGGTCGCAGACGGTGCCGTCGGTCGGGTCGTAGGCGCATGTGTCGATCCGGCCGGTGCCGGTGTCCACGTAGTAGAGCAGTCGCTCGTCCGGGCTCCAGGCGATCCCGTTGGAGTTGGTCACGCCGGCGAACACGCGGGTGAGCCGGGGCGGTTCGCCGGGGCGGTTGGTGTCGGGCGGGTCGAGTCGGTAGAGTGCGCCGGCGCCGGGGGTGTCGTCCTCCGCCTTGGTACCGGCGAAGAAGCGGCCGGCTCGGTCGCAGGCCCCGTCGTTCATCCGGTTCCCGGGACGTTCGTCCGGCACGGAGGCGACGATGCGGATCGCGCCGTCGGGCTCCAGGACGGCGAATCCCTCGCGCACCGCGAGGCCGTAGCCGCCGCCCGCGCGTGGGACGACGGCGCTGACGGGTCGGCCGACGTCGTACCAGCCGTACAGGTCGGTGTCGGTGACCAGGTAGTGGACCCGGCCCGCCGGGATGTCCACCCACAGGAGCCGGCCGCCGCGCGCGTCCCAGCAAGGGCTTTCGCCGAGGGTGGCCGCCGGCGGCGACAGCAGGGTCGGCCCCGCCCCCGCTCCGGGGACGGAACCGCCGAGGATCACGGGCGTCCCGGTCGGGCCTCGGTGCCGACGACCGGGTTGACCAGTACGCCGATGCCCTCGACCTCGGTCTCCAGCACATCGCCCGGTGCCAGCCGGCGCGGCGGGTCCATGAACGCACCGCAGCCCCAGGGCGTGCCGGTCAGCACCAGGTCGCCGGGTTCGAGGGTGAAGGCGCGCGAGCAGTACGACAGCAACTCGGCGATGCCGAAAACCATTTCGGCGGTGGACGAGTCCTGCACGGTCTCCCCGTTGACCCGGGTGCGCAGGGCGAGCGCCTGCGGGTCGGCCACCTCGTCGGGGGTGACCAGGACCGGGCCCAGCGGACAGAACGTGTCCAGGCTCTTTCCGCGCACCCACTGGCCGTCGGCGAATTGGAGGTCGCGGGCGGAGACGTCGTTGGCGACGGTGTAGCCGGCGATCGCGGCCATCGCCTCGTCCTTGTCGGCGTTGCGCAGGCGGCGGCCGAGCACGACGCCGAGTTCGACCTCCCAGTCCACGTTGTCGGTCAGTTCGGCGTCGACGACGACGGCGTCGCCGTTGCCGATCACGCTGGACGGGAACTTGGCGAACACCAGCGGACTCGCCGGCGGCTCCACTCCGGCCTCCCGGATGTGGTCCAGGTAGTTCAGGCCGATCGCGACGATCTTCCCGGGCCGCAGCGGGGCCAGGTAGCGGTTCGCGTGGATCCTGTCGGCGGCGGCGTCGGTCGCCGCCCGCAGCGCGTCGGGGCCGGCCGCGACCAGCGCCCCGAGCGTACCGCCGCCGGGTCCGTCGAGCCGGTACAGCCCGCCGTCGCGCTCGACCACGGGCACCGCCCGGCCTTCGTATTCGACTGTCGCCAGCCTCATGCCGCCCCCCGTCGTTTCGGCATTCCGTCTAGCGGAATGCAATTCCATGTGGCGAAGCGAGTAAAACAACGCGTCGCCGAACCTGTCAAGAGACCCCGAACCGACATCTCGCCGATTCGGCGGCCGGGGCAACTCCCCCACCAGGCACGCCAGTTAGGTGACGCTGCGTACGCCAAACCTCCTCTGTCGGGACAATCCGCCGGTCCCCGTCACCCACCGCAATCCCCACGCCCCACACTCGGCCGACGTCCGAAACCCCGACCGGGCAGACCCGGCCCGCCCGGCACTCGAAAGCACAACCAGAGCGCCGGGAGCCCGAAACGGTAGCAATACCGGATGGACACCACATCCGCTGGCAAACCCGGTCTTCGCGACACAGGAACCCGGCCGCCGGAATCCCGCAACGGCAGCAAACCCGGCCCGTCCGGCGTTTGCCTACTCCGACGAGACCGGCGCCGTGTCGGGGACGGCCTCGGCCACCAGGCTCGGCGCCGATCTCGCGGCGCGGCCTAGGAGGCCCCTGCCCACTCGGCCACGCGCGAGCGCAGCGCATCGGCCAGCTCCGCCATCCGCGCCGACGTCATCCGTGACTTCAACCCGGTCACACTGATCGCGGCCGCCGGCGCCGACCGCCCCAGGAACAGCGGCACCGCCACACACCGCAGCCCCAACTCGTTCTCCTCCAGGTCGGCGGCCCAGCCACGACGCCGCACCTGGTCCAACTCCGCGGCCAGTTTCGGCACCGAGGTGAGCGTGTGCCGAGTCGCCGACCGCAGCGGCAGCCGAGGCGTCGCCCAGGCCCGCAACGCCTCGTCCGTGGGGTACGTCCAGGCCAGCAGGGCCTTGCCGACTCCGGTGCTGTGCGCGGGATTTCGGCCGCCGATCACCGATGAGAGCTTCACCGCACCGGACGCCTCGACCTTGTCCAGATAGACCACTTCACCCGCGTCCAGAATCGCCACGTGCACCGTCTCGTCCGTCACCCGGCGCAGGTCGGCGAGCAGCGGATGCACCATCGAACGCAGGTCGATGTCGTCGTGGAAGCGGAACGCGGTGGCCAGCAGCTGACTCCCGACGAAGTAGGGGCCGTTCACCTCGGGCTGGGTGGCGAATCCGCGGTGCTTGAGCGCTCCGAGCAGCCGATGGAGGGTGCTCTTGGGGATGTCCAGATCTCCCGCAAGCTCCTCCAGGGTGATACCTCGGGACATTTCGCCCATCCGCATCAGGATCCGCAGGGCCCGATCCACGCTGATCACGGGCGAATCACTGTTGCCGGTCAAGGGCACCCCTCGGGACGAGACAATAATGGGATGGCATTCCGCCTGATGGAATGATAGACCGTGTTGCGTATCGCTGATAGCGTCCCGGCCCGTCGACCGGTCACGAAGGAGAAGCGATGCGCGGACTCATCGGCAAGCGAGTACTCGTCAGCGGCGGCAGCAGCGGCATCGGCATCGCGGCCGCCCGGCGCTTCCTCGAAGAGGGGTGCCGCGTCGTGGTGAGCGGCCTGGACCCCGCCGAGGTGGACGATGCCGTCGCCGAACTGCGCCCGCTCGGCGAGGTCACCGGCTTCGCCGTCGACGTGAGCCACGAACCGGACGCAACCGCCCTCGTCGAGGCCGCCGTCCGCGAACTCGGCGGCATCGACGTGCTCGCCAACAACGCCGGCATCGCCTGGCGCGAACCGTTCCTGGAGATCACCGCCGAACACTTCGATCGCATGCTCGCGGTCAACCTGCGCGGCATGTTCCTGGTCGGGCAGGCGGTCGGCCGACACATGGCCGAGCGCGGCGGCGGGGTGATCGTCAACATGTCGTCCACGAACGGTATCGCGGGCGAGGAGGACTACGCGCACTACAACGCTTCCAAGGGAGGCGTCCTCCTGCTCGGCAAGACGATGGCGGTGGAATTGGGCCGGTACGGGATCCGGGTGAACACCCTGTGTCCCGGATACATCCGTACACCACTGAACGCCTCGATCGCAGGCGCAATGGCAAACGCCGATTTCGAATCCACCTATGTCGCCGACCGAATCCCCCTGGCCCGCGCCGGTCGGCCCGAAGACGTAGCCGCCGCCTACGCGTTCCTGGCCTCGGACGACGCAGCCTTCATCCACGGCACCGAACTGGTCGTGGACGGCGGCCAACTGGCCGTGATGTAACCCACCCGACCGGGACCGCAGAACCGCGTCCCCGGCCCGAACCAGGGCCGAACCCGCCTGGACCGCGACCCAGCCGCCCGGCAACCGAGGACAAAGCGGGCCGCACGCCGACACGACGCGGCCCGCGCCCGTGACGCGACCACCACCGACACCGAAGCCGCCGTCGCTACGGCTACCCGCCCGAGGGAGACGTACGAAGCATGCCCTTGCCCACGGACCTGATCGACCGCCTCGGCGCGATCGTCGGCGCCGAGCACGTGCGCCACACCACCGGCGACCTGGTGCCGTACGCCCGCGACGCCACCCCCCTGTTCGATCGGCTCCCGGACGCCGTGGTCTTCCCGGCCGACACCGCCGAGGTCGCCGCCGTGCTGCGCCTGGCGACCGAGCACCGCGTCCCGGTCGTCCCCCGGGGCGCCGGCTCCAACCTCTGCGCGGCCACCGTCGCCCTGGACGGCGGCATCGTCCTGGTCACCACGCGGATGAACCGAATCCGCGAGATCAGCCCCGACGAACTGCTCGCCGTCGTCGAACCCGGCGTGACCACCGCGGCCCTCGCCGACGCCGCGACCGCACACGGCCTGCTCTTCCCGCCCGACCCGGGCAGCCGCACGGTATCCACCGTCGGCGGCAACGTGGCCACCTGCGCGGGCGGACTGCGCGGCCTCAAGTACGGCGTCACCCGCAACTACGTGCTG
>NZ_WWJX01000300.1 GCF_009865215.1 Streptomyces sp. SID3343 | reverse complement strand
GCCGCGCGAAGCGCGGTCACCGGCCGCGCGAAGCGCGGTCACCGGCCGCGCGAAGCGCGGTCACCGGCCGCGCGAAGCGCGGTCACCGGCCGCGCGAAGCGCGGTCACCGGCCGCGCGAAGCGCGGTCACCGGCCGCGCGAAGCGCGGTCACCGGCCGCGCGAAGCGCGGTCACCGGCCGCGCGAAGCGCGGTCACCGGCCGCGCGAAGCGCGGTCACCGGCCGCGCGAAGCGCGGTCACCGGCCGCGCGAAGCGCGGTCACCGGCCGCGCGAAGCGCGGTCACCGGCCGCGCGAAGCGCGGTCACCGGCCGCGCGAAGCGCGGTCACCGGCCGCGCGAAGCGCGGTCACCGGCCGCGCGAAGCGCGGTCACCCTGCCGGGATTCGGCAATGTTGGTACCGTCCTCGTGTCGCGTATCCGGCAACCACGCCGCGCGGCGCTACGGCCGACCCGAAGGAATCGAGCGTGAAGAGCGACGACGGCATACCGGTCGAGTTCTCGGCCGGATACGGCGACCTCCTGGCGCAGGTCTCGGTCACCGGGCGGTTGCTCCGTCGGCCCGAGTTGGACGCGCTCGCGGAGATCGGCGAGCGGGCCGCCGAGTCCGGGCACGCGTGGCGCGATCTGGTCGGCCTGTACCTCGGGGAGACGCGCCGGCTGTGGTCCTCGCTGCCCGGGATCGCCCGGGCCCCGCACGTCGCCGACGCCGCCAGGACCGGTGAGGCGCTGCTCGCCGCGGTGGACGCCGCGGTCGGCGCCCTCGGCGCCGGGCACGAGCGGGCCCAGCGGTTGGCGGTCCGTCAGGAGGAGGCGGCGCGGCGCGAGTTCGTCGACGACCTGTTGTACGGCCGCAGCGACCCGGGCCGACTCGCCGAGCGCGCCGAACGATTCGGTCTGCGGTTGGGTCGGGCGCACGCGGTCGCGGTGGCGGCGGGCAAGGTTCCCTACGACGAGGCGCACCCGCTGGTGCGCCGGGTCGAGCGCGAACTGGTCGCCCGGTTCGCCGATCGCGACGTACTGCTGACCACCAAGGACGGCCGCCTGGTGTGCATCGCGGCGGGCACGGAAGAGGCCGCCTTGGACGCCTTCGCCAAGTGCGCGGCCTCCCCCGGCCCGGGCCACACCGGCGCCGCCCGCATCGCGCACGGCCGTGCGCACGCCGGCGCCGCCGGCGTGGTGCTGTCCTACGAGGAGGCGCTGGGCGCGATCGACCTCGCCGTCCGGCTCGATCTGCCGGGGATCGTGCTGCACGCCGCCGATCTCCTGGTCTTCCCCGTCCTGATGCGCGACTCGGCGGCGATGGCCGACCTGGTGCGCACCGTGCTCGGCCCGCTCACCGGGGCGCGCGGCGGCGCCGGCCCGCTGCTGGAGACCATCACCGCGTGCGCCGCGGCCGGCTACGTCAACGCCGAGGCGGCCCGCCGGTTGCGCATCAGCGTGCGCACGCTGTCGTACCGCCTGGAGCGGATCAGGACGCTGACCGGATACGACCCCTCCGACGCCCTCCAGCGCTACACCCTGGAAACGGCGGCGATGGGCGCGCGGCTTTTGGACTGGCCGGGCGAAGCGCTTTAGCGTTCCTTTTCCCCGCGTCGCCGATCGGACGTCAAGAGGCCGTCAACTTTGCCGGATCACGGCAATGTGCGACCGGCCCCGCGAGTGCCACGATGTCGGCGCGACAAGGGAACGGGGGGCGCAGCGATGGGCGAGTTCGTGCGTGCGGCACTGGCGTTTCCGGCGGTCCTGTTCAGCTTCGCCCTTGTCGTGGTGGCCGGCTACTGGCTGCTGGTGTTGATGGGCGGCGTCGGTGTGGGGCATGGAGGCCACGATGGTCACAGTGGTCCGTGGGGTCACGGGGGCCACGACCATCAGGTGGGCCACGGGAACCATGACTCCCACACCGACGCGGCCGGTGTACCGGTCACCGTGACGCTGTCGTTCGCGATCGCCGTCACGTGGTTCGTCGCTCTGGTGGGCACCGCGCTGACCGACCGATGGTGGCTGCGCGCCGCGGCGCTCCCCGTGGCGCTCGGCCTCGGTTGGCTCACCGCGACGTGCGTCCGCCGCGCGGGGCGCCGGTTGTTCCCGCCGGAAACCCCTTCCCTGCGGGGGGACTTCGTCGGCCGTACGTGTGTGGTCCGAACCGGTCGGGTGGGTCCCGACTTCGGCCAGGCCGAGGTCCGCGCCGAGGACGGTTCGACCGCGATCCTCCAGGTGCGCACCGACGAGAGCGGCCTCGGGTCCGGCAGTACCGCGCTCATCTTCGACTACGACGTCGCCGGCGAGGTCTTCCTGATCACGCGCTTCGACAGCGCGCTCTATCCGCACCGCCCCGCGCTCTGATCCTTTTCGAATTCGAACGTCCCGTTCTACCAAGGGATTTCACTGATGGATGCCATCACCGTCGGCATCGGTGTGCTCGTCGCCGTCGTCCTGCTCGTCGTGCTCGTCGTCTTCCTCGCCGTCACCCGGCTGTATCGCAAGGTGTCGCAGGGGCAGGCGCTGATCATCTCCAAGTCCCGCGCGGTCGACGTCACGTTCACCGGCGCCGTGGTCCTGCCCGTGCTGCATCGGGCCGAGACCATGGACATCTCGGTGAAGACCATCGAGATCCGCCGCACCGGCCGCGAGGGCCTGATCTGCCAGGACAACATTCGCGCCGACATCCACATCTACTTCTTCGTCCGCGTCAACAAGACCGTCGAGGACGTGATCAAGGTCGCCCAGGCGATCGGCGCCGCGCGGGCCAGCGACCGGGCCGCGATCCAGGAGTTCTTCGCGGCGAAGTTCGCCGAGGCACTCAAGACGGTGGGCAAGCAACTCGACTTCGTGGATCTGTACACCAAGCGCGAGGAGTTCCGCGATCGGATCCTCGCCGTGATCGGCACCGACCTCAACGGCTACCACCTCGACGACGCGGCGATCGACTTCCTCGAACAGACCCCGATGAACCAGCTCGACAACGCGAACATCCTGGACGCGCAGGGCATCCGCAAGATCACCGAGCTCACCGCGATCGAGCACGTGCGCACGAACGAGTATCAGCGCACCGAGGAGAAGGAGATCACCCGGCAAAACGTCGAGGCCCGCGAGACGGTCCTCGAACTCGAACGCCGCCAGGCCGACGCGGAAATCAGGCAGCGCCGCGAGATCGACATCACCCGCGCGGTGGAGGAGGCCGAGACCGCCCGCGTGCAGGCCGAGGAGCGGCTGCGCTCGCACACCGCGCACATCAAGACCGAGGAGGCGCTCGGGATCCAGAACGAGAACCGCGAGCGTGAGGTCGCCGTCGCGCAGAAGAACCGCGAGCGGGTGATCGCGATCGAGAACGAGCGGATCGAGAAGGACCGCCTCCTGGAGGTGATCGGTCGCGAACGGGAGACCCAGCTGCGCCGCATCGCCGGGGACAAGGAGATCGAGGCGGAGAAGCGGGACATCGCCGAGGTGATCCGCGAGCGGATCGCCGTCGAGCGCACGGTCGCCGCGCAGGAGGAGGAGATCAAGAAGCTCCGGATGGTCGAGGAGGCCGAGCGCGAGCGCCAGGCGCTGATCATTCGCGCCGAGGCGCAGGCCCAGGAGCGCCTGGTCAAGGACATCAAGGCGGCGGAGGCCGCCGAGCAGGCGGCCGGGCACCGTGCCGCCGAGCAGTTGACGTTGGCCGAGGCCCGGCGCCAGTCCGCCGAGTTGGAGACCCAGGCCACGATTCGCGGCGCGGAGGGCAAGCGCGCGGACGCGGCCGCGGTCGGGCTCGCCGAGGCGGAGGTACAAGAGCGGATGGCGCAGGCGGTGTCCAAGCTCGGCCACGCCGAGGCCGAGGTGACCCGGCAGAAGGCGCTCGCGAACGCCGAGGGGCTGCGCGAGCGGCTCAAGGGCGAGGCAGAGGGCCTGACCGACAAGGCCGCCGCGATGGCCGCCCTGGACGATGCGAGCCGCGGCCACGAGGAGTTCCGGCTCCGGCTCGAAGCCGAGAAGGACATCCGGCTCGCGAACCTGGACGTAC
This sequence comes from Streptomyces sp. SID3343, assembly GCF_009865215.1. Classification (GTDB taxonomy): domain Bacteria; phylum Actinomycetota; class Actinomycetes; order Streptomycetales; family Streptomycetaceae; genus Embleya. Next base: position 3,456 of record NZ_WWJX01000300.1, on the reverse strand, counting down.
AGCGCGGGATCGCGGAGGCCCAGGCCACGGTGCTCGCCACCGGCCTGGAGAACGCGAAGATCGACATCGTGGGCGGCGACGGGATGTTCTTCGACCGGATCGTCGGCGCGATCTCGGCCGGTCGCAGCGTGGACGCCTTCGTCACCGGTTCCGAAACCGTGCAGGCGATGGCCGGACCGTGGCTGGACCCGAAGGCGTCGACGTTCACCGAGGATCTGGGCACGATGGTCGCGGGGCTCGGCGCGGGCGGCGTCCGCGATCTGACCCTGGCGGGCGTGCTCGGTTCGCTGATCGCGGGCGGCGGTCCGCAGACCGACGCGTTGCGCGGGCTGTTGGAGCACGTCCACAAGGGCGGGCTGGCCGACACCCGGCTGACGGATCCGATCGCGCAACCGCGGCTCAACGGAGTCGGCGCGTGGACACCGGGCGCGTCCGCACCGAACCGGCCCGAACCCGCAGGGAGTTGACCAAGACGTGAGCACCGACGACCCAGCAGTCGAGGCCCCGACGGACCCGCCGGGCGCCGAGGCCGGGACGTACGAGGTCTTGCGCGATCGCCTCCTCGGCGCCGCCCGCGAACTCGGCTCCCGAGCACGGGAGTTGAATGCCCGACGGGTGGACACCTACGGCGCCGGCGGCCTCGACCTGGTCGGCACCGACCGCGTACGCACCGAACGCGCCACCCACGCGCGCGACGTCGTCCAGGTCGGCGGCCTGCTCCTCGTCGGCTACGACACGCCCGCGGCCGAGACCCTCCCGGTCGAGATCACGGACGTGTTCGCGCTGCACCACCGCACCGAGGACGGGTTCCGCCCGGCCGACCTCGACGCCGTACCGGGCCTGCTCGACGACGCGCGCTTTCGGCAGGACTTCACCGAACTGTTCCGCTACTACCGGGACACCCGGCTGCTGGCCCTGCGACACACCGGCACCCACGTGCTCGCCGTCTTTCGGGTCGGCGAGCGGGCGAGCGACATCCGGGTGCTGCGTTGGCGCGTCGCGCCCGACGGCGCACCCGAGTACGTCGATGCCAAGGGCGAGCGCGAGCACGTCTTCCCGGACGCCCACGACTTCGCCTGGGTCGCCACCTCCCGAGACGACCACGTCGCGGGCCGGCACCCGCACATCCGGGTCGACGGCGTGCTGTTCGTGTCCACGGTCGGCGGCCGGCTGACCGTCAAGGTCGAGGACGACACCGAGAGCGGTGCGGGCATCCACGCCGAACCCGTCGACGAGCCGTTGCAGTCCCTCGCGGACGCGGACGTCGAGTACGCGCGGGTGGGTCCACTGTTGCTCGTGCGCGTACGCCCGTACAACGAGAGCGCGTGGCGGCATCTGGTGTTCAACACCCGCACCACCGCCGTGCTGCGGCTCGACGGGATCGGGCAGGCGTGCCGACGCCTGCCCGAGGACCAGGGCATCGTCTTTCCGGGCGGCTGCTACCTCACCACCGGCGCGGTGCGCCTGTTCGACGTGGACACCACCGCTCTGGAGTTCGAGGCGATCGTGCGCTCGCCCAACGGCGAGGACGTGTTGTACGCGTTCCACGCCCGGGCGGCGGGGCGCACCGTGCTCCTGCCCTACAACCTCATCCGCGAGGAGGCCGCGGCCCCGATCGTCGGGACCGGGTACGCGCTCTTCGACGACGGCACGACGGCCGTGCTGCGGGCCGACCACGACGAACCGGGGCGGGTGCACCCGATCCAGGTGTGGACGACGCCGTACGTGTCCGACGCGTACGCCGCCGCGCAGCCCGCCGGCACCGGACCGCTCGCCCGGATCGGCAACCCCGAGTTGGTGCGCGGCATCGCCGACTGCCTGGCGATTGCTGCGATGGCGGAGGAGATGGCACCGACGACCGCCGTCTTCGAGGCGATCACCGCCGCCGCGGCCCGGGTCACGGACACCCATCACTGGCTCGCGGACGCCGAACTGGGCACGCTCGCCGACCCGTTGGACTCGGTGCGCACCAGCGCGGCGCAGGTCGTCGACGAGTTCCGCCGGGTGCTCGACCTGCGCCGACAGGCCGCGGCGGCGCTCGACGACGCCGAGAGCGCCACCGCGGCGCTGACCCGACGGGTGCACGGCGAACGGCCCGCGGACGCCGCCGCGTGCGTGCGTCAGCTCACCGAACTGCGGCGACTCCAGGGACGTTTGGAGACGCTGCGCGAGGTCCGCTACCTCGACGCGGCCCGGTTGGGCCGGCTCGCGGCGAGTGTGGTGGACGAACTCGCGGACGCGGGGCACCGGGCGGTCGCCTTCCTCGCGGCCGAGGACGCGTTCGAGGAGCCGCGGCGCGAGGTGGATCGGCTCGCCCTGGAGGCATCGGCCCTGGAGACGGTCACTGCCGCCGCCGCCTTGGCGGCGCGCATCGACGAGCAGGCCGAGGGGCTGCGGATCGTCACCGACGTCGTCGGAACGCTCGACGACACCGATGCCGTGGTGCGCACCGCGATCCTGACCCGGATCGGTGACGTGCTCGGCGGGGTCAATCGGGCCCGCGCGAGCTTGGACGTGCGTCGGCGCGACCTCGTGGAGGCCGAGCAGCGGGCCGAGTTCGCCGCCGAGATCGCCCTGCTCGACCAGACCGCGGCCGGCGCCCTCAGCACCGCCTCCACGCCCGAGGAGTGCGACGAGCAATTCGGCCGGCTGCTCGCGCGGATCGAGAACCTGGAAGCGCGCTTCGGCACCTTCGACGAGCACCTGGACCGGATCGGCGTCGAACGCGAGCGCATCCACGACGCGTTCTCCGCGCGCAAGCAGGCTCGGCTGGACGAACGCGCCCGACACGGCCGCCGGTTGGCCGACTCGGCCGAGCGGATCCTGACCACCGTGGGCCGGCGGGTGCGGACGCTGGACTCCGCCGACGCCGTCAACACCTATTTCGCCTCCGACGCGCTGATCGCCAAGGTCCGCTCCACCGCCGAGGAACTGCGCCGGCTCGGCGACCCGGTGCGGGCCGGCGAGTTGGAGGGCCGACTCAAGGCGGCTCGCCAGGAGGCCGCCCGGGCGCTGCGCGATCGGGCCGAACTCTACGACGCGGCGGGCACCGTACGCCTGGGCCGGCACCGGTTCGCGGTCGAGACCCAGGAGATCGAACTGACCCTGGTGCCGCACGAGGACACCCTCGCGTTCACGATCACCGGCACCGACTACCGCGCGGTCCTGCGCGAGCCGCTGCCGGAGGCGCATCGCGCCTTTCGGGACCAGCCGCTGATCTCCGAGTCCCCGCTCGTGTATCGCGCGGAACACCTCGCGGCCTCGCTGCTCGCGCACGCGGAGGCGGGCGAGGTCGGGCTGAGCGTCGCGGGCCTGGCGGCGGCCGACGACCTGCTCACCGTGGTCCGCCGGATCGCCGGACCGCGACACGGCGAGGGCTACGACCGCGGCGTGCACGACCACGACGCGGCGGCGCTGCTCGCGGCCCTGCTGCGGCTGCGCGCGGGCGCCGGCCTG
>NZ_WWJX01000299.1 GCF_009865215.1 Streptomyces sp. SID3343 | reverse complement strand
CACCCACCCGCGCACCCGCCCCGAACAACCCACAGGGCCAAGCGGCCACGAACAAACCCACAGGGCCACGCGGCCCCGAACAAGCCACGAACTACGCTGAACGGCATGACCACGGTGCTCCTAGTCAGGCACGGACGTACAACCGCCAACACCGCCGGGATCCTCGCCGGCTGGACCCCCGGCGTGTTCCTCGACGAACGCGGCGAGCAACAGGCCGCGGCCTTGGCCGCGAGAATCGCGACGGTGCCGCTTGCCGCGGTGGTGACCAGTCCGCTGGAGCGCTGTCGACAGACGTCCGAGGCGATCCTGAGCGCGCGCGTGGGCACCAAGCTCGCGGTGGACGCCGGGGCGCAGGTGGACGAGCGCGTCGGCGAGTGTCGCTACGGCGATTGGACCGGGCGCGACCTCAAGGACCTCGCCGGCGAGCCGCTGTGGAAGACCGTGCAGATCCACCCGAGCGCGGTGACCTTCCCCGGCGAGGGCGGCGAGGCGCTGCGGACGACGCAGAACCGGGCCGTGGACGCGGTGCGGGAGTGGAACGAGCGGATCGCCGCCGAGCACGGCGCCGACGCGACCTATCTGGTCTGCTCGCACGGCGACGTGATCAAAGCCCTCGTCGCGGACGCGCTCGGGATGCACCTGGACCTGTTCCAGCGCATCCAGGTCGACCCCTGCTCGCTGACCGTGATCTCGTACGGCGGTCTGCGTCCCACCGTCGCCCGGCTCAACGACACCGGTGGCGCCGTCGACGCTCTGGTGCCCCCGCCGGGCGGTCGGCACGAATCCGCGTCGGGCGACGCGGTGGTGGGCGGCGGAGCCGGCGCGCCGTAGGGTGCTTCGGAGGGCGTGCGACCTTGCCCGCCCACACACCTTTGTACGAGCCCCTCGGATTCGAACCGATCCCGTACGAACCCGTCCCGTCCCCCGCTCTCGACAGAAACACGGAGCAGCTCGTGCCCCGCCAGGTCTTCCTGTACGACCCCCCGGAGCGGTTCGTCGCCGGCACCGTCGGTGAGCCCGGCCAGCGAACCTTCTTCCTCCAGGCCTCCGCGTCCGGACGCGTCACCAGCGTTGCCCTGGAGAAGACCCAGGTGTCGGTCCTCGCCGAACGCGTCGACGAGCTGCTCGACGAGCTCGTGCGCCGAACCGGCGGCGAGACCGCCGTACCGGCCGTGACGCCGTCCGAAATGGAGGATTCCGGGCCGCTGTTGCCGCCGATCCTGGAGGAGTTCCGGGTCGGCACGATGGCGCTCGCCTGGGACGCCGACGACGAGCGGCTCGTGGTCGAGGCGCAGGCCCAGGTGCCGGACGACGACAGCCCCGAGGACACCCTGCTCGGCGATGACGACGACGAGGAGGGCCCGCCGCTGCTGCGGGTGCGACTGACGGGTGGTCAGGCTCGGGCGTTCGCCAAGCGCGCGTTGCTCGTGGTGGCCGCGGGTCGGCCCGCGTGCCCGTTCTGCGGGCTGCCGATGGACCCCGAGGGCCACATCTGCCCGCGCGCCAACGGATACCGACGTTGACCGACACGGTCCTCGACGCCGCCGCCGTCCCGGAGCTGCTGCGCCGGGGCGAGCTGGCGGTGCAGGCGCGCCTGGAGGACGCCTCCAACGCGACGCTGTACTGCGTGGCCACGCTAGACGGGGTGTCCCTTCCGTGTGTGTGGAAGCCAGTCGCGGGTGAGCGTCCGCTGTGGGACTTCCCCGACGGCACGCTCGCGGGACGCGAGGTGGCGGCCTACGAGGTGTCCGAGGCGCTCGGCTGGGACATCGTGCCCACCACGGTGTTTCGCGAGGGACCGTACGGCGTGGGCATGTGCCAGGTCTGGATCGACCACAAGCCCGCCGACGACGAGCCCGAGCCGGTGGCGATTCTGCCTGCGGTCGACCCCGGGCCGGACTGGAAGGCCATCGCGCACGTGGTCGTCCCGGGCGAGGACGGCAAGGAACAGCCCGCGCTGCTCGTCCACGCGGCCGCGGCGACGCTGCGCCGGATCGCGGTGTTCGACGCGGTGATCAACAACGCCGACCGCAAGGGCGGGCACCTGCTGCCGGGACCGGGCGGGCACGTGTACGGGATCGATCACGGGATCTGCTTCCACGTCGACGACAAGCTGCGCACGCTCCTGTGGGGGTGGGCGGGCGAACCGCTCACCCCGACCACGCGAGCCGCGCTGACCTCGTTGGCGACCGATCTCGACGGTGCGCTCGGGGTTCGGCTCGGTGAACTGATTACGCCGGACGAGGTGGCCGCGACGCGCGAACGGGTGAGAGTTCTGCTCGACACCGACCGGCTCCCGCAGCCGGACGGCCGTCGCCACGTGATCCCTTGGCCGCCGATCTGACCACGGCCGATGTCGAGCCGGGCCACGCTCACGCAGCCGGACCGAAGGACGGCGTCGAGCCCGCCGCCGAGCGGCCTGGAACAGGTCCGAAGGGTGCGAGGAGCCGGCCCGAAAGGCGCGGGGAGCCGGCCCTGAAGACGCGCGGGGCCGGCCCGAAAGACGGCTCGGGAAAATTGATCCGTCAACCCTGGAAGATCTCCGGGCCCTACGGACGTTAGTCTCATACGTATGTATGCCTGGCCTGCTCCCGAGCTCCCCGTTCTCCCTGGTCAGGGTGCGTCCCTGCGCGTGTACGACAGCTCCGTGCGCGACGTTGTGACGATCACCCCGGGACCGGTCGCGCGGCTGTACGTGTGCGGCATCACTCCGTACGACGCGACCCATATGGGGCATGCGGCGACCTACGTCGCGTTCGACCTGCTTCAGCGGGTCTGGCGGGACGCGGGCCACGATGTCGACTATGTGCAGAACGTGACCGACGTCGACGACCCTCTCCTCGAACGCGCCGACCGCGACGGCATCGACTGGGTCGAGTTGGCGGAGCGTGAGACGGCGCTGTTCCGCGAGGACATGGCGTCGCTGCGGGTGCTGCCGCCGGCCAATTACATCGGCGTGGTCGAGGCGATCCCGCTGATCGTGCCGCTGGTGGAGGATCTGCTCGCCAAGGAGGCGGCGTACTCGGTCGACGGCGACATCTACTTCGCGGTGGCCTCGGACGAGAAGTTCGGCGGCGTGTCCGGCTACAGCGCGGCGCAGATGCTGGAGATCTTCGGCGAGCGCGGCGGCGACCCCGAGCGCGAGGGCAAGAAGAACGCCCTGGACCCCCTGCTGTGGCGCGCGGCGCGACCCGGCGAGCCGTCGTGGGACGCGTCGTTCGGCGCGGGCCGCCCCGGTTGGCACATCGAGTGCGTCGCGATCGCACTGAAGTACTTGGGCATGGGCTTCGACGTCCAGGGCGGCGGCAGCGACCTGGTCTTCCCGCACCACGAGATGGGCGCGTCGCACGCACACGTGGCCACGGGCGAGGTGCCCTACGCCCAGGCGTACGTACACGCGGGCATGGTCGCGCTCGACGGCGAGAAGATGTCCAAGTCGCGCGGCAACCTGGTGTTCGTCTCGAAGCTGCGCCGCGAAGGCGTCGACCCGATGGCGATCCGCCTGGCTCTGCTGGCCCACCACTACCGCAGCGACTGGGAATGGACCGACCAGGTCCTCGCGGACGCCCAGACCCGCTTGGCCACGTGGCGGGCCGCGGTGGGCCGCCCCGACGGCGCGGACACCACGGAGCTCCTGGCCACGATCCGCGAACGGATGTCCGACGACCTGGACGCGCCGGGCGCCCTGGCCGCGATGGACGCCTGGGCCGAGCACCAACTGACGCACGGCGGCGACGACATGTCCGCACCGGGCGTCGCCTCCCGAGCCCTGGACGCCATCCTCGGCGTGGCCCTCTGACCCGAGCCCACCCGAGCCCACCCGAGACTCCCGAGCTCCCGAGCTCACCCGAGGCTCCCGAGCTCCCGACAAGCAACCGAACAGCCAAACGCCCGAAGCCCCGAAGCCCGAACCCCGGCGGCCCGAGCACGCCCGAAGCCCCGGCCGCCGGATCCCGAGAGGATCCCGACCGGGGCTTCGCGACTCAGCTGTTCACACCACGTGCACGTTCTCCGCCTGCGGGCCCTTCTGCCCTTGCACCACGTCGAACTCGACCTTCTGGTTCTCGCTCAACTCGCGGTAGCCGTCGCCCGCGATCGCACTGAAGTGCACGAAGACGTCCGGACCTCCGCTGTCCTGATTGATGAAGCCGAAGCCCTTCTCGGCATTGAAGAATTTGACGGTCCCGGTGGCCATGGCGCGTCTCCTGCTCGGCAAAATCGGTGGGGCACCGCAACTAGTACCGCCTCGACGCCGTTTCCGCCCTGATTGTCACCCTCCGGTGGCGTGTCGCCGACCGTCTCGTCACCGGTGTGTGCGGTGAGGGAGCCGCCGCCGGGCGCGGCGCGAGTGCCGCAGACGTGCCCCCGGTCGGCCGCACCCCCGCGACAGCCGACCGGGACGTCGTGAGGTCTCGTCCTCACCGTGACCCAGCAGACCATGCCGGACCGACGTCCGGCACGGTTGGCGACCAACCGGAGGGGAAGCCCTCGAATCCGGATGGAGACCCTCGATTTCCCTCAGGCGGGTGGCGGACGGCCGATCGTGTCATGGGAGTTCGCGGTGTGTGAGGTTTCGCGCCGCCCGCCGACCCGGCCGCTCCCACGACGCCTGCCGTGCGGGGCCGGCATTCGGCCCTCGTCGGCCAACCTATGCTCGTGGTCATGACGATCGAACGTTCCGAAGACGACCTACTCGTGGCCGAACTCGATGCGACGCAGAGTGCGACGTGGCGCGAGATGCGCGAATTGGTCGCAAGCGGGGCGGTTCGGGACTGTGCCGTGCCCTGGACCACGACCGGGGGTTCGTATCCGATCTACGACGGACCGGTGGGACAGGCGCGCAACGTGCTGGTCATGGTCGGCGCCGTGACGCCGCTGTACGACTGGATGAACAACGGTACGCCCGCCCTCTCGGCGCACGGCACACTGAGCCCCCCGGACGCGATCCGGGCCGCCACCGCGGTGATCCGCGGTGAACGATTCACCGATGGCGTCATCGCCAAGGCGGCCGAGGACGGCACGATGCACGCCGTGTTGGCCGCCCTGCTCGGATGGTACGACGAGCGGCGGCCCCGCCCCTGACCACACCGGCGGCGCCGCGCCCGGCTCGCACCGGCCGTCTCCGTCGCGGATCGGCCCGGCGCGAGCCGACCGCCCTGCGCGAGCCGCCGGTCCGGCACGCCGAAGTGGATCGGCCGGTACTCCTCGCCCACCGCCTCCATCGTCTCGACGCCGACGATCGCTTTCGTCCGACGGGGACGAACACACACGACATTCGTCCGACATAGGAGAGAACGACACGGGAGAGAACGACCCAGGAGGGAACGACCCGGGAGGGAACGACGCGGGAGGGTACGCCTTTTCGATCTCCACTCTTCCCGACCGCCCGGGCGAAGTGCGTGAACCACCCATCACCGTGCGCGACTTGACTGGTCGCGGACCCGGCTCATCCGGGCCGGCCGGTGCCTTCACCTCGGCGTTCCCGGGGCGCCCCGTCGTGCCTCGATCCGTTGCCCGCCGGCGGCGTCAGCCGCCGCAACCGCCCCCGCCGCCACATCCGCCGCCGCCCCCGCAACTGCTTCCGCCACCGCAACTGCTGCCACCGCCACCGTCGCCACCACCACCGCTGCCGCCACCCGTGCCGCCGTAGGCGACCAGCGCCGAGCGTGCCTCCGGGTCGGGGTGGGCGGCCAGTCCCATGCACGCGACCGCGAACAGGCCGACCATCGCGCCGGCGCCGACCGAAATGCCCGAGCGCGTCTGAACCCGCACCTGGGCGGTCAGGTCACGCAGTGCCTTGCGCCCCGCGCGGGTGGCCAGGAACCGGGTGTTCACGGCGCCGATCAGCACGAACGTGACCCCGACCATGGGAATCAGATAGAAAACGGGGCGCCCTTGCACGATCCCGTTGACCAGTCGGGCGATGCCGACGAGCACCAGGACCAGGAGCAGCCGCACCGGGATCTTGCCGATCCGGCGCGCGAGCTTGGAGTGCACGAGGCCGCGTTCGACCAGGCTCTCCCGGATCGATTCCGACATCGGGCTGCGCGACCACGCCCGCAACAGCGCGAGCCGGGTACCGCTCGTCGTGCGCACCGAGTCGAGCACGGCCGCGGCGACCGGGTCGGTGGGCCGTACTCCCGTCGCGGCGCTGACCCGACCGGCCCGCTGGACGTGGACGTGGCCCTCGGTGATCAGCGATGCCAGGGCGGTGTCGCCCACCCGGATCGCCCCGCCCGCCAGGAACGCGGCGTCGTAGGGTCCCAGTTCGCGCCGGACGGCGGCGGGCGCGGCCCATGCCATCACGATCCGGAACACGATCGCGAGCACGAGCAGGCCCACGGCGATCGTGGCGTACACCTTCAGGAACTCCGGTCCGGTGAGGCCCCACGCGGTGCCGTTCATGACGCCCCTCCCAATGGTCCGATTCATCGCCGTTGATCGCGTTGTTCGCGTGTTCGCGTTGTTCGCGATGTCCGCGTTGATCCGGAAGGTAGCAGCGGCGCGTGTGGGCCGGTCAGAGGCATCTCCCTACGTTCGGATCGACCCCCGATCCAACTGACTGATCATCAGAAACCTGCCTGGACCACACCGACTCGCCGCGCGGGTGCAGGATGGTGGTACACCCGTACGCCGCTACATCCGTACGCCGTACACCTGTAGCCCGATACATCCGTACATCCGTACATCCGTACATATCGGTGGACCCGCACGCTCGTGCCCTTCCGCCGTTGCCCAGGATTCCAAGGAGCCCGTCATGACGGAGGCTGTCCGTCCCCAGCCCACCACGACCGCGGAGGACGAGGTCGTCGACCTGTGTCGGGATCTGATCCGGATCGACACCAGCAACTACGGCGACGGTTCGGGCCCGGGTGAACGGGCCGCGGCGGAGTATGTCGCCGAGAAGCTCGCCGAGGTCGGCCTGGAGCCGAAGATCTTCGAGTCGGAGCCCGGCCGTGCGAGCACGATCGTGCGGATCGAGGGCACCGACCGGTCCCGGCCCGGTCTGTTGATCCACGGCCACACCGACGTCGTTCCCGCGAACGCGGCGGACTGGACCCACGACCCGTTCTCCGGCGAGGTCGCCGACGGCTGTGTGTGGGGTCGCGGCGCGGTCGACATGAAGGACATGGACGCGATGGTGCTCGCGGTCCTGCGCGACCGGGTGCGCACCGGTCGGCTGCCCTCGCGCGACATCGTGCTCGCGTTCGTGGCCGACGAAGAGGCCGGCGGCGTCTACGGCGCGCGGCACCTCGTCAACAATCACGCCGACCTGTTCGAGGGCGTCACCGAGGGTATCGGCGAGGTCGGCGGCTTCTCCTTCACGGTCAACGACGACCTGCGGCTGTACCTCGTCGAGACCGCCCAAAAGGGCATGGACTGGATGCGGCTGATCGTCGACGGCACCGCCGGCCACGGGTCGATGATCGCCAAGGACAACGCGATCACCGAGCTGGCCGAGGCCGTCGCGCGGGTGGGTCGTCACAAGTTCCCGATCCGGGTCACCAAGACCGTGCGTGCGTTCCTGGACGAGATCTCCGACGCGCTGGGCATCGAACTCGACCCGGACGACATCGAGTCGACCATCGAGCGGCTCGGCCCGATCGCGAGCATCATCGGCGCGACCATCCGCAACACCGCACAGCCGACGATGCTCAACGCCGGCTACAAGGTCAACGTGATCCCGGGGCAGGCGACCGCCCATCTGGACGGCCGATTCCTGCCGGGCTTCGAGGACGAGTTCCACGCCGAGTTGGACGCGGTGCTCGGTCCGCGGGTGCGGCGCGAGACGGTGCACACCGACCAGGCTCTGGAGACCGGGTTCGACGGCGCGCTCGTCGAGGCCATGTCGGCCGCGCTGCGGGCGCACGACCCGGCCGCGCGGGCGGTGCCGTACTGCCTTTCCGGGGGCACGGACGCCAAGTCCTTCGCCGACCTGGGAATCCGCTGCTTCGGTTTCGCGCCGCTCAAGCTGCCGGCCGATCTCGACTTCGCGGGGATGTTCCACGGCGTGAACGAGCGGGTGCCGGTGGACGGCCTGAAGTTCGGCGTGCGCGTGCTCGACCACTTCTTGGACAACGCCTGATCGGACCACGCCCGATCGGACAACGCCTGATC
>NZ_WWJX01000298.1 GCF_009865215.1 Streptomyces sp. SID3343 | reverse complement strand
GGTGCGCGCGGCCGCTCGCGACGCGCTCGCCGGGACGGGGGCGCAGGTACGGACCGGCGACGACCGCGGGCCGGCCGAGTTTTTGGACGCGGCCAAGGCCCGGGTGGGGCTGGTCAGTCTGGGCGGCGCGCTGGGCGGGACGTCGCTGCTCATCGCGATCCTGGTCGTGGTCGGTACGTTCGCGCTGTCGATCGGGCAACGCCGCCGCGAGATCGCGCTGTTGCGGGCGGTCGGCGCGACGCCTCGGCAGATCCGCCGGATGGTCGGCCGAGAGGCACTGCTCGTGGGACTGGTCGCGGGCGCGCTCGGGGCGTTCGCCGGCCTGGGCCTCGCTCGGTGGCTGCACGGGCGGTTCGTCGCCTTCGGCGCGCTGCCCGACACGTTGGAGCTGCGGCTCGGCGTCTTCCCGCCGATCGCCGCCCTCGTACTGACGCTGCTCGCGGCGTGGACCGCGGCGCGGGTTTCGGTGCGCCGGGCCGCGCGAGTACGGCCGACCGAGGCGCTGGTCGACGCGGTGATCGAACGCCCGAGCCTGGGCGTGGTCCGTACCGTCGTCGGCGTGGTGGCGGTGGCCGGCTACGTCGTCCTGCTCCTGGTGCTGCGCACCCTCGACGTGGAGGCCGCGGCCACGCCCGTCACGTTCTTGACCGTCGTACTGGCCGCGGTCGCCACGGCGCTCTTGGGCCCGCTCATCGCGCGCGGGGCAACCGCCTTGTTCGGCAGGCTCGTTCGGCGCGTCTCGCCGATCAGCGGGTTTCTCGCGGCTCGCAACGCCCGCGCCGCGGCCCAGCGGGTCGCGGCCGTGGTCACCCCGTTGAGCCTGGCCGTCGCGATGGCGTCGACGATCCTGTTCACCCAGTCGACGAGCAGCCACGCCGCGCAGGTACAGGCTTCCGACGGCACGCTCGCGTCGTTCACGCTGGCAGCGGGGCCGGGGGTGCCGGCCGCGGCCACCGCGGCGGCCCGGGCGGTACCCGGCGTCGAAGCGGTGACCGAGGTCGTGCACACCGTGGTGCGCGCGGGCCGGGACAAATTCCCGGCCCAGGGCGTCACTCCGCACGACCTCGTACGCACCCTCGACCTGCGGACGACCTCGGGCTCGCTCGCCACGATGGCCGACGGGACGGTCGCGGTCAGCGAACTCGCCGCCGAGACGAAGCACGTGGGCGTCGGCGACAAACTCAAGGTCACCATGGGCGACGGCGTGGTGGTGCCGCTGCGCGTGGTCGCGGTGTACCAACGCGGCCTGGGCTTCGGCGATCTGACGCTGCCTCACGCGCTCACGGCCGCACACGTGGACCGGCCGTTGGCGTCGTCCGTGCTGATCGCGGGCACCCCCGGACTCGACCGCGGCGCGTTGCAACGCGCGGTCACGCCGTTCCCGGGCGTACGCGTCCTCGACCGCGGCGAGGTCGAGGACGCCCGCAGGGACCAGGCGGGGACGCAGGCCCAGGTCAACTACGTCGCGATGGGCCTGATCATCGCCTTCACGGGTATCGCGGTGGTCAACACCCTGGTGATGGCAACGTCCGCCCGACGGCGCGAATTCGCGCTCCTGCGCCTCGTGGGCACCACCCGCCGGCAGGTGCTGCGCATGCTGCACTGGGAAACGGGGGCGATGGTCGTCCTGGCCACCGGCCTCGGCAGCCTGGTCGCGTTCGCCACCTTGACCGCGTACAGCACGGGCATGACGGGCAGCGCATCCCCGTACGCCCCACCCCTGACGTACGCGGCGGTCGTGGCGGTGGCGGCGGCCCTGGCCCTGGCGTCGACGGTGATCCCGGGTCGCCTGGCCTTGCGCGGCAACCCGGCGGACACGATCGGCGCGGGGGGATAGGTGGATTCACCCGTGCGGTCGGTCACGGCAGGAGCTCGATGTACCCGTCGGTGCCGTGCACGCGGATCCGCTGTCCGTCCCGGATCAGCCGGGTGGCCCGCTCCACGCCCACGACGGCCGGCAGGCCGTACTCCCGGGCGATCACCGCGCCATGGGTCATCAGGCCGCCGACCTCCGTCACCAGGCCCGCGATTCCGACGAACAACGGCGACCAGCTGGGATCGGTGAAGGTCGTCACCAGGATGTCGCCCGCGTCGAGATCGGCCTCCGCGATGTCGAGAACGACGCGGGCCCGTCCCTCGACGGTCCCGGCGGAGACCGGTAGGCCGATCAGGGCGCCGGCCGGCACGTCGTCGCGCCGGTACGCCCCGGTCAGGGCCTCGCCATCCGAGGTGAGCACCCGGGGCGGGGTGAGCGCGTGGTACGTGCGGAACGCGTCCTTGCGCTCCCGGACGAGCCGCTCGTCCACCCGGTTCGAGCGCGCGACGTCGTGGAACTCCTGGAACGTGAGGTAGAAGACGTCCTCCCGTTCGCGAAGCACGTCGGCCTGCACGAGGCGCTCGGCCTCCGCCAACAGAGCCTGCTTGTAGACGAAGTAGCGGCTGACGATGCCGTACTTCGGGTACTCGCGGTATCCGACGAAGGTCCTGAGCCGGTCGATCGTCCGCTTGGTCTCGTCGGCTTTGCGATCCCCGTCCGGCAGGGCCCGCAAGCGGGACAGGACGTCCTGTTCCTTGTCCTGCGCCTTCCGTCGCCCTTGCTCGAAGCGCCGTTCGGCGGCCCCCGGTTCGAAGTTCCTGACGTTGTCGAGGATCGCGGGCACGAGCGCGGTGGGGCGCTCGCGCCAACGTGCTCTCGTGACGTCGATCTCGCCCACGCAGCGCATGCCGTACCGATCGAGGTATGCCTCGATGGCGTCGCGCGCCTCGGCCCCGCCCGTGAGCTTCGCCAACTCCTCCAAAAAGCCCTCGTTCCCGACCTCGACGCCCTGCAGGAACGCCACCACCTCCGGCCTCGGACGGATCACGTCCGCGACGTCGAGCAGCGCCAGTCCCATTTCCGAGGTGATGTTGTCGGGAGCGGACAGGGTGAGCGTGTCAGCCGCGTTCTTCTCCCCGAGCCACTCCTGCAGCTTGTCGTTGAGCCACCACGTGGCCTCCATCCCCGCCATGATCGCCTGCATGCTCAGGGGATCACCGAGGACTCGCTTGTGCTCCTCGAAGGCCTCCGACAGGAAGTCGAACAGCGCCGGTCCGCTCTTCGTCCGAATGTCACGCTCCAGGGCGGCGACGGACACCCGGCTGCGCTCGATCAGTTCGGTGACGACGGCCGGGTCGGTCTCGATCGGCGCGGTTTCGGTCGGCGCGGACGCGCCGCCGCCGGCGGGCCCGCCGGGAGCCGCGTCGGGGAGCGAGGGGACGAAATCGCCGTGGTCGAGGACGGTCTCCAGAGCGTCCCTGACCAGCGGATCGCCCTTCCCCATCACGTCAAGCAGGCCGGCCCGGCTCGTGGGCGAGGCCAGGCGCCGGGTGACGTCGACGAACAGTCTCCCGCCGGCCTCGTGCATCGGCACCAGAGCCGTCAACTGCCACATGGAGAGCCCCAGGGGCTTCATGGCGTCGGTCATCATCTGCCCGTGACCGACGGAGACGTAGACGTGATTCTCCCGGTCGCCGGTCTCGGGGACGGGGAACAGCGTCGTGATCGGCCGGCTCTGAACGATCCGGAAGTCGTCGTCCACCAGGCACCATTCGATGTCCTGCGGGCGGCCGAAGTGCGCCTCGATCCGCCGCCCGAGCCGCGCGAGCCGCACGACCTGCGCATCCGTCAACGCCGGCTGCTCCTGGCGCTGTGCGTCGATCGCCACTTCCCGAGTACCGCCGGCCGGCAGGGCGTGAACGGCGCGCTCCTTGGCGGCGATCGTCTTGGCGACGACCTCGCCGTGCCGCACCCGATAGACGTCCGGATTCACCAGGCCGGAGACCAGGGCCTCGCCGAGGCCGAAGCCGGCGTCCACGGTGCTGATCCTCCGGTTGCCCGTGACGGGGTCGGCCGTGAACAGGATGCCGGACGCATCCGGGAAGACCATCCGTTGCACGACCACGGCCATGTGGACCGTACGGTGGTCGATGCCGTTGCGCCGGCGGTAGGTCACGGCCCGCTCGGTGAACAACGAGGCCCAGCACCGGCTGATGTGCCGGAGGATCGCCGCCGGTCCCACGACGTTGAGGTAGGTGTCCTGCTGGCCGGCGAAGGAGGCCGTCGGCAGGTCCTCGGCCGTCGCGCTGGATCGGACGGCGTAGGCGGCTTGCTCTTGTTCTTGTCCCTGCTTTCGTCCTTGCGCTTGCCCTTGTCCTTGCCCGTCGAGCCGGCCGAGCGCGCGGGTGATCGCCGCCGCGAGATCGTCCGGGATGGCGACGTCTTCGATGCTCCGGCGGATCTGCGCGCCGAGCGTGCGAATCGCCTCCCGATCGTCCGGGTCGGAGCGGGACAGCCGATCCAACCGATCGTCGAGCGACGGCGCTTGCGCCACGATCCGCCGGAAGGCGTCCGTCGTCACGCAGAAACCGGCCGGGACGCGGATGCCTTCGATCCGCGACAGCGCGCCCAGGTGCGCGCCCTTGCCGCCGACGACCGCGACCTGCGTCTCGTCGATCTCATGGAGATCCCACACGTACTGCTCGCTCATCGCGATACCTCCGAGCCGGTCGCGCCTCGTTGTACTGCACTTGCCCAGCGAATCACCGGCGCCGCCGACACACGCACGTCGTGCCCTCGTTTCCCCGGGTTGTGGCCTCGACGGATGATCTTGCGCCCTCACCCGGGTCTTGCCGCAAGCCCCCTGGTGCGCTATACGTTGAGAGTGGCAAGGAGAGAGTTCCGATCTCCTTGCCTTTTCCGTTGCCCATGCCATTGCTCGTGCCTTTGCCCGCCCGCCCGTCGGTCCGCACCGACTCCGCCGGCGGCAGCCGTGCGGCACGCCGGTCAGGGCGGATCCCGGTGCAGGTCTGCTTCCGTCAGGCAGTTCGACGCCCTGCCTGACGACGTGCCGGCCGAGGGCTCGCCGGTGGACATACGAACGCGATTCACCACCCTGTGCGGGGCGTTCCCTGGTGTCGGTGCCTGAGATTGCGGGCGGCGAGTGGTTCGGTGGTGGTCGAGGCCGGACGGCTTCGGTAGGGGTACCGGTGTTTGTCGCCCGTGTCGTGGGCAGGCGCAGACGCAGTCGCGGGCGAGGTCGTGATCGCCGAGGGGAAGGTATGCGAACGTGGAGATCTCCGGGTCGTTTCCGTCTCGTCGGGCGGTGTTGGGTCTCGGTGGTGGGGCGGTCTTGGCCGTTGGTCTGTCCGCGCGGGCGGCGGCCTCCCCCGCGCGGGGTGGTCGTGAGCGGACCATCGGGCAGTTGAGCGAGATCGAGCGGCAACATGGCGCCCGGTTGGGGGTGTTCGCCTGCAATACGGCCACCGGCGCGACCGTGGCGTATCGCGCCGGCGAACGCTTTCCGATGTGTTCGGTGTTCAAGGCGACGGCTGCCGCCGCTGTCCTGAGGGATCTCGATCGAGATGGTGAGGGTCTCGCCCGGCGCATTCGGTACGGCGACAAGGACGTTGCCGACTCCGGGTATGCCCCGATCACGAGTAGGCCCGAGAACCTCGCCGGCGGCATGATCGTGGCGGATCTGTGCGCTGCGGCCATTGCCTACAGCGACAACGCGGCGGCGAATCTGTTGTTGCGTGAGCTCGGTGGCCCGGCCGCGATCACCCGCTTTTGCCGCTCCGTCGGGGACGGGACCACTCGCCTCGATCGGTGGGAGCCCGCGCTGAACTCGGCCGAGCCGTGGCGTGCCACGGACACCACGAGCCCGCGTGCCATTGGACGGACCTTCGCGCGGCTCACGCTCGGTGACGCGCTCGCGCCGTCGGATCGGAAGCGGCTCACGGGGTGGCTGCTTGCCAATACGACCGGCGACGCGCGCTTGCGGGCCGGGCTTCCGGCTGGATGGGCCTTGGCGGACAAGACGGGTACGGGCGGATTCGGTACCACCAACGATGTGGGCATCGCCTGGACTCCGAACTCGACGCCGATCGTGTTGGCCGCGCTGTCCACCAAGCAGGACGCCGACGCGCCGGCCGACGAACCACTGATGGCGAAGGTGGCGGCGTTGGTGGCGGGGGCGCTCGGCTGACGAACACGATGTTCGGCGCGATGCCCGCCGTCGGCGCGGTGAGCTTGATCACGAAAGTGCGATCCTTCCGGGGGCGGGGCCGGGCCTGCGGAAGGGGGCCGACTGCCGTGTCCGCAGCGCCGACGCCGGTCGTGCGCCGCGTTTCTCGCACTCGGATCCGAACGATCGACGCCGCGAACTTCGCGCACGGGCGGCAAGTTGCCCGTTTTGCCCTGTCGACAGTCGTGCGGGATTAACTTAGGCTCACCTAAGTTTTCGGCGTGCCGCTCTGTCGACGTGCCCACCTTTCGTATTTCCCCACGCCTGGCAGGTGACTGCCCCCGCACGATGGGAGTGGCATGTCACAGGTTCTTCCTGGTGGCGCGGCACCGGTCCCGGTCCTCGCCCTCGTCGGCACCGGCACCGGATCGTCCGCTGTGGCCGGGACGGCCGAGGTTCGGAGCCTCGCCGGTGAGTTCGCCCTCTCGTGCGCTGCGCTTCATCGGCCGAGCCGCGTGCGGATGTCGGGACCCGGCGGTTCGAACCGCGAGGAGCCCCACCGGTGTTGGCGCCACGGTGGATCCAGGGGATGACGTACACGGACACGCCGGGCACGACCGGGGTCGAGCGTCCCGCAGCCGGGAGCCCGCAGGCCCGTCGACCACGGGTGGTGGGTTGGGGCGCGCTCGTGGTGATCCTCGCCATCGCCGTGGTGGCCTCGTTGGCCGTAGGGGCACGTGCGTTGAGTCCCGCCGAGGTGTGGCACGGGTTGTTCGCGTCGCCGAACTCCGACCAGCGCGACAACGAGATCAGGCTCATCGTCCAGACCGTACGGGTGCCTCGGACGGTGCTCGCCGTCGTCGCCGGCGTCGCCCTGGGGGTCGCCGGGGCGCTGATCCAGGGGTACACGCGCAACCCGATCGCGGACACGGGCCTGCTGGGGGTCAATTCCGGTGCGTCGGTCGCGGTGGTCTCGGCGATCTCGGTGTTCGGGTTCACCGACCCGACCCAGTACGTCTGGTTCGGTTTCCTGGGAGCGGCGATCGCCGGTGTCGTGGTGTTCGGGCTCGCGAGCATCGGCCGGGGGGCGGGCAATCCGTTGACGCTCGCGCTGGCCGGGCAGGGCGTCACGGTGTTTCTCGCGGCGATGACCACCGCGATCGCACTGTCGGACAAAGCCTCCCTGAACGCCCTGCGGTTCTGGAACACGGGCTCCGTGACCGGTGTCGGGTTCGAGGTCATCCGGCCGGTGTCCGTGCTCGTCGCGGTCGGGTTGGCGTTGGCGCTGAGCACGCTGCCGACCATCAACCTGCTCAACCTGGGTGACGACGTCGCCCGGGGGCTGGGCGTGAACATCGCGCTGAGTCGGACCGTCGGCATCCTCGCCGTCACTCTGCTGGCCGGCGCGGTGACCGCGGCGTGCGGCCCCATCGCGTTCCTCGGGCTCATGGTGGCCCATGTGGCGCGCTATCTGACCGGGCCCGACTATCGCCGACTGGTGCCGTACGCGGGTCTGCTCGGCGCCGTGGTCCTGGTGGTCTGCGACATCGTGGGGCGTCTGGTGGCGCGACCGGGCGAGTTGGACGCCGGCATCGTCGTCGCTCTCCTGGGCGCCCCGTTCTTCGCGGTCATGGTGTGGCGCGGCAAGTTCAAGAGCGCATGAGAGCCCGCGAGCGCACGAGAGTGCGAGAGCGCATGAGGGTTCGAGAGCCGATGGCCGGGACCGATGCGATGCCGGTCGTGGCGCCGGGCCTGCGGCTGGGCCGAGTGTCGTTCGTGTGGCGGCCCCGGGTCGTCCTCGTCTCGCTGTTGCTGGCGACGGCGACGTTCCTGCTGTTCTGCCTGTCCATCAGCGTCGGGGACTTCCCCATCGGCATGTCCCGGGTGATCGCCACGATCCTGGGCCGGGGCGAGCAGGTCGACGAGTTCATCGTCATGGACCTGCGGATGCCGCGTGCCCTGGCCGGGCTCGTCGTGGGGATCGCGCTGGGAGTGTCCGGGGCGATCACCCAGTCGGTGGTGCGTAATCCGTTGGCCAGTCCGGACATTCTGGGGATCACCGGGGGTGCGAGCGCGGTCGCGGTGTTCCTGGTGACGGTGTCGGGCGGTGCGTCGGCGGCGATCATGGGCTCCGTGGGCCTGTCCACGGCGGCGCTCGCGGGCGGTCTGGGCACCGGTCTGCTGGTGTACTTCCTGGCCTGGCGGCGGGGGATCGACGGCTTCCGGCTCATCCTCATCGGTATCTCGGTGAGCGCCGTGATGCAGGCGATCACGACCTGGCTGCTGGTCACGGCCGAGATCAAGGACGTGGCCCGGGCCCAGGCATGGTTGGTCGGCTCGCTGGACAACCGATCGTGGGACGAGGTCGAACCGGCGGCGTGGTGCACGCTCGTCCTGACGGTCGTCGTGGCCGGTGCCGCGTTCCAGTTCAAGCCCATGCACTTCGGCGACGACGTCGCCGCGGGTCTGGGGGTGCGTTTCTCGGCGGTGCGGGCGGTGCTGTTGTTGTGCGCGGTGCTGCTGGCCGGTGTGGCGGTGAGTGCGGCGGGCCCGGTGCCGTTCGTCGCGCTGGTGGCGCCCCAGGTGGCGATGCGTTTGGCGAGGTGTCCGACACCGCCGATGGTGGCCTCGGGCCTGGTGGGGGCGTTGCTGCTGATCGGCTCGGATCTCGTCGCGCGTACGGCGCTGCCGATCACCCTCCCGGTCGGCGTGGTCACCGCCGCGATCGGTGGTCCCTTCCTCGTGTACCTGCTGGTGCGGGCGAACCTCGGAGCCGGTTCGAAAGTTTGACAGACCTGATCGAAGGTGCCTTGACCGAAAGGAAATTCGTGGCCGCGGAGTACGTCACGGGGACCGAGTCCGAAGTCGGCGACGCCTCACGGCTGGAGGCCAGGGGTGTCACCGTCGGCTACGGCAGTCGGATCGTGATCGACCATCTCGACGTGGCGATCCCGACCGGGGTGGTCACCACGATCATCGGCCCCAACGGCTGCGGGAAGTCGACGCTGCTGCGGACCCTGTCGCGGCTGCTCAAGCCGTCCAAGGGGACGGTGGTGCTCGACGGTGAGGACATCGTCAAGCTCAAGACCAGGGACGTCGCGAAGAAGCTCGGCCTGCTGCCTCAGGGGCCGGTCGCGCCCGAGGGGCTGACGGTGGCCGACCTGGTGGCCACCGGCCGCCATCCGCACCAGAGTTGGGTGCGCCAGTGGTCGTCGGACGACGCCGCGGTGGTGGCGCGTGCGCTGGCCATGACCGGGGTGTCCGACCTGGCCGAACGCCCGGTCGACGCGTTGTCGGGTGGACAGCGCCAGCGCGTGTGGATCTCGATGACCCTGGCCCAGGGCACCGACCTGTTGTTGCTGGACGAGCCGACCACCTACCTGGACCTCGCGCACGCGGTCGACGTGCTCGATCTGGTGGACGACCTGCACGAATCGGGCTCCACCGTGGTCATGGTGCTGCACGACCTCAACCTGGCCACGCGCTACAGCGACAACCTCGTCGTCATGCGGGAGGGGTCGGTCCTGGCGCAGGGGCATCCCCGTGACGTGATCACCGCGGAGTTGCTGCACGAGGCGTTCGGTCTGCGGGCCAGGGTCGTCGACGACCCGGTGGCCGATCGTCCGCTCATCGTGCCGATCGGCCGCAACCACGCCCGGCGCGAGTGATCGGGTGGACATCCCGCGACGGATCGAGTGGACACCCGGAGAGAAGGACAAAAGCTACTTAGGCTAGCCTCCCCTAAGTTTCCGGTCATGGTTTGCCTGCCCCTGAATAAAAGGGCAGTAAAAAAGCGCGACAGCAAGGGATTTCCGATGCTTCTCCATCGAACGACTCGTGCGACGCCCTGGCGGCGGGTGGCGGCGGTGCTGTCCGCCGCGGCCCTCGGCGTGGGACTCCTCACGGGGTGCGGTTCCGACTCGGCGGACAAGAAGAGCGACGGCGCTCCGGCCGCCGCCGGCGGCGTGTTCCCGGTCACCGTGGAGCATGCGTTCGGATCCACGCAGGTCAAGAAGGCCCCCCAGCGAGTCGTCTCGGTCGGCTACACCGACGACCAGGCCATCCTGGCATTCGGCATCAAGCCGGTCGGCATGGTCGACCAGTATCCGAACCCGGCCGGCAAGAGCCCCGACATCAACACCCAGTGGCCCTGGACCAAGGACAAGTGGGGCGACACCCGCCCCGAGGTCGTCATGAACAACGGGGACACCGGCCCCAACTACGAGAAGATCGCCGCCCTGCGGCCCGATCTGATCATCGCGGTCTACTCCGAGATCGACCAGGCCGCCTACGACAAGCTGTCCAGGATCGCCCCGACCGTGGGCCGTACCAAGGCCGAGAAGGAACCGTTCAGCGCGCCCTGGCAGGACAACGCGGTCCACATCGCCAAGGCGCTCGGCAAGGCGGACGAGGGCGCCAAGCTGGTGCAGGGCATTCAGGACAAGCTCGACGCGGCCCGCAAGGCACACCCCGAGTTCGCCGGTCAGACCGCCGTGGCACTGTCCTGGTACAAGGACTCGGTGGGGCCCTTCACCACCACCGACGTGCGCGGACGGTTGCTGACCGGCATCGGCTACAAGGGCGCCACCGAGATCGACAAGATCGCCGACGGCAAGTTCTTCACCGTGCTCTCCCCCGAGCGCATGGACCTGATCGACGTCGACCGTATCTTCGTCATCAACGACCAGGCGGACCAGGACGCCCTGAAGAAGTTCCAGTTGTTCACCAACCTGCCCGCCGCCAAGAACGGCAAGGTCTCCTACCTGCTCGACAGCGAGGGCCCGGCGATCGGCGCGGCCATGTCGCAGGGCACCCTGCTGTCCCTGCCGTACGCGATCGACGAACTCGTCAAGTCGGCGGCCGGCTAGACATGCCGATCCACATATCCCGCCCCCGGCCCGCCGCGGC
>NZ_WWJX01000297.1 GCF_009865215.1 Streptomyces sp. SID3343 | reverse complement strand
CCGGGGGGCAACGTACGGCGGCGGCCGGGGGCTCGGGGCGCGCCCGGGCCGTGGTCGGACTCGCCCGGTTCCTTCGCGCCCGGCCACGGCTTTGCCACGCGCGACGCGAGGATGAACTCCTTGCGCAGCGGATGCCCTTCGAAGCCGTCCGGCAACAGCAGCGGGTCCAGGCCCGGGTGGCCGGTGAACTCGATCCCGAACATCTCGTGCGTCTCGCGCTCGTGCCACCCGGCGCCCGCGTACACCCCGGTCGCCGTCGCCAACACCGCGCTCTCGCGCGGCACGCGCGTGCGCAGCAGCAGCCGCGGCCCGTGCGGGATCGCGCACACGTGGGCGACCACGCCGAACCCGTCGGCGAGTTCGTCCACTCCGGTCAGCCAGTCGAAGAACGCACAGCCCAGTGCGTCCCGCGCGGCGGTCAGCGCCGCGACCCAGTGCTCGGGCGCGACGTCCAAGGTCGCCAACCCGTACGCGTCCGACACCGCGACCACCAGCTCCTCGCCGATGGCCGCGCGCAGCTCCTCCGGCGTCACGCGTCACCACCCCCGGGGGCCTTCGGCGGGGCCACCAGCGGCGCGTTCAGCGCGGCCGGGGGCAGCTTGCGGGCGTAGCGGGCGGCCGGGTTCTCCACCGCGATCTGCTCCTGGAGCTTGAGGATTCCCTGCAACAGGGCCTCCGGGCGCGGCGGGCACCCGGGTACGTACACATCGACCGGGACGATCTGGTCGACGCCCTTGGTGACGCAGTACGAGTCCCAGTAGGGACCGCCGCAGTTGGCGCACGAGCCGAACGAGATCACGTACTTCGGCTCGGGCATCTGCTCGTACAGCCGCTTGATCGCGGGCGCCATCTTGTCGCTGACCGTGCCCGACACGACCATCAGGTCGGCTTGGCGCGGACCGGGCGCGAAGGGGATCACGCCGAGCCGGATGAAGTCGTGTCGGGCCATCGAGGACGCGATGAACTCGATCGCGCAGCACGCGAGCCCGAAGTTGAACACCCAGAGGGAGTAGCGCCGCCCCCAGTTCAACACGAGCCGCACCGGGTCCGGCGCGAGCCGGGAGAGCACTCCCAAGCGAGGTTGCGGGAGATCGACCGGGGTTCGTGGAGCCGTAGTCCGGTCCACCGGTCGAGGTGTCAGGTCCATGCCAGGACGCCCTTCCGCCACGCGTACAGAAGTCCGGTGGCCAGGAAGCCGACGAACACGAACATTTCCACCAGCGTCGTGGTGCCGAATCCGGGGGCGTCGAACACCGTGGCCCACGGGAACAGGTACATCGCGTCGACCGCGAAGACGACGTAGAGATAGGCGTAGAGGTAATAGCGGATGTGGACCTGCGCCCATCCCTCGCCCACGGGATCGACCCCGCACTCGTACGTCGTCAGCTTCTCGCGCGTGGGCACGCTCGGCCGCAGCAACCGACCGCCCGCGAACGCCACCGCGACGAAGGCCGACGCGACCAGCAGCACCAGACCCACGAGCGCGTACGTTCCGTAGTAGCCCTCCACCCGGCTCGTGCCTCCTCGTCGACATTGCCCGAACGTTGCGTGGTCGTTGCGTACGTTTGTGGCACGGGAGTCTATGGGGGTTGCGGTGGACCTGTCCCCGGTGTCCAATCCGGAACGCCCGCGTCCGCGATCTCCGGACCGCCGACGACGCCGAGTGGGTCGCGAACCCGCCGGACAACAGGTGGTAGGGACAGCCCCACCCCCAAGACACCGACCCGCGCCATGTGAGCGACCGACCGCACACGGCACAGTTGACCCAACGGATCGGCTTCTCTCCCAGCGAGGCAACTCCATGTCCATGCCCACACCCGCGTCTGCCTTCGACGGGTCCTCAGGTGACACCCCGGCCCGTACGCGGCCGGGCATCCTGCGTGCGCCGTTCACGGTTCGCACCTGGACCGACACGATCCATCTCGTCCTGAATCTGCCGGTCGGCATCGTCGGCTTCATATATGCCGTCGTCTTCGTCGCCCTGGGCGTCGGCCTCACCCCCCTGTTCCTGCTCGGCCTGCCGTTGTTGGCCGCGACCCTGATGGGCAGCAGGGCGCTCGGCGCCCTGGAGCGGGGTCGGGCGGCCGCGCTGCTCGACGAACACGTCCGGGCCCCCGCGCCGCTGCGGCCCGGGCAGTCCGGCCCGATCGGCTGGATCAAGGCCGCGCTCGGCGACAGCACGGGCTGGCGGGCCACCCTCTATCTCGTGCTGCAACTGCCGTGGGGCATCTTCTCGTTCGTCGTCTCGATCACGCTGTGGGCGACCTCCTTGAGCATGGTCACCTATCCCCTCACCCAGCCCTTCTATCGCGCCGCCGACATGCCGGGCGCGATGATCTCCGGCGACGGCCCCAAGGGCCCCGGGGCCGACCACTACATCGCGGGGCCGGGCCCGGTCTCGCTGACCGTCGCGATCGGCGTCGTGCTGTTCTTCGCGACCCCGTGGGTGGTTCGCGGCATGGCCAACGTGGACCGCGTGATGGTGCGCGGCCTGCTCGGCACGGCCTTCCTGTCGGAGCAGGTACGGGACCTGACCGTGTCCCGGGGCGCGGCCGTCGACACTGCGGCGTCCGACCTGCGCCGGATCGAGCGGGACCTGCACGACGGTGCTCAGGCCCGGCTCGTCGCCCTCGCGATGGACCTGGGCATGGCCAAGGAGAACCTCAGCGAGAGCGAGGACCGCGACACCGCGCGGATGGTCGCGTCGGCACACGACGAGGTCAAGCTGGCGCTCCAGGAACTGCGCGACCTCGCCCGCGGCATCCACCCGGCCGTGCTCACCGACCGCGGCCTCGACGCGGCGCTGTCCTCGATCGCGGCCCGCTGCACGGTCCCGGTCCGGGTCGACGTCGACCTGCCCCACCGGCCGCCGGCCCCGATCGAATCCGTCGCCTACTTCTGCGCGTCGGAATTGCTGACCAACGTCTCCAAGCACGCCGGGGCGCACCACGCGTGGGTCACCGTGGGCCACGAGGACGGCCGGATGTACGTGATCGTGGCCGACGACGGCACCGGCGGCGCGTCGACCGGCAAGGGTTCGGGGCTGGCCGGTCTGACCGAGCGGGTGCGTGGCGTGGACGGCACACTCACCGTGGACAGCCCCGTCGGCGGACCGACCAAGGTCACGGTGTGGCTTCCGCTGTGACCCTGCGCAAACTCTGAGACCACTGTGTCCCCTTCGGCCCCACTGTCCACAGGCGGTTCACCGCAGCCTCGCGCATCCGGAAGACTGTAGCCGCACCCGCTCCTCGGGTGCGGCTACCGCATTTGGGGGATGAACGCTGTGCGTGTCGTCATCGCTGAGGATTCCGTACTACTGCGGGACGGTCTGTCACGCTTGTTGACCGCGCGTGGGCACGACGTGGTGGGCGAGGTCGGTGACGCGGAGCAGTTGCTCGTCGTCGCGGCGGACCTGCTTCCCGACGTGTGTGTGGTGGACGTGCGCATGCCGCCCACGCACACCGACGAGGGCATCCGGGCCGCGGTTCGCATGCGCGCGTCGCTGCCGAAGGTGGGCGTACTGGTGCTTTCGCAGTACGTCGAGGAGCAGTACGCCACCGAGCTGCTCGCCGGCAACACGAGCGGGGTCGGCTATCTGCTCAAGGACCGGGTGGCGGACGTCGGTGAGTTCGTCGCCGCGGTCGAGCGGGTCGCGGCGGGCGGGACGGCCCTCGACCCGGAGGTCGTATCGCAGTTGCTCGGCCGCACGCGCAAGCGCGACGTGGTGGAAAAGCTCACACCGCGCGAGCGCGAAGTACTGGGTCTGATGGCCGAGGGACGGACCAACGCGGCGGTGGCGCAAGCCCTCGTGGTGTCGGACGGAGCGGTGGAGAAGCACGTCAGCAACATTTTCGGCAAGCTCGGTCTGGCGCCCAGTGACACCGATCACAGACGTGTACTCGCGGTACTCGCCTATCTCGGATCCTGACATCGTAGGTGTCGATTTACTGGACCCATGCAATTATCCGGTCGATCGAAACGGCTCGACCCGTTCTCCGCAAGGCGAACGCAAGGGCTGAGTCGTCAATTTGCTTGGATAGGCCAGGACAGACGCGCGACACGGGCGCGTGACGCCGCTCACGTCACGCCCTGGGGTGAAACCTCGCCCATTCCGGGGGGCGCCACGGCCCCCATCTGTACCGCCGTACGATGAAAACTGCGACATCCGCGCGGTGCGCGGACTACCCGCCGCAGCGCCGAGGAGGTCCATCCCCGTGACCAAGCAGGTCAAGCAGCTCGACCGGGTCGTGATCCGGTTCGCCGGTGACTCCGGCGACGGAATGCAGTTGACCGGCGACCGTTTCACGTCTGAAACGGCGACGTTCGGCAACGATCTGTCGACCCTGCCCAACTTCCCCGCCGAGATTCGGGCACCCGCAGGAACGCTTCCGGGTGTGTCGAGTTTCCAACTCCATTTCGCCGACCACGACATCCTGACGCCGGGTGACGCGCCGACCGTGCTGGTCGCGATGAACCCCGCCGCGCTCAAGGCCAACCTCCGCGACCTGCCGCGCGGAGCCGAGATCATCGTCAACACCGACGAGTTCTCCAAGCGGGCGATGGCCAAGGTGGGCTATCCGACGAACCCGATCGACGACGGTTCGCTCGACGCCTACAACGTGCACGCGATCCCGCTGACCACGCTCACGGTCGGCGCGCTGTCCGAGTTCGAGATCTCGAAGAAGGACGCCGAGCGCGCGAAGAACATGTTCGCGCTGGGCCTGCTGTCGTGGCTGTACCACCGGCCGACCGAAGCGACCGTGCAGTTCCTGCGCAAGAAGTTCGCCAAGCTTCCGGTGATCGCCGAGGCCAACGTCGCGGCGTTCAAGGCCGGTTGGAACTTCGGCGAGACCACCGACGACTTCGCCGTCTCGTACGAGGTGGCCCCGGCCAAGCTGCCGGCCGGCACGTACCGCAACATCACCGGCAACCTCGCGCTGTCCTACGGCCTGGTGGCCGCCGGTCAGCTGTCCGAGCTGCCGATCTACCTCGGTTCGTACCCGATCACCCCGGCGTCCGACATCCTGCACGAGCTCGCCAAGCACAAGAACTTCGGCGTGCGCACGTTCCAGGCCGAGGACGAGATCGCGGGCATCGGGGCGGCGCTCGGCGCGTCCTTCGGCGGTGCGCTCGGGGTGACCACGACGTCGGGTCCCGGTGTCGCGCTCAAGTCCGAGACGATCGGCCTGGCGGTCTCCCTGGAGCTGCCGCTGCTGATCATCGACGTCCAGCGCGGTGGCCCCTCCACGGGTCTGCCGACCAAGACCGAGCAGTCCGACCTGTTGCAGGCGATGTTCGGCCGCAACGGCGAGGCTCCGGTGCCGATCGTGGCGCCCCAGACCCCGTCGGACTGTTTCGCGGCGACGATCGAGGCGGCCCGGATCGCACTGAAGTACCGCACGCCGGTCTTCCTGCTCTCCGACGGCTACCTGGCCAACGGCTCGGAGCCGTGGCGCCTCCCGGAGACGTCCGAACTGCCCGACCTGCGGGTCGAGTTCGCGACCGAACCGAACCAGGAGATGCCGGACGGAACCAAGGAGTTCTGGCCGTACAAGCGCGACCCCGAGACGCTGGCCCGCCCGTGGGCGGTCCCCGGCACGCCCGGCCTCGAACACCGCATCGGCGGCATCGAGAAGGCCGACGGCATCGGTTCGATCTCGTACGACCCGGCGAACCACGACCTCATGGTCCGCACCCGCCAGGCCAAGATCGACGGCATCGCGAAGGACATCGACCCGCTGTGGGTGGACGACGCGACCGGTGACGCCAAGGTGCTCGTGATCGGCTGGGGCTCGACCTTCGGTCCGATCGCGGCGGGCGTCCGCCGGGTCCGGGCGGCCGGCGGCAAGGTCGCGCAGGCCCACCTGCGTCACCTCAACCCGTTCCCGGCCAACACCGCCGAGGTGCTCAAGTCGTACGACAAGGTGATCGTCCCGGAAATGAACCTGGGTCAGCTCGCCCTGCTCCTGCGCGGGAAGTTCCTCGTGGACGCCATGCCGTACAACCAGGTCCGCGGCCTGCCGTTCAAGTCCGAGGAACTGGCTCACGTCATCCAGGAAGTGATCGAAAGTGTCTGAGTCTGCGAACGGCTCCGGTTTTCCTTCGCTGTCGCTCGTCCCGAAGGCGGACGGCAAGCAGTCCATGAAGGACTTCAAGTCGGACC
The DNA here is from genome assembly GCF_009865215.1 of Streptomyces sp. SID3343. Taxonomy (GTDB): domain Bacteria; phylum Actinomycetota; class Actinomycetes; order Streptomycetales; family Streptomycetaceae; genus Embleya. Next base: position 8,667 of record NZ_WWJX01000297.1, on the reverse strand, counting down.
AGGAGGTGCGCTGGTGCCCGGGTTGCGGTGACTACGCGATCCTGGCGGCGGTGCAGGGGTTCCTGCCGGAACTGGGTCTGCGCAAGGAAAACGTCGTGTGGATCTCGGGTATCGGCTGCTCCAGCCGTTTCCCGTACTACATGAACACCTACGGCATGCACTCGATCCACGGGCGCGCGCCGTCCATCGCGACCGGTCTGGCCACGTCGCGCGAGGACCTTTCGGTGTGGGTGGTCACCGGTGACGGCGACGCGCTGTCGATCGGCGGCAACCACCTGATCCACGCGCTGCGGCGCAACGTCAACCTCAAGATCCTGTTGTTCAACAACCGGATCTACGGTCTGACGAAGGGTCAGTACTCGCCGACGTCGGAGACCGGCAAGATCACCAAGTCCACTCCGATGGGCTCGCTCGACCACCCGTTCAACCCGCTGTCGCTCGCGATCGGCGCCGAAGCCTCCTTCGTCGCACGGTCGATCGACTCCGACCGCAAGCACCTCACGTCCGTACTGCGGGCGGCCGCCGCGCACGAGGGCACCGCTCTGGTGGAGATCTACCAGAACTGCAACATCTTCAACGACGGCGCGTTCGAGCAGCTCAAGGACCCGGCTCGGCGCGACGACGTGACGATCCGGCTGGAGCACGGGCAGCCGATCCGCTTCGGCGCCGAGGGTCAGTTCGGTGTCGTCCGCGGTGCCGAGGGCTCGCTGTCCGTCGCCGAGGTCGCGCAGGTCGGCGCGGACGCCCTGATGGTCCACGACGCCCACGCGGACAACCCGGAGTTGGCCTTCGCGCTGACCCGACTCGGCGACCTGACCAGCAACACGCACACCCCGATCGGCGTCTTCCGCGACATCGAGCGCCCGGTCTACGACCGACTGATGTCGGCCCAGATGACCGAAGCCGCCACCAAGCAGGGCCCGGGCGACCTGGCGTCGCTGATCCAGGGCAACGACACCTGGACGATCAACTAGCAACCACACCACCACGAACGCCGGACGGCCCACCCCCCGTCCGGCGTTCGCATCCGCACCCGCCACGTAGCGCCCTGCCGAACGGCACCGATCCGGCCCGTCCGGCGCAACCCAGCCTGTCCGGCGTTTGAGGACACCTCGACGTTTGCCTCCCCGCTCGACGGCACCACCAACAGCCCGTACGGCGTTTGAGGACACCTCGACCAGGCTCGTGCACGGCCCGTCCGGCGCAACCAACGAATGCGCAAAGCGCAACAGGGGCAGCCCCCGGACATGCCGATCCGCACAGGCCCGCCCGCGCCCCTGAGTGTGGACGTCCGGATCCCCGAGACCGTCGGCTACCGGCTCAAGAAGCGATTGCTCGGCCCGCCCCTGGTGACCTCGCGGCTCCGCGGCGAGAAGCTGTCCAACCCCACCGCCCTCGGCGTCCTCGCATCCGACTGCATCTCGTCGTCGGCGTACGGCACCGAACAGATGCTCCGCGCCCTCGTGCCGTACGTAGGAACGGCCGCGTTCACGCTGCTGCTTCCGGTGACGTACGCGATCCTCGCCGTGCTGTTGTTGCTCACCCTGTCCTACTGGGACGTCGTGAGCCTGTACACGAAAGCCGGCGGCTCCTACATCGTCGCGCGCGACAATTTCGGCCCGCGCGTCGCCCAGGTCGCGTCCGTCGCGCTGTTGATCGACTACATCGTGACCGTCGCGGTGCAGACCGCCGCCGGGACCGACGCGATCGCGTCACTGCTGCACCTGGTGTGGGGAACCAGCATCAGCGGCTGGAAGCCGGAACTGTGCGTCGGCGTGGTGGCCGTCCTGTTCTACGGCAACCTGCGCGGCGTCAAGGAGGCCGGACGCGCGTTCGCGCTGCCCGCCTACCTGTTCATGGGCGCCATGGCGATCGTGTTCGCGGTCGCGGTGATCCGGTGGGCGATCGACGGGTCGCTGCCACACGCCGACGTACACGCCGCCGGCGCGGTGCCGCTCGGCCCGTCCGGGAACGGCCTGCTGTACGGGGCCTCGCTGTTCGTCGTACTGCGCGCGTTCGCCAACGGCGGCTCGTCGTTGACCGGGCTCGAAGCACTCTCCAACAGCGTCTCGTCGTTTCGCGAACCGCAGGGCGACAACGCGCGCAAGACGCTCGTGGCGATGTCGCTCGTGCTGGCGATCCTCGTCCTGGGCATCTCGCTCCTGGCGCACATCACACACGCGATCCCGTTCACGGACGGCGACCCGACGGTGATCGCGCAGGAGGCCCACCTGATCCTGGGCGGGGGTGTGTTCGGTCGGGCCGGGTTGATCTTCGTCCAGCTCGCGACCGCGCTGATCCTGTACACGGGCGCGAACACGCCGTTCAACGGCTTCCCGTTCCTGGTCGACTTCGTCGCCGAGGACGCGTTCCTGCCGAGGATGCTGCGCAAGCGCGGACACCGCCTGGCCTTCTCGAACGGGATCATCCTGCTCGCGGTGCCGGCCGTCGCGCTGCTGCTGGTGACCCAGGCGAGCGTGGACTCGTTGGTCGCGCTGTACGCGATCGGCGTGTTCACCGGGTTCACGATGGCCGGCGCCGGCCTGACGAAGCATCACTGGACGCGTCGGACCCGGCGGTGGCAGGTGGGGTGCACGATCAACGCGCTCGCGGCCTTCGTGTCCGGTGCGGTCGTGTTGATCTTCGCGATCACCAAGTTCACCGAGGGCGCCTGGCTCGTCGTGGTGCTGTTCCCGCTCGGCGTGTGGGCGTTGATCGGGGTCAACCGGCGCTATCGCGAGGAGGTCGCGGCCCTCGCGGAGGCGCCGGCCACGGCCGAGTTCGGGGTCAGGGACCGCTCGGTGGTGGTGGTGTTGGTCGACTCGCTGGACGTCGCGGTGCTCCAGGCGGTGCGGTACGGGCGCTCGCTGGGTGCCGACGACCTGCACGCGGTGCACTTCGAGTTGGACAATCGGCGCGCGAAGAGGTTGCAGGCGCGCTGGGAGGCGAGCCGGGCGGCGGACATCCCGCTGGAACTGGTCGAGTGTCCCGACCGGCGGCTCGCCCGGGCGGTCCTGGAACTGGCCGCCCGCGAGGTGGCCGACGGGGCCTCGGGGGTCACGTTGCTGCTGCCCACCCGGACGTACCCGCCGGTGATCGGGCGGCTCCTGCACGGTCGCACCACGGACGAGATCGCGTCGGCGGTGACCCGGGTGCCGCACGCGGTGGCGACGATCGTGCCGTTCGACGTGGGCGCGGCGATGGCGCATCGCCGACACGTGCTCGGGAGCGCGGACGAGCCGCCCGCGAAGTGCGTCCCCCGGCTGTTGCCGACACTGGACAACGAACCGGAAGCGGCCGGTGGGACGCCGGCTTCGGCGCACGCGACCATCCCGGTGGGCTCGGTCGCGGCGCTGAAGTGGCGCCGACGCGCCGAGGTGGTCGGGCGGATCAGGGCGGTGTCGCCGTCAGCGGAGACGGCCGCGCCCAGACTCGAAGTGGAGCTGTACGACAGCACCGGCGGGCTCAAACTGCTCTTCCACGGGCGCCGCAACGTGGCCGGGTTGGAACCGGGACGACGCCTTCGGGTGCGCGGCATCGTCGGTGAGTCGGAGGGCCATCTGGCGATGTCGGATCCGACGTACGACCTGTTGCCGGAGGACGACGACGAGGGCCCGAACGGGGACGAGGGCTGAAACCGGCCCGGCAGCCGGCTCTATCCCGCGAGCGTGGAGATCTCGTCCAGCAAGCGGACGCCGGGTTGGGTGACGTCGCCGGTCGAGTTCGCCAGCACCACCACGGCGGCGTGCCGCGACGGCATCAGGCCGATCAACGACACGAATCCGCCTGTGCCGCCGTCGTGCAGGTGGATGGGGTCTTCCTCGCGGACGGTGACCCAGCCGGGCTGCATCCAGGTCCCCTCGGATATCGGTCGGCGGACAGCGCAGCTCTCCCGCAGCGCCCCCGCGGCAGGACCGTCGCCCAGGTGCGCACGGACGAACGCGATCATGTCGACTGCGGTCGAGCGCAGGCCGCCCGCGCCGGCGAAGGCATCGAACGTCCACGGCGGTGTGGGCTTCCCGGCTTCGACGTAGCCCTGGGCCATCCGGGCGGCCTGATCCCGATCGAGGGTCAGCACCGTGTCGGTCAGCCCGAGCGGCTCGATCACCTCGCGCGTGACCAGGGTCGCGTAGTCGGTGCCGGCGTGGTGCGCGAGGGCCGTGCCGAGCAGGGCCACGCCGAGGTTGGAGTACAGCACCTGCTCCCCCGGAATCGACAGCAGCCGGGTTTTGGCCAGCTCGCCGAGAAGGCGGTCGGGGGTGTAGCGGGCATACGGATCGCGCCTGAACAGCTTCGGCCACTGCGTCATCCGCGGTGGCAGGCGCGGCAGTCCCGAGGTGTGCGTGGCGAGGTCGACAAGGGTGATCGCGCGCCCGTTCAGCTCGGGCACCCGGGTGCCCTCGGGCAGCAGTTCGCGCACGGGCTGGTCGAGCGCCACGGCGCCGGCGCGGACCCGGGAGAGCAGGACGAGCGACGTGAACGTCTTGGTTACGGACCCGATCTCGAACATCGTGCGCGGCCCTGGAGGGCCGTTGCCGTCGGTACCGCCTTCGACACCGCTGTTTCCGGCTCCGGCTCGGGCTCCGGCCGTGCCCGCGGTTCCGGCTCCGGCGATCGCGGTGTCCTCGCCGCTGATCGCGCCGACGACAACCCCCGGTTGCCCGGCCGCGACCAGCGCGTCGGCCGTCCTGCGGGCAAGGGTGTCCAGATCCACGACGGTCTCCTCGGGTGGTGTCGACGCGGTGAGTGACGGATGGGCGGGGTGGCAGCGGCCGGCCTACGGTCGAGCGGCGAACAGGATCACGAGCAGCGGTACGACCCGCTGAACCGGCACCTGGTAGTGCCCGCGGCCGACCGTGCGAAGCCAACCGGCGGCGACGAGTTGGCGGAGGTGGTGATAGACCTGCCCGCTCGTGCCCATGCCCTCCATGGCGCCCAGTTCGGCCGCGGTGGACGTGCCGCGCAGGACTTCACGCAGCAGCGACAACCTGACGGGGTGGCCGAGCGCGACGAGCCCGTCGGCGAACGGAGCCCAATCCTCGTCGAGCAAATCCCGGGCGTCGGCGGCGAGTTGCCACTCGACGGGGTGCCCGGGGGCGAGCTCGACGGCGCCGGTGTACAAAAGCGTGCCGACGCCGTGACGCTCCTTGAGCCCTGTCAGTGCCCAGAAAAGCTCGTCGCCGGTCTCGTTCTCGGCGGGTGCGCCCTGCGGCGGCTTCTCGGCGGCGGCGGCCTCCAGGGCCGTGACCCGCTCGGTCAGCGCGTCGAGCCGCGCGACGAGGTCGGCCTGCTCGGTATTCGATCGGTTGACCACGACACCGATCTTACGTATATGCGTAATTACGTCAACACGATTGTGCGGTCCAACCCGGTCAGTCTTCGACCGGCATCGCGTGATACTCCACCTCGACGTAGAACTGCCCGTTCGGCCGCTTCAGTCGCCGGATCGTCCGATGCCCGGTGCTGCCCAACTCCCGCAACGCCTTCTGGATCCGGTACGGCCCTTCGGGCATCACGTCGGCCAAGTCCCTGCCGGTGAACTTGATCCCTTCCGGGACCGCCAACATCGCCGCGAGCACCCGCCGCGCGAGCGGGCTCAACCCTGCCGCCGTCCCGCCCGCTTCGTCCTCCCCATCCGCCACGACGTCACGTCCTCACGGTTCAGTCGACCAGGTCGGCGGTATCGATGGTCGTGGAAAACGGAGCCGGTAGCACCAGTCGCTTGCCGAAGGCGACCTCGGTGCGGCCGGTGTACGCATCACGCTCCGGGTCGGAGTACAGGATCACCTTGCCGTTTCGACGATCGACCAGGAGATAGAAGGGAATGCCCGACTGGGCATAGGCCCGGTACTTCTTCTTCCGGTCTCGATTCGGATCGGACGACGTCACCTCGACCACGAGCAGCACATCGTCCGGAGGCATCCACGACCGCGCGTGCCGCAGCGCACCGCGGGGTACGTACGTCGCGTCCGGCACCACGTGGTCACCGGTAGGGAGCACGAGACCCTTGTTGCCCGACGCGCTCAACGCGACCGCCGAGCCGAGCATCTGCTGCCGCAGTTGGTCGATGATCGTCTCGTGGTCTCCGTCCGGCGGTGGTGCCACGTTGATGTTCCCGTCGATGAGCTCCACGCGATCGTTCTTCAGTCGCTCGGAGAGCTCGAAGAACTCGGCAAGGAACGGCGCCGTCGGTTTCCCATCGGTTTCCACACAGTGGGGATACACCGATCCGATCACGCTTACACCCGCCTTTCCCCTCCCCGAAGCAACGAGGGAACCGTAGGACGACACCTACTCGTCAGGGGATGACTCGCGCTTGATTCACCCGATCGGGCACACCGCCGACTCGGTGTCGCGCGGGCTCGAAGTCGGGTCGTCGGGGCGGGGGTTCGGGTGGGGGTCGTAGGGTCGGTGCGTGCGAGCTCGGGTGAGGCAGATGGTCGTGGATTGCCGGGATCCCCGGTCGCTGGTGCGGTTCTGGGCCGCGTTGCTCGGGGGTGAGCCGGTCGATCGCGCACGTGGGTGGTCGCACGTCGAGGCGCCCGGGTCCGTACGGATGGCGTTCCAACCGGTGCCCGAGGACAAGGTCGTCAAGAATCGGCTGCATCTCGACATCGAGGTCGACGACATCGCGGCCGCTGTTGCTGCGGCCGTCGCGCTCGGAGCCACTGCGGTCGGTAGGACGGTCACCGACGAACAGGGCGCGTTTCGGACGATGCTCGACCCGGGCGGAAACGAGTTCTGCTTCGTCACCGGGTGAGACCCGGCGACCGTTCGCGAAGCACTCGGGGCATACCGCCGCCGGCGCGCGATCAGGCCGCGACCGCGACCGACTCGCGGACCAGGAGTCGCGGGTCGGCCTCGGCCTTGGGGCCCTTCGCGAAGACGACCAGGCGCATGAACGCGAAGCGGCCGATGCCGGCGAGGCCGGAGGCCGAGAGGTACACCGACTGCTCGACCAGGACGCCGGCGTGGGGGCGCAGCGCGTGCAGCGTGAGCATCGCGGCGGTGGTGAAGAGGTAGCAGACCAGCACGGTCAGGCCCGCCTTGACGTGGTCGGCCTTGTCGGGCTTGTCGCCGCCGAAGGTGAAGCGGCTGTGCAACTCGGTGGCGAGCAGCGTCGAGGCGATCGTGACGAGCGCGTTCGCGGCGACGAACGGTATGTGGCCGGCGAGCAGGACCAGCGTCCCGCTGCTCGCGAGGCCGACGCCGCCGCCGAGCACGACGAACCGTGCGAAGGCGTTGACCAGGCCGGGGGCCTTGCGAGTGGGGTTGCGCGTGGTGTCCATGAAACGAGCATCCGCCGAGCCGCCGGCAGCCCCCGCACAATCCGCTGACCGAGGCTGCCGGCGCCTGTCAGCGCGCTGATCTCACCTGTCAGGCTCCGGCTTCGTACGGGTCGACGTACGGATCGTTGCACGGGTCGACTCGTTGCACGGGTCGACTCGTTGCACGGGTCGACGTTCCACAACGCCGGCAGGTCCGCGCCGCAGAACACGCACTCGAAGTCCTCCCGGTGATAGCCCGACCTCCCGGAGTTCCGCCGCGCGTGACGGCCGGCCCGCCCCGTCGCCGGGATAAATCGGTCGACAGGTGAGGGCGTTCGGCGGTGCCATGGATCATCGCCGTCCTGAATCCGATGCAGGGAGTCGCCCTTGTCCGCCGAGCACCCACCCGCCGCCGCGATCGACGTCGACGCACCGCTCGTCGCCGAGTTGATCGCGGCGCAGTTCCCGCAGTGGGCGGATCTGCCGCTCGTCCCGGTCGACTCGGGTGGGACGGACAACACCATCTACCGCCTCGGGACGGAGCTGTCCGTACGGCTCCCGCGCGTCGAGTGGGCGGTCCTGTCGGTCGAGAAGGAACAGCGGTGGCTGCCGGGACTGGCCGCTCACCTGCCCCTCGACGTTCCCGTGCCGGTGGCGATGGGCGCGCCGGCCGAGGGTTATCCGTGGCCCTGGTCGGTGTACGCGTGGCTCGACGGCCGAGACGCCACGGTCGCCCGGCCCGCCGACCCGCGCCGAGCGGCCGTCGCACTGGCCGAGTTCGTCGCCGCCCTGCAAGGAATCGACGCGGCGGACGGGCCGCCTCCGGGGGCGCACAACTTCTTCCGCGGCGAGCCACTGGCCCGGCGCGACCGCGACACCCGGGTCGCGATCGCCGATCTGGCCGACCTCTTCGACACCGACGCGCTGACCGCACGGTGGGAGGCGGCGCTACGCGCACCGGGGTGGACGGGCCCGCCGGTGTGGATCCACGGCGATCTCCACGCCGGGAACCTGCTGACCGTCGACGGCCGACTGAGCGCCGTGATCGACTTCGGCGGCCTGGCCGTGGGCGACCCGGCGGCCGACGTGATGACCGCGTGGTCGGTGTTGTCGGCCGACACCCGGGAGCTGTTCCGCGCGGCGTTGGCAATCGACGACGCGACCTGGGCCCGGGCCCGCGGCTGGGCACTGACCGTCGCGGTCGTGGCACTCGCCTACTACCGGGACGCCGGCCACGCCATCGAGCACAGCGCCCGCCGCCAACTCGACGAACTGCTTGCCGAGTAAGCGACTCCCCGCCTTGATCGGTCGCCCTGCGCACCGGGCCGGTGCCCGCGCGCGGTCGACGTCGCGGCGGGCGACGTGAACCCGCCGGCCGCGCCGTGAGCCGTCGGGTGCG
>NZ_WWJX01000296.1 GCF_009865215.1 Streptomyces sp. SID3343 | reverse complement strand
CTGCCGACCAAGCTGGTCGCGATCGGCGAGGTCGGGCTCGCGGGCGAGGTGCGCCGGGTGACCGGCGTCCAGCGCCGACTCGCCGAGGCGTTTCGGCTCGGCTTCACCCACGCGCTGGTCCCGCCCGATCCGGGCAAGATCCCCAAGGGCATGAAGGTGATCGAGGTGGCCGACATCCGTGAGGCCCTGCGTGCGTTCAACCTGGTGTCGCCCAAGCGGGAGCGGGAGCGGGGGGCCGAGCCGGAGAAGCGTTGACCCCGAAGCCGGCCGGCGAGCGACCGCGCCGAGCACCCGCGGCCACCTCCGGCAACCTTTCCGGCGCCCCGGCGAGTGGCCGGTCGCCGGCTCGGAGATACTCGTCAAGCGGAACCATGTGCACGACCTGTGCCGAATCACGGCTTCGGACCGGATAAGGCGACCGGTCGGCGGCGGGGAGGCACTAGACTTTTCCACCGATCTTCCGACGTAGCGGCCGACCCCGTGTCGACCGCAGGTCCTGAGGCGCTCCCGGCCGTGCATACCGGAGCAAATGCCCGGGTGACGGCCGATGGCCGGCCGAGGATGGCAACGACCACGGGGAGTTCTGTGGCTACGAATGACCGGACCGACAAGGGCACGAGCGCCGAGGCTGTGGTGCGCGCCGCGCTGGAGTCCGTGGCACCGGGCACGGCGCTGCGCGACGGCCTGGAGCGCATCCTCCGGGGCAACACGGGCGGCCTGATCGTGCTCGGCTTCGACAAGACGGTGGAAGCGCTGTCCACGGGCGGCTTCGTGCTCGATGTGGAGTTCTCCGCGACCCGCCTGCGCGAGCTGTGCAAGCTCGACGGTGGCGTCGTGGTCGACCGCGACTGCACCAAGATCGTCCGGGCGGGGGTCCAGCTCGTCCCGGACCCCGCGATCCCGACCGAGGAGACCGGCACCCGCCACCGCACTGCGGAGCGCGTCAACAAGCAGACCGGCTACCCGGTGGTCTCGGTGAGCCAGTCGATGCGACTGATCGCGCTGTACGTCAACGGCAAGCGACACGTACTGGAGGACTCGGCGGCGATCCTGTCCCGGGCCAACCAGGCGCTCGCGACCCTGGAGCGCTACAAGCTGCGCCTGGACGAGGTCTCGGGCACCCTGTCCGCCCTGGAGATCGAGGACCTGGTCACCGTGCGCGACGTGTGCGCGGTGTCGCAACGGCTGGAGATGGTGCGGCTGATCGCCCGCGAGATCGACGGCTACGTCACCGAACTCGGCTCGGACGGGCGGCTGCTCTCGCTCCAGCTCGAAGAGCTGATCGCGGGGGTCGAGGACGACCGCAAGCTGGTCGCCCGCGACTACGTACCCGAGCGCGCGATCAAGCGCGGCCGGTCCGAGGTCGACGTGCTCGCCGAGTTGGACGGCCTCGCCCACGCCGATCTGCTCGACCTGCAGACCGTGGCCCGCGCGCTCGGCTTCACGTCGGGGCACGAGGTGCTCGACTCGGCGGTCAGCCCGCGTGGCTACCGACTGCTCGCGAAGGTGCCCCGGCTCCCACCGGTGGTCATCGAGCGGCTCGTGGAGCACTTCGGCGGCCTCCAGAAGCTGCTCGCGGCCAGTGTCGACGACCTCCAGGCCGTCGACGGTGTCGGCGAGGCGCGCGCCCGCAGCGTGCGTGAGGGTCTGTCGCGACTCGCGGAGTCCTCGATCCTGGAGCGCTACGTGTAGCCCGCGACGACACGACTCGTGGCAAGCGCAGGAAAAGAAAGAAGAGAAGGGGCCCGGCGCATCGCGCCGGGCCCCTTCTCTTCTCGTGTGTGCGTGGGTGGTACCGGGAGCTACTTGCCGGCGACCGTGAAGCGGAACGCGCCCGAGGGCTCCAGGCCCGCCAACATGCCCTTGGCGTAGAAGCCCGCGCCCGCCACGGGGGCCGGGCTGATCGGGGTCTGGCCCTGACCGCTCGCGCAACCGGCGGCGTTCGAGCGCGTCCACGACCAGTCGTGCACGTTGCTCCACTGCTGCGTGTCGCCCGCCTGGAGCTGGCGCACGTCGGACACCGGGTTGGCCGCGCAGTCGGCCGAGCTCCAGTAGCGGTCCGAGCCGGAGAAGACCTCGACGTAGGCGCTCTTGATGCCGAAGTCGATGTAGCACGTGGGGCCGGTCTGGTTCGTCACCATCAACTTGAACGACATCTTCTGGCCCGCCACGTAGGCGGTCTTGCCGCCGTCGACGGACTGGACCTGCACTCGGATCATGGCCGGGGTGCACCACTGGCCGCCTGCCGGCGCGGCCTTGCCGCCGCCGGGGACGCCGGGCACGGTGCCGCCGTTGCCGGCGGTGTTCGCGCCGGGTTGCCCACCGGGCTGGCCGGCGGTCTGCCCACCGGGCTGTCCACCCGGCTGGTTCGCCGCTCCACCGGTTTGGCCGCCGGTCGCGCCGGGCGTCGATCCGGTACCGGGCACGCCCGGAGTGCCACTGGCACCACCGGTGATCGGCGGCGGGTTCGCACCCGTCGTCGGGTTCGCGCCCGGCGTGATCGCGCCGGGGGCGGGCGTGCCGGAGGTGCTCGGCGTGGGGTTCCCGCCGCCGGCGGTGTTCTTCTTCTTGTCGGAGTCGCCTCCGCGGCTGCAGGCAAAGGCGACGAGCGCGATCAGCAGCGCGAGCGCGAGCAGCACAACGACCCGCCGACGCCAGTACACGGTTGACGGAAGATGACCCACGGGTCGGCGCATCGAGTCCACGTCGGAACTCTAGGGGAGATCGTTACTCCGTCCGGTGTAGCCACACCGTCCGACACGTTTGAATTTTTGCCGTGTCGTCGTCGAAGAAGCCCTGGTCGTAGGTACTTTCCGGCATTACGGGGCAGAACCCACCGTCACCCTCCCGAGTGAAGCCCCGCAACGTGCGAGGATCAGGGGGACATGTCACACGCACTGCACGAGCCGATCCTCGACTGGTACTCGGCCCATCATCGCGACCTTCCCTGGCGTACCGCCGACGCGTCCGCGTGGGGGGTGCTCGTCAGCGAGTTCATGCTCCAGCAGACCCCCGTGGCCCGGGTGCTCCCGGTCTACGAGACGTGGCTGACCCGCTGGCCGACGCCGGCCGCGCTCGCCGCCGACGAGCCGGGCGAGGCGGTGCGCTCGTGGGGTCGACTCGGCTACCCGCGACGCGCGCTGCGTCTGCACGGCGCGGCGACCGCGATCGTCGATCGGCACGAGGGCGAAGTCCCCTCCGGCCACGAGGATCTGCTCGCGCTGCCGGGGGTCGGCGAGTACACCGCCGCCGCCGTCGCCTCGTTCGCCTTCCGCCAACGGCACATCGTCCTGGACACCAACGTGCGCCGGGTGATCGGTCGCACGATCGACGCCGTCGAGTATCCACCGCAGGCCACCACCCCGGCCGAGCGCCGCACCGCCACGACACTGCTGCCGACCGACGCCGACACGGCGGCGACCTGGGCGGTCGCGATCATGGAGTTGGGCGCGCTCGTGTGCACCGCGAAGTCCCCCCGGTGCGTGGGCTGTCCGGTCGCCGCGCTGTGCGCGTGGCGACTCGCCGGCAAACCGGCGTACGAGGGTCCCGCGCGCCGCGGACAGACCTACGCCGGCACCGACCGCCAGGTCCGCGGCAAGCTGCTCGCGGTCCTGCGCGACCACGAAGGCCCCGTGTCACAGGCCGAGTTGGACGCCGTCTGGCCCGAGCCCGTACAGCGCGCACGGGCCCTGGACGGGCTCGTCGCCGACGGTCTGGTCGAACCGATCGCGGCCGGCGTGTACCGCCTCCCGGGCCGGCGCCCGTCCTGAACCGGCGGCGATCGTCCACCGACCGAAAGACGTGGGGAAACCTTTTGGCGGGATTCCCGGGTATCGACGACCCCGGCGCGGCCGGCGACGAATACTGGGAGTAGCTCCTCGCGATACGGAAAGCGATGACGGTGCGTGTTCGGCGGCGCACAAAGATCCGGCGGCGCACCAAAGATCCAAGGGGGACGCGGATGACGGACGGCTACAGCCACTACAAGCCCGCTCCGGACGAGGCGATCCAGTGCATGGGCTGCCAGGGCGCCGGGCTCGACACCGCCGGGCGGCTGTACCGCAGCCGACACGGCGCGGTCTCCACCGTCTGGGCCGGCACCCGCTGCCCGCACTGCCGAGGTACCGGTTGGCTGCTCAACGGCCCGACCGACCCGCCGGACGGTTGCACCGGCGGGCCGTGGCGAACGGGACCGTGACCCGCGAAGGGGTCAGAGCTCGGTGATCGGTTCCTGGAGTTCGGTGACCCACTTCGCCTGGTCCTGCGGGCATTCGAGGTACGACTCACGGGCGTAGCCCGTCGAGCGGTACCCGTCCGTGTCGATCCGGTGCGCGAGCGTCTGCGCGGTGGTCAGGACGCCGTCCATCGGGCCACGATGCACGATGGTCGCCGCCCGCTCGATCACCGGCAGCTCGACGACCGCGAAGTCGGCCGTGCCGCTCACCGATGGCGCCACCGGGAGCCCCGCGTGCACGACGATGCCGTCGTCGCCGTTCGGCGAGTCCTCGTAGTAGGCGATGCCCGGACCGATCGGTTCGACCCCGGCCGCTTCGAGCACGGTGCACAGCGCGTCGAACAACGGGCCGACCACCGGCCCGATGTCCTCGGGGGAGAAACCGGCGGCAACGCCGCTGAGCTCGGCCAGTCGGACGGCCGGGATGCGCTTGACGACAACGTCTTCCGTGGGCATGTGCCCCTCGCTTTCGATCGTTCGAAGGCGCGCCTCGACCCGTGCGAGCCGTACCGCCGCCTCGGCGACGGCCGTCTCCAGTTCCACCCGACGCAGGCACAACATGCCTCGCAACGCGTCCGCGTCGAGCCGCTCGTCGAGGATCAGCCCCACCTGGCGCAGCGTGAAGCCGAGATCCTTGAGCGCGACGACCCGGTTGAGCCGGGCGAGCTGCCCGGCCTCGTAGAAGCGGTAGCCGGTCACCGGATCGACACGGGCCGGTCGCAGCAGCCCGGTGGCGTCGTAGTGACGCAGCATCCGAACCGACACGCGACCGTGCTCGGCGAACTCTCCGATACTGAACATGACCCGTCCACTCCATGGCCTGACACGGTGTCAGGGTCAAGCGGTGACCCGGTCGAGCGGTGTCAGGGCCCGGAACCGCCGGCACCGGTGCGCCGGATCCGCGCGACACCGGCGTCGAGGTCGATGCCCGTACGGCGCGGCGACCCGTCCTGGTCGTCGTCGCGCAACACCGACTCGACCCGGCGTTGTTCGAGCTGGACGCGCTTGCCGGGCGAGAGCAACGCGTGCATCTCCTCGGTACCCGTGGCCCGGAACGAGCGCGGCCGGGCCGATCCGCCCTCTCCCCGGCCACGCCCGGGCCTGATCCGCCAATACAGCCGCAGCCCCACGGCGAGGAACAACGGCGACACCAGGAGCGCCGACACGATCACGGTCACCAGACTCCACATGTGCGCTCAACGCCCGTCCCGGCCCGAAAGTTGCCGCGAACCGGCCTCCGTCCGCCGCCCCGACCGACTCCCGACTCGGCAATCCGCGCCCGCACCCCGCCGGAGCCGCCGGCTCGTCCGTCGCGCCGCCGGACGGCCGCCCCACCCGGCACGGATCCGGGGTCCCCCGTCCTCCGTTTCCCCGCGAGCCGTTAACCCGGTCGGGTGAATCCGGGCCGATCGCCCACGGTCTGCGACGGGCCTTGATCCGGCTGATTACCGGCCCGAGGACCTCACGAGCCCCCCACCGCCCGATCCGCTCCGGTTGTCGCTTCGACCGATCGGCCGTCTTCTGGTGGAAGGAGCTCCCACACGACAACCGCCATGTCGCGGCACCCTCGCCACGACGCCGGGAACAGGAGCGTTGGCTCGTGAAGACGAATGTCACCCCGCAGGAACTGATCGGCCGCAAGGTCGTCGATTCCGAAGGCAGCAAGATCGGGACCATCGGCCAGGTGTACCTGGACGACCGCACCGGCGAGCCGGAGTGGATCACCGTCAAGACCGGCATGTTCGGCGGACGCGAGAGCTTCGTGCCGCTGGGACCGGCCGACATGGACGGCGACGACCTGCGCGTGCCGTTCGACAAGGAGCTCGTCAAGGAAGCGCCGAGTCTGGGCACCGACGAGCACCTCTCGCCGGAGGAAGAGGCTCGCCTCTACCGCCACTACAGCGTCACGCCGTCGTCCGGCATGACGCGCACCGACACCACCGCGGGCACCGCAGGGACCGCCGCGGCGGCCGGTGCCGCCGGGACCGCCGGCACCCAGCGCAAGGCCGACATGTCGAAGTCCCAGCTCGCGGGCACCGACGAGGGCTACGAGGAACTCACCGGTCGGCACGACCCGTCGGTGCGCACCAACTCGCCCGACGCCGCTGCGGGCGCCGCGACCGGCCGACTCGGCAAGTCCACGATGGACCCCGATGCCAAGGCCGGCCCGGCGTCCTCGACGACGGCCCGTTCGTCGATGGAGAACAAGGGCGCGGCCAAGGCCGGCGACAGGTCCGCCAAGGCGGGTGCCGACACCGCGATGACGCGGTCGGAGGAACGTCTGGAGGTGCACGTCGAGACGGTCGCGGCCGGTCGCGCGGCACTGCGCAAGATCGTCGAGACCGAGCGGGTGGACAAGGTCGTCCCCGTGACGCACGAGGAGTGGGAGATCGTCCGCGAGCCGATCACCGACGCGAACCGCACTGCGGCGATGGCCGGCGCCGACATGCGCGAGGCCGAGCACGAGATCGTGTTGCACGCCGAACGGGTCGTCGTCCGCAAGGAGATCGTCCCCCTGGAGCGCATCCGCCTGGTGTCCAAGAAGGTGCAGGGCGAGCAGCGCGTGACGGAGGAGGTGCGTCGCGAGCGGTTCGAACTGCACGACGGGGACAAGGTGCAAAAGCTCGACGACACGGGTGGGCGGCTCCACCAGGGCAAGTGATCCCACACCGTTCGACCACCTCACCCGAAGCCCCCGACCGCCCCGGCTCGTCCCACCGCCGGCGGTCGGGGGCTTTGCCCGTCGACCGAGGAGAACCGGGCGGATCCCGTCGGAAACAGGGGCGGAACACCCCTTCCGCCCGGGCGTTACTCGCCAGTAGGGTCCGGGCATGGACCTCACGGTGTTCGCCATACCGGCCTTCACCCTGCTCCTGGTCGTCGAGTGGGTGTCGTACCGATTCGCCCCCGACGACAGCGAGCGCGGCTACGCGGTCAAGGACACCGCGACGAGCCTGACCATGGGCCTGGGCAGCATCGCGGCCGGGCTCGGCTGGGGGCTGCTGACGGTGCTCGCGTGGGAGGGGCTGCACGAACTGACGCCGTTGCGGCTCGACCACACGTGGTGGTCGTGGATCCTGGTGATCGTCGGCGTGGACTTCTTCTACTACTGGGAGCACCGGGCCGGGCACGAGGTCCGCCTGTTGTGGGCGTCGCACGTCGTGCACCACTCCAGCCGGCACTACAACCTGTCGACCGCGCTGCGGCAGACCTGGACCGGGGCGCACCACATCGTGTTCATCGGGCCGATGTTGCTGCTCGGATTCCCGTTCGCGATGGTCGTGACGTCGTTCTCGATCAATTTGCTCTACCAGTTCTGGATCCACACCGAGCGCATCGGCCGGCTGGGGAGACCGATCGAGTTCGTCTTCAACACGCCGTCCCACCATCGGGTCCACCACGGCTCGAACCGGCAGTACCTGGACCGCAACTACGGCGGCATTTCGATCGTGTGGGATCGACTGTTTCGCAGCTTCGAGCCCGAAGGCGAGCCGGTGAACTACGGGCTGACCAAGAACATCGAGACCTACAACCCGCTGCGGGTGGCCTTCCACGAGTACGCGGCCATCGCCCGCGACGTGCGGGCCTCGCGGACCCGGCGCGAGCGCCTGGGCCGGGTATTTCGCGGACCGGGGTGGCAGCCGGGGCCCGCGCCGACACCCGCGCCGCCGGCCCTGGAGGCCACCGCGTGAGCGGGCGCGTCCCGCTCACCGCCTACTTCGCGCTCGGCCTCGCCGACACCGTGTTCGCCGCGATCGACCTCACCGCACCCCGCCTGGTCACCAAGACCCTGTTGATGCCGCTGCTGATCGTTTTCCTGTACCGGGCCGTGCGGCCCGCGGCACGGCCCGAACTGCCGCTCGCGGTCGGCGCGCTCGTGGGCGGATTCGTGGGCGACGTCGGGCTTCTGGTCGACCGCGACGCGGCGTTCATGGTCGGGATGGGCGGCTTCGCGGTCGGTCACGTCTGCTACATCCTGGCGTTTCGGCGCCTGGGCATCGCGATGCCCGGCCGGTCGGCCGCGGCGTATCCGCTCGCGTGGGCGGTGCTGATGGCGTTGGTGTGGCGGGGGCTGGACGACCTGCTGGTGCCGGTGCTCGGCTACAGCCTGCTGCTGACGGCGATGGCGGTGTGCGCGGCCGGGGTGTCGCGGCGTACGGGGTTGGGCGGCGCGTTGTTCCTGTTCTCGGACGCGGTGATCGCGCTGGGCATCGCCGATGTGGACCTGGTTCCCAGGCAGGACGCGGTCGTGATGCCCGCGTATGTGGCCGCGCAGGCGCTGCTCGTGCTCACGTGGGCCCGTTGGCCGTTCCCGGGCGGCGATGCGGCGGCGGACTCCCGGTCCGCCGCCGCTGTGCCGTGAGCGTCGATCAGTTCGCGTACTTGGCCGCTGCCTCGGCGTACTCCGGCTCGGGGTTCATCGCCGCGGCCAGCCGCAGATACGGTGCGGCCTCGGTGCCCCGGCCGGCCCGTTCCAGGGTGCGGCCGAGCGCGTGGGTGGCCCACGCGTCACACGGATCGAGGTCGAGCACCCGACGCAGGGTCTCCTCGGCGTTGCGCAGCTGCGCCGAGACGAAGTACGCCCGTGCCGCGAGCAGTTGCACGGCGACGTTGTCGTGCTCGTCGTCGAGTACCGGTTCCAGCACCTTGAGCGCGGCCAACGGGTCGCGCCGTTCGACCAGTTCCTCGGCCCATCGGTAGTTTTCCAAGGTCAGCGTCACGGTCGGCTCCTTCCACGGTGCTCGTGACATCACGTCGGACACCGTGCCCAACCGAATACCACCCTGGGGTATTCCATCGCCCGGTCAGCCGGGGATCAGCACCGCTCGACCGTTGATCCGGCCGTGGTGGAGGCGGTCGTAGACGTCCGGCGCGTCGGTCAGCGCATACTTCTCCACGTGTGCGCTCACCGCGCCGTGCCGGGCCAGGTCGATCAACTCGATCAGCTCGGACCGCGAACCCCAGTAGGGCGTGCTCACCGAGCACTCGTACGGGACTCGGCCGAAGCCGACCGGCAGTACCCCGCCGCCGATGCCGACGATGGTCAGGTCGCTCTCGACGCCGGCGCACGCGACGGCGAGGTCCACGGTGGGCTGCACACCGGCGAAGTCCAGCACGACCTGCGCGCCGAGGCCGTTCGTGGCCTCGCGGACGATGTCGGCGGCCTTGTCGTCGGACTTGATCGCGAGGTGCGCGCCGGACTTTCGGGCCAGTTCCAGCTTGTCGTCGCTGACGTCGAGCGCGATCACCTGTGCGGTGGACAGCGCGCGGATCAACTGGACGCCGATGTGGCCGAGGCCCCCTACGCCCAGGACCACGGCGGTGCTGCCCGCGTACAGCTTGTCGAGCGAGCGCTTGATCGCGTGGTACGGAGTCAGGCCGGCGTCGGTGAGCGGCACGGTCTGGATCGGGTCGAGGTCGCCGATCGGCACGAGGTGGCGGGCGTCGTCGACGAGCACGTAGTCCGCGAGCGCGCCCGGCGCGCCCAAACCGGGTGGGCGGATGCCCAGTTCCTCGGCGCGCGTGCAGTAGTTCTCCTTGCCCTGCGCGCACGCGTGACAGCTTCCGCAGCCCCACGGCCCGTAGACCACGACCGCGTCGCCGATCTCGAAGCCGGTGACGCCGTCGCCGAGCGCGGCGACGGTACCGGCGCCCTCGTGTCCCAGGGTGAGCGGGGCGTCGGAGCCGAACGTTCCGGGCGGCTGACTCATCACGAAGATGTCGGAGTGGCAGACACCCGCGGCGGTGACCTTGAGCAGGACTTGACCCGGGCCCGGTTGGGGCGCGGGGATCTCCCGCACCTCGACCGGCTTGCCGAACTCGACGTATTGGACGGCCTTCATGGGTTTCTCCCTTTCCGGCGTACCGGCCCCCATGCCGTATCGGGTCATGGATGGTGCGCTGGTGGGCACGGCGGGCCGGCGACGTCGTTTGTCAGGCTATTACGCACCAACCGATCGGATTACCGGTACGGGGTATCCGTGAGCCTTGGCTACGGCGCGGTGTAGCCGCCGTCCACCAGGTGGTAGCTGCCGGTCACGAACGAGGCCCGGTCGCACAGCAGGAACGCCACCAGTTCGGCCACCTCGTCGGCCGTGCCGAGCCGCCCCATGGGGTGCAGTCGGGCGAGCTCGGCGTGCGCCTCGGCGTCCGAGTCCTTGAGCAGCGGCGTCTCGATGAAGCCGGGGCCCACCGCGTTGACCCGGATCCCGCGCTGCGCGTACTCGATCGCGGCGGTCTTGGTCAGGCCGATCACCCCGTGCTTGGCGGCGACGTAGGCGACCGCGTTCGGGAAGCCGACCGAGCCCAGGATCGAGGCCATGTTGACGATGGCGCCGCCGCCGGTCTCCAGCATCGCGGGGATCTGGTAGCGCATGCCGTAGAAGACGCCGCTCAGGTTGATGTCGACGACCTTGCGCCACCCGTCCGGCGGGTAGTCGCCGGTCTGCGCCTGCGGGCCGGTGATGCCGGCGTTGTTGACCGCGAGATGCAGGCTGCCGAAGGCCGCGACCGCGGCGCGGACCAGGGCCTCACAGGACGCGGGGTCGGCGACGTCGACACGCACTGCGCGCGCGATGCCGCCCGTCGCCGCGATCCGGTCGGCGGTGCGGGATGCTCCGGGCTCGTCGAGGTCGGCCGCCACCACTTGGGCCCCGTCGGCGGCGAGTCGATGGGCAATGGCTGCGCCGATGCCGGAGGCGGCACCGGTCACGATGGCGGTCTTGGCTGCGAGGTCGGCACTCATGCCTACGATCCTGCGAGCGTGTGGGCGCGAACGCCCGTCGTGCGGGCCTAATGGGGGACGGCCCCGGGCGCGCGAGGCCTGGGGCCGGCCCCGTGCACGGATCGTTGGGTCACAGTCCGTTCATGGCGACGTCTATGCCGCGCCGCACGATCGCGGCCTTGGTCTGCGGCGGCACGTCGGCCAGCTCGGTGTCGAGCAGCAGGACGCTCAGGCCGTGCACGGCCGACCACATGACGATGTCCGAGTACGGCCGGCGCTCGGCCGGGAGTCGGCCGGTCACCACGAGTTCGTCGAGCGCGTCGGACATCAGGGTGTACGACTCGTCCGGGAATTCCGGTAGGCCGTCCGCTCGGGCGTCCGCGCCTTCGGGTGGCTTGGTGCCCGCCATCGGGACGCCGGCCGGGCCGCTGTGGAAGATCGTCCGGAACAGGCCCGGCTCGGCCAACGCGAAGCGGACGTAGCCCGCGCCCGCCGCGCGCAGCCGGCGGATCGCCTCCTCGCTGCGGTCCTCTCGCGCGGGCGCCGCGGCGAGTTCGGCGTGCATCGCGGCGGCCAGCATCACGAAACCGTGGTCCTGGACCGCGCGGACGAGGTCCTCACGGTTGGCGAAGTGCCGATACGCGGCCGTGGACGAGACCCCGACCGCCCGTGCGGCCTCGCGCAGCACGATCGCCTGCGGGCCACCCGTGCGGGCGAGTTCGACCGCGGCCTCGGTCAGCGCATTGCGCAGGTCACCGTGGTGATAGGCGCGGCGGGCCGCGGAACCACCCGTTTGTTCGACAACCACGTGTCCTCCATTGCTCAGCCCCCATGTTGACAGCGCGAACATTCGCTGCCAAGTTATCAGTGAGAACATTGTTATCGGCGCCAACATATCGTGTTGTGTGCCTCGTTCGGCACCGTCCCGCCTGCTCGAAACCGCACGGAAGGTCGATGATCATGCTCGAACGACTGGGAGATTTCGTCTTCAGGCGAGCCCGCGCGGTGCTCGTCGTCGGCGGGCTGCTGTTGCTCGTCGCCGCCGGGGTCGGTTTCGGCGCCTTCGGCAAGCTCCAATCCGAAGGGTTCGACGCCCCGGACTCGGCCTCGTCCCGCGCGAAGGAAACGATCGAGGACACCTTCCCGGGACGGCCCAACATCGTCTTCGAGGTCCGTGCCAAGGACGGCTCCACCGTCGACGGACCGGCCGTCGCCGCAGCCGGCCGAACGTTCACCGAGGCGCTCTCCGGATCGCCCGGCTTCGACCACGTCGCCTCCTACTGGACCACCGGCGCCCCCGGCCTCAAGGCCGACGACGGCCACGGCGCGCTGGTGGTGGCGCATGCCGCCGAGGACGAGGTCAGCGCCTTGCCCAAGGGCGCCGAACCACCCGCGGACAGCCCGATCAAGGTCCGGATCGGCGGCGAGAACGCGATCGGACCGGCGGTGAGCGGCGAGGTCGGCAAG
Organism: Streptomyces sp. SID3343; assembly: GCF_009865215.1. GTDB lineage: Bacteria > Actinomycetota > Actinomycetes > Streptomycetales > Streptomycetaceae > Embleya. Next base: position 5,032 of record NZ_WWJX01000296.1, on the reverse strand, counting down.
AGCCTCGCGTTGGCCGAGGCGATCGCCGTACCGCTGACCCTGCTCCTGCTCGTGCTCGCGTTCGGCAGCGTGATCGCGGCCCTGATACCGCTGGCGATCGGCTTCATCGCGATCATGGGCACGTTCGCCGAACTGTTCGTGCTCGGCAGCCTCACCGACGTGTCGATCTTCTCGATCAACCTCACCACCGCACTCGGGCTCGGCCTGGCGATCGACTACGCGCTGTTGATCGTGGCCCGACACCGGGAACTACTCCGTTCCGGGCACGACCTGCACGACGCGGTGGTGGGCACGCTGCGTACCGCGGGCCGCACCATCTTGTTCTCGGCGGCGACCGTGGCCGCGGCGCTCGCCGTGCTGCTGGTCTTCCCGCAGTACTTCCTGCGCTCGTTCGCCTACGCGGGCATCGGCGTCGTGATCATCTCCGCGCTCGCCGCACTGATCATCGCGCCGGCCCTGCTGACCGTGCTCGGGCCGCGCGTCGATTCGCTGCGCGTCCGCGGGATCAAGGGCGTCCAGGGCGCCGAGGCGCCGATGTGGTCCAAGCTCGCGGGGCTGGTGTCCCGGCGGCCCGCACTGACCGCGTTGCCGGTGCTGGCGGCCCTGCTGCTCGCGGCCTCGCCGCTGCTGGGCGTGCAGTTCGGCACGCCGGACGAGCGGGTGCTGCCGACCGCCACCGATGTACGGCAGGTGGGCGACACGATGCGCGAGGACTACAGCCACAACGACACCCGCTCGATCGACGTCGTGCTGCTCGGCTCGGGCGCCGAGGCCCCGGTGGACGGCTACGCCGCCGCGCTCGGCGCGCTCCCGGGCGTGACCCGCGTCGACAGCGCGGCGGCGGATTCGGTCCGGCCCGGCGCGCGACTGCTGACCGTGATCACCACGCTGCCCGCCAAGTCGGACGCCGCCCAGGACCTCGTCCACGACGTCCGCGCGGTACCCGCGCCCGACCGCACCGAGGCCCTCGTCGGCGGGACCGACGCGGCGCTCGTCGACACCAAGAGCTCGATCGCGGACCGGTTGCCGCTCGCGTTCGGGCTGATCGTGCTCAGCACGTTCGTCCTGCTGTTCCTGTTCACCGGGAGCGTCCTGCAACCGCTGCGCGCACTGCTCCTGAACGGGATCAGCATCACCGCGGCGGTCGGCGTCACCGTGTGGGTCTTCCAGGACGGCCACCTGTCCGGATGGCTCGGCTTCACGCCGCTGCCGATGGACACGTCGATGACGGTGCTGTTGTTCTGCATAGCGTTTGCGCTGTCGATGGACTACGAGGTCTTCGTGACCAGTCGGATCAAGGAACTGCACGACGCGGGCGAGTCCGACGCGGACGCGGTCCGGCACGGTCTGGGCCGCACCGGACGCATCGTCACGACGGCGGCCGCCCTGCTCGCGGTGACCTTCGTGGCGTTCTTGACCAGCAGTGTGAGCTTCCTGCAACTGTTCGGCTTCGGCGCCGCGCTGGCGATCCTCCTGGACGCGACCCTGGTGCGCGGCGTCCTGGTACCCGCCGCCATGCGGGTCCTGGGCCGTTACGCGTGGTACGCCCCGGCCCCGCTGCGCCGCCTCCACGAGCGGGTCGGCCTGCGCGAGTCGGCCCCGGAATCGGTCGACCTCCCGGCCCACAGGGCGCCGGCGGAGGCGGCCGAGAGCGAGGTGTCCGCGCACAAGGGCTGAGTCGGGCCGCACGGGAGCGGCCCGGCCGGGCGGGGGTCCGACCGAGCGGTTCGGGGCCGAATCCGGAAAACGCGAGGGCCGCCCCCGGGAATCACTTCCCGGGGGCGGCCCTCGTGTCGTGCGTCGGCGCCTACTCCTTGGTCAGGTTCGGGCCCGAGCCGGTCGCCTCGACGGGCGGTGCGTCCGGCAGAGGTGCCTTCTCCATGCCCTCGAAGGTGAACTTCTCTTCCTTGCCCTCGCCCTCGGTGTCGACCACGATGATCGACCCCGAACGGAGCTCGCCGTAGAGGATCTTCTCGGAGAGGTTGTCCTCGATCTCGCGCTGGATCGTCCGACGCAGCGGACGAGCGCCGAGCAGCGGGTCGTAGCCCCGCTTGGCGAGCAGGCTCTTGGCCGCCGGGCGCAGCTCGATACCCATGTCGCGGTCGCGCAGACGCTCGTCCACCTTGGCGATCATGAGGTCGACGATCTGGATGATGTCTTCCTCGGAAAGCTGGTGGAAGACGATCGTGTCGTCGACACGGTTGAGAAACTCGGGACGGAAGTGCTGCTTGAGCTCTTCGTTGACCTTCGACTTCATCCGGTCGTAACCGGTCTTGACGTCGGCCGTGCCCGAGAAACCGAGGCCGAAGCCCTTCGAGATGTCCCGTGTGCCGAGGTTGGTCGTCATGATGATGACGGTGTTCTTGAAGTCCACGACCCGACCCTGGGAATCGGTCAGGCGACCGTCCTCCAGAATCTGCAGAAGCGAGTTGAAGATGTCCGGGTGGGCCTTCTCGACCTCGTCGAACAGCACGACCGAGAAAGGCTTGCGACGCACCTTCTCGGTGAGCTGGCCACCCTCTTCGTAACCCACATATCCGGGCGGGGACCCGAACAGCCGCGAGACGGTGTGCTTCTCCGAGAACTCGCTCATGTCGAGCTGGATCAGCGCGTCCTCGTCGCCGAAGAGGAACTCGGCGAGCGTCTTGGACAGCTCGGTCTTACCGACGCCGGACGGGCCGGCGAAGATGAACGAACCACCGGGACGCTTCGGGTCCTTGAGGCCGGCGCGGGTGCGCCGGATGGCCTGCGAGAGCGCCTTGATGGCGTCCTTCTGGCCGATGACCCGCTTGTGCAGCTCGTCCTCCATGCGCAGAAGACGGGCCGACTCCTCCTCGGTCAGCTTGAAGACCGGGATGCCGGTGGCGGTCGAGAGGACCTCTGCGATCAGTTCCTCGTCGACCTCGGCCACGACGTCCATGTCGCCGGCCTTCCACTCCTTCTCCCGCTTCGCCTTGTCGGCGAGGAGCTTCTTCTCGCTGTCGCGCAGGGACGCGGCCTTCTCGAAGTCCTGCGCGTCGATCGCGGACTCCTTGTCCCGACGCACGTTGGCGATCTTCTCGTCGAACTCGCGCAGGTCCGGCGGCGCGGTCATGCGACGGATGCGCATGCGCGAGCCGGCCTCGTCGATGAGGTCGATCGCCTTGTCCGGCAGGAACCGGTCGGAGATGTAGCGGTCCGCGAGCGTCGCCGCGGCCACGAGGGCCTGGTCGGTGATCGACACGCGGTGGTGCGCCTCGTAGCGGTCGCGCAGACCCTTGAGGATCTCGATCGTGTGCGGCAAGGACGGTTCCGCGACCTGGATCGGCTGGAAACGACGCTCCAGCGCCGCGTCCTTCTCCAGGTGCTTGCGGTACTCGTCGAGCGTGGTCGCACCGATCGTCTGCAGCTCGCCTCGCGCCAACATCGGCTTGAGGATGCTCGCGGCATCGATCGCGCCTTCGGCGGCACCCGCGCCGACGAGCGTGTGCAGCTCGTCGATGAACAGGATGATGTCGCCGCGGGTGCGGATCTCCTTGAGCACCTTCTTCAGGCGCTCCTCGAAGTCACCGCGGTAGCGGGAACCCGCGACGAGCGCGCCGAGGTCGAGCGTGTAGAGCTGCTTGTCCTTGAGCGTCTCGGGCACCTCGCCCTTGACGATCGCCTGGGCCAGACCCTCGACGACGGCGGTCTTGCCGACGCCGGGCTCGCCGATCAGGACCGGGTTGTTCTTGGTGCGGCGGGACAGCACCTGCATGACCCGCTCGATTTCCTTCTCGCGCCCGATGACCGGGTCGAGCTTGCCTTCGCGCGCAGCCTGGGTGAGGTTGCGCCCGAACTGGTCGAGCACCAGGGAAGTGGAAGGAGTCCCCTCCTGACCGCTTCCGCCCGGGGTGGCGGATTCCTTGCCGCCCGAGTAGCCGGAGAGCAGCTGGATGACCTGCTGGCGGACCCGGTTGAGGTCGGCGCCGAGCTTCACGAGGACCTGGGCTGCGACACCCTCGCCCTCGCGGATCAGGCCCAGGAGGATGTGCTCCGTGCCGATGTAGTTGTGACCCAGCTGGAGCGCCTCGCGAAGCGACAGCTCGAGGACCTTCTTCGCACGGGGCGTGAAGGGGATGTGACCGGACGGGGCCTGCTGGCCCTGGCCGATGATCTCCTCAACCTGCTGACGCACTGCCTCAAGCGAGATGCCGAGGCTCTCCAGGGCCTTCGCAGCGACGCCCTCACCCTCGTGGATGAGGCCGAGGAGGATGTGCTCAGTACCGATGTAGTTGTGGTTGAGCATCCGGGCCTCCTCCTGAGCCAGGACGACAACCCGCCGCGCGCGGTCGGTGAACCTCTCGAACATCGTTATCGCTCCTCAGAGCGGTCGTGCAGATCGGGGACGGTCCCCTCCCTGTCCTTCCGCATGCTAGTCCTGCACGCAGGACCGCTCGATTCGTCCGTGAAGACGCGCGACCCACGTGTTGCGGACCGCTTTGGACAACTAGTCAAACCCGATGGTGCGTGTCGGTGTTCCCGCTGGCCACTTCCTGAGGCCGATTCGGAGTACGCCAGAAGCGAACGCGGCCGTGCGCCCCACCCGGCGAAGCCCCCTTCGACTCCCGTGACCACGATCTCCCCCGACATATTCGGGTCATACCCCGGACGACACCCGCTGTATACCGCCAGGTCACGACCGGTGTGCCGGCGCTCGCCACGCACCGGGGGCAGGCCCGGCCCGGCCACTCCCCACCCTGCGTCACTCAGTGCGCTCGACATATCACCTTTCGTAACCTTGCCGACGTCCCGCAGTTGAACACGGTATGGCAGCCACGCTTGTTTTCGCGTCCCGTTCGGCGCCCGTCGTACCGGGCCCGCTGGACGAAGCTCTTTGGTATGCACGATCCCTCGGGTGGCCGGCTTGTCCGGGGGACCCGGATTCGGCGGGCGCGGCGGCGCCCGCGACGACCGACTCCGGGGTGCTCGCGGCGTACTGGGCGAGCGCCCCGACAGCGGCCGTGCGGCTGGCCGCGGGCGTGCACTTCGACGTCCTGGACGTGCCCGGCGC
>NZ_WWJX01000295.1 GCF_009865215.1 Streptomyces sp. SID3343 | reverse complement strand
ACGGGGCCGGCCTGGGCCTGCCCGGCGAGTTCCCGCTCGCGCCGCCCGAACACGCCGAGCACGCGGCCGCGTTGGCCCGGGCCGCAGCATTGGCGGAGGCGCCCCCGCCGCTCAACACGACGATCGGGATCGTGGCCACGGACGCGGTGTTGACGCGCGCGCAGGCGCACAAGGTGGCGGGCGTCGCGCACGACGGCCTCGCTCGCGCGATCCGCCCCGTACACACGCTCTACGACGGCGATGCGATCTTCGCGATCTCCACCGAGCGATTGCCGCTGCCCGCGACCGACCCGACCACGCCGTACGGGATGCACGCCGAGGCCGCGGCGTTGACCGCGATCCATGCCGCGGCGGCCGACGTGTTCGCCAGGGCCGTCGTCCACGGAGTCCTCGCGGCGCGTCGCGGCGGAAATGTTCCCGCGTATCGCGATCTTTATCCGACGGCCTCGTCGCGATACCCGGGCTGATCTTCGCCGCTTTTCGAAACCCGGCCTTGGTCATCGAATGTGTCTGGCCTATCATCAGCGATTCGGCGGCTGGGGTCTCCAACCGTCCTGGTAGTCGGATCAGGCCGGAAGCGGTATCTCAGCATGGGACACATTGATCACTTCGCGTACGGAATATTGACTCCCGTCGTCGCCTACATCATGTCGTGTGTCGGCTCCGCACTCGGCCTTTTGTGTACGACTCGGGCGCGCGCGGTAAGCGGTTGGGCACGAGCCCGTTGGTTGGTTTTGGGGGCCGCGTCGATCGGCGGAACCGGAATTTGGGTCATGCATTTCATCGGCATGCTCGGGTTCTCCGTGCAGGACACCGCGATTCGCTACGACGTCGCGAAGACGCTCACGAGTCTGGCGCTCGCGATCGTGGTCGTCGGTGTGGGGATGTCGGTCGCGGGCCGGCGCAAGGGCAGTGCCGTGGGGCTGGTGACGGGCGGCGTGATCACCGGGGGCGGCGTCGCGATCATGCACTACATGGGCATGGCGGCGATGAGCCTGCGGGGCACCGTCGAATACGACCCGCTCAAGGTCGTCCTGTCCGTGGTGATCGCCGTCGTCGCGGCCACCGCCGCGTTGTGGGCCGCGCTGAATGTGACCGGATTCGCGGCCACCACCGGCGCCGCGTTGATCATGGGAATCGCGGTCAGCGGAATGCACTACACGGGAATGTCCGCGATGAGCGTGCGCGTTCAGGGCAGCCACGGACTCGCCCACGGTGTCGAGGCATCGCAGTTCCTCGCCCCGTTGATCACCGGGATCAGCCTGTTCACGGTGATCACTTTGTTCATTGTCGCGCTGTCGCCGTCCGCGGACGAGATCAAGGAAGACGCCGACCTGGACGCCAGGTTGGCCCGTCTGACGAGTGGTCAGCATATTGCCCGCCACGTTGTCGCATCGACGGGTGGAAGCGGTTCGCGGCGGCGGCCGGCGGATGGCAACGGCCGGGATTACTTCCGCCCTTCCGGACAATGATCCGGAATTGCGGAGTCCGGTAAGGGACTTGGCATCTGCGGCCGAGCACATCGGCGTCCGGACCGAGCACATCGGCGACCCGGCCGACCACTTCGGCCCGCAACCGAGCACATCGGCGTCGCGATCCACCACTTCGGCGTTGCGATCGGTCCGGATGTTCCGCTGCGGGCCCGGGGGTTCGGGAATCGCTTGATTGCGTCAACGATGTGGCGCAGACTCGCACCGCGTCGCACCGCGCGCCCGGTCGCCCGGAGTGCGAGGTCGCGGCCCACGCCACCGCGTTGCCGCACCATCAGGAGGAGTCCGATGCCGATCCCCGTGCCGCTGGACGAATATCCGGTCCACCAGGTCCCGCTGTTCCACAGCGAAGTCGGCTCGACCGACCGGAACTTCTACGACCGCTGCATCATGCACGCCTACGACCGCGAGGGCGGGGTGCAGATCGCGACGGGGCTCGGCGTCTACCCCAACCTCGGCGTGATCGACGCGTACGTGGTGGTCCGCAAGGACGGGCGCCAGCACGTCGTGCGCACGTCGGGGGCGCTGGGCCCGGACCGGATGAAGCAGGAGGTCGGCCCGTATCGGATCGAGGTCCTGGAGCCGCTGTCCAGCGTGCGCGTGGTGTGCGACGCGCCGGAGCAGGGCATCTCGGTCGACCTCACGTTCACGTCGCCGTTCGCGCCGCTGCCCGAACCTCGACACGTGCAGCGCAGCGACTTCAAGCCACTGCTCGACGCGTCGCGCTTCGTGCAGATCGGCGACTGGACGGGCACCGTGACGGTGGCCGGCGAGGAGATCGCGGTCACGCCCCGAACCTGGTCGGGCTCGCGTGACCGCTCGTGGGGCATCCGCCCGTCGGGCGAGGCGCCACCGGCCGGGCGCCCGGCACGAACCGAGGGCTTTTGGTGGAACTGGATCCCGCTGCACCTGGGCGACCAGGCGCTCATGGTGATCGCGCAGGAGTCGGCCCAGGGACACCGCTTCCTGACCGAGGCGATCCGGATCTTCCCGATCGAGTCCGGCAAGGCTCCCGAACAGCTCGGCTGGCCCGAGTTCGACGTGCGCTATGCGTCGGGCACCCGGCTGCCGGACGGCGCCGCGATCCACCTGACCGACCGCAAGCGCAACGCGCTCACGCTGCATCTGGAGAACCACGGCTACATCGCGCTGAACGTGGGCGCGGGCTACGGCGGCGACCCGCACTGGCAACACGGCCAGTGGAAGGGCGAGGAATACCTCGACGGCGCGGTGTACGAGCAAAAGGATCCCGAGGTCGCCAAGCGAATCCCGTTCAGCGTGATCGACCACGTGGCCACGGCCCGGCTGACCGGCCCGGACGGCGCGGTGCTCGCCGAGGGCGTGGGGATCTTCGAGCACGGCACGTTCGGCCGGCACGACCCGTCGGGCTTCACCGGTTGGGACTCGGTCGCGCCGTAGCGGGCCGGGTCGTGGCAGCGCGGGTGGCAGCCGCTGCGAGGCAGCCGCGCGGGCGGCGGCGAACGGCTGGGCGGTAACGAGAAGGGGCGCTTCGCCGTGTGCGCGGCGGAGTGTATCCATGTCTTGTCCGCGACATCGCGACAACGCCCAAATTGCAGGGAAACCCGGACACATCGGGATACTCATAAACGCGGGGCCGGTGTAGGTGAACCCCCGTGACCCGCCGATCGCCGAGCCGTGCACGCGAGTCCTCCCGCGCGCACGGCTCGGCCGGCTCGGCACCGCACCACATGTACAGCCGTGGGTCGGTCTTGGGTCAGTCGTCCGCCAGGAACGCGCTCAGTCGCTCGGTCGTCTCGATCCACTCCTCGACGAGCGACATCACGACTTCCTGGGTGGGCCGGACCCGGTCCATCATTCCCACGACCTGGCCGACCGGCCAGCCGTTGAGTTCCTTGTTCTTGGTCCGGGTGAACCGCCGCGACGCCGCGTTGAAGATGATGCCCTGGAGCGGCATCGGCAACGGGTCGGGGTTCGCCGGGTCCTCCCACGCCTCGGTCCACGCGCTCCGGAGCTGACGGGCCGGCTTGCCGGTCATCGCGCGCGAGCGCACCGTGTCGGTGGACTTGGCCTCCAACAGGTTTTGTACGGACACCTCGTGCGTGTCGGCCTCGGCGACGGTGAGCCACAGGCTGCCCGTCCACACCCCCTGCGCGCCGAGCGCGAGCGCGGCGGCCATCTGCCGCCCGCCGCCGATGCCACCGGCCGCGAGCACCGGGACGTCGGGCCCGACGGTGTCCACGACCTGCGGGATGAGCACCATCGTGGAGATCTCGCCGCAGTGTCCACCGGCCTCGGTGCCCTGCGCGACCACCACGTCGACGCCTGCCTCGACCTGCTTCTGCGCGTGCCGGGGGCTCCCGCACAACGCGCCGACCAGGACGCCCGCCGCGTGGCACGCGTCGATGATGTCGGCCGGCGGCGGGCCGAGCGCGTTGACGAACATCTTCACCAGCGGGTGCTTGAGCGAGACGTCGATCTGCGCGCGCGACTCCAGGTCGACGTTGAGCCCGGCGGCCTTGACCGGCTTGTCCGCGAGCTCGGGCGGCAGCGGCGGAATCCCGTGGCTGTCCAGCAGTTCGTCGACGAACTGCCAGTGCTTCTCGGGGATCAGCTTCTCCAGGTTGGTCGGCAGCGCGGCCTCGCCGCCGCCCTTGCCGATGTACGCCATCGGGATCGCGAGGTCGACACCGTACGGCTTCCCGTCGGTGTGCTCGTCGATCCACGCGAGCTCGACCTCGAGCTGCTCCGGGTCGAACGCGAGCGCGCCGAGCACACCGAACCCGCCGGCCCGGCTGACCGCCGCGACCACGTCACGACAGTGGGAGAACGCGAAGATCGGAACGTCGATCCCGAGCTTCTCGCATATGGGGGGCTTCATCGCCTGAACCTCCGGTCACCGATTGAAGCCCCAGAATAGGAAGGCTCCTTGACCAAATCAAGGTCAAGGAGCCTTACTACTTTGAGCCTTACTACGTATCGCTCCGCTGCTTGAACCTCACCGCTCCCGACGGATCACGGTTTGTCCGCGCCCACCGCCCACATGGCGAAGTACTGGGCCGCAGCGCCGTAGGCCTGGGCCAGCGCCACCTTGGCGCCGTCGACCTGGTGCTCGCCGGCCGCGCCGCGGACCTGGAGGGCCGCCTCCAGGAAGCGCAGCATGCCCGAGGCGCCGATCGGGTTGGAGGACAGCACGCCACCGGACGGGTTGACCGGGAAGTCGCCGTCGAAGGCGGTCTCGCCGCGGTCGACCATCTTCCAGCCCTCGCCCACCGGCGCGATGTCGTGGCCTTCCAGCCACATCGGCTCGTACCAGGAGAACGGGACGTACAGCTCCGCCACGTCGATCTGGCGGCGCGGGTCGGTGATACCCGCCTGCTTGTACACGTCCCACGCGCAGTCGACGCCGGCCTGCGGCCGGATCGGGTCGCGGCCGTTGAAGGACGACGGCTCCGAGCGCATCGACGTACCCAGGATCCAGGCCGGCGGCCGACCCGCCGCCGCTGCCGCGTCGCCGCCCGCCTCGTCGGTGAGCACGATCGCGCCGGCGCCGTCCGAGGACGGGCACGACTCCAGGAAGTGCAGCGGGTCCCACATCATCGGGGACTCGCGGACCTTGTCGATCGAGATGTCCTTGAGCTGCAGGTGCGCGTACTGGTTGCGCAGCGCGTTCTGCCGGTCCTTGACCGCCACCTGCCACCCGATGTGCTCGGGCGCGCCGGACTTTTGGATGTACGCGCGAATCCACGGCGCGAACGCGCCACCCGCGCCGATCGAGCCCGACTTGCCGCCGCCGAGGCCGAACTGCGCGTTGCCCTCGGACTGCTTCTCCCACGCGACCGCGAGCACCCGCTTGTGTACCCGACTGCTGATCAGGTGGGAGGCGACGATCGCGGTGGACCCCCCGACGCTCCCCGCGGTGTGCACCCGAAACACCGGCTTGCCGGTACCGCCGAGCGCGTCCGCGAGGTAGAGCTCGGGCTTCATGACGCCCTCGAAGATGTCGGGCGCCTTCCCGATCACCACCGCGTCGATGTCGCTCCAGGTCAGCTGCGCGTCGTCGAGCGCGCGCTGCGCGGCTTCGCGGACGAGGCCCGCGATCGACAGGTCGTCGCGCCGCTTCTTGTGCTTGGTCTGGCCGATGCCTACGACGGCAACGCGCTCATGGGTCATCGGACGTCCTCTCCCGAAACGTCAGTCCCTTCCAGGACGCAGACGAGGTTCTGCTGAAGCGCGGGGCCCGACGTCGCGTGCCCGAGGGTGCGCGAGCGGCCGCCCACGATGACCTGGTCGGCCGCGTTGGCGATCCGGACCAGGCCGGTGGCCATCAACGGGTTGCCGGTGACCGCGCCACCCGACGGGTTGATCGACACGTCCTCGCCCAGACCGAGCGACTGACGCAGGATCACCTCCTGCGCGGTGAACGGCGCCATCAGCTCGGCGACTTCGACCCCGGCCACGCCCCCGGCCCGCTCGGCGGCGATCCGGGTGGAGACCGAGTCGGTCAGGTCGCGCAGCGCGGGGTTGTGCAGTTCGCTGCGGTGGTCGATCCCGGCGATCCACGCGGGGCGCTCGACCAGTTCGCGGGCCCGGCGGGCGGTCGCCATGACCACCACGCACGCGCCGTCCGAGATCGGCGGCAGGTCGCTCTTGCGCAGCGGGCTGCGCAGGTAGCCCTCGGCGAGCAGCTTGTCCACGTCCTGCTCGGCGTTGCGCAGCTGCTGCTGCTTCGCGTTGCCGACCGCGTCGCGGCGCGAACGGGCGGCGATCTCGGCGAGTTCGCGCTCGGTGGTCTTGCCGGACTCGATCAGCTGCCGAGCCTGGAGCGCGGCCAGCGAAACCGGGTCCAGGCCCAGCGGCGCGAGGTAGTACGGGTCGAGTTCGAGCGGGTACATCGCGGCCGGGTCACCGGTGGAGGACTTGCCCGAGCCCATCGCGACCGCGATGTCGATGTCGCCGTGCTTGAGGCGCACCCACGCCTCGTACATCGCCCACGCGCCGTCCATCTCGACGTGCGACTCGTGGATCGGCGGCCACGCGCCCATCGCGTCCAGGTTGGGTACGAACGAGAAAGTGCCACCCGAGATGTAGTCGCACGACCCCTGGCAGCTGAAGCCGACGTCGGAACGTTTGATCCCGGCCTTGCCCAGGGCCTCGTCCACGACCGCGAGCAGCATCTCGGTCTCGGTGAGCTCCTGTCGGCGCACCGCCGGGAGCTGCGCGGTCGCGACGATCGCGATGTCGCTGTCCTGCCGCACTGCCGTCTCCCTTGTCTCGCCTGCCTCTTGACGCACCGTCATCAGAACACCCGGTTCATGTACTGCTCGGCCGGCTCGTCGGGCTCACCCGTGGGGCGCCAGCCCTTGACGAACCCCGACACGGTTCCCCAGCCCTTGCTGGTGATCTCGGCGGCGTCCCGCTCGGCCTCGGGCATCCACTCGGCCTGCACCCGCATGCCGACCCGGATCTCGGACACCGGGATGTCGAGGATCACCTGCTGCGCGATGACCATCTCGTCGCCTTCGAGCACGACGGAGGCCCGCGCGAACGGCTCGGTCTCCTTCTGTCCGGGGTACGGCGTGGGCGTGATGATCGTGTAGTTGGACACGACGCCGCGGTCGGGCAGTACCTCGTCCAGCTCCGGGCCGAGCGTGATCGCGTCGACGGAGCAGTAACCGCGGCCCAGGAACACCCGGTTGCACTGCGGGCAGCGCTGCCCGGTGAGCCGACCGGCGCGCAGGTTGCCCGCGTAGCGGACCAGGGTGGGCGAGAGCACGTCGGTGTAGGTGATCTTGGAGTAGTACTCCATCGTGGTCACGTCCTGCGCCGCGCCGGGCTCGCCGGCGGGCGTCTCGGGGGTCTCCCCGGGGACGAAGCACACGATGTCGTCGATCCGCCCGACCGGCTCGTCACGCCACCGCGGCGCGACCCGCATGCCGGTACTGACGGCCTCGGGGCCGTCGGCCGCGAGCACGTGCACCAGGTCGGTGCCGGCGCCGTCGAGGCGCACGAGCACGAACGCGAACGGCTGCTGCAACGGGTGCGATTCGATCGGATTGTCGACCCACGTCCAGGACGTCACGGTGCCGGCGGGGCCGACCTCCACGAAGTCGTGGGCAAGCTCGTCGCCGGTCTGCGGGTCGTACTCCATCGGCGGCACGATCACCCGCTCACCGGATCTGATCCCGACGATCCGCCGGGCGGTCAGCTCCGAGAAGAACCGACCCATGACCGGTCCGAGTGTGCGCTTGTAAGGGAATTGAATCGTACTGACGGTCTGTGTCGACACGGTCATCCTCTCGGCCTTGGAACGAGGTCGGCCACCGGCCGAACGATAGGTAAGGTTCCTTGACGAGGTCAATGGATAACGAAAACATGTTCTCTTACACACGTCGCGCCGATGGCCTCTCCGACGCGGAGCCGCCTCGTCGCGGGCGGATCGGTTCGTCGGCGGTGGACGTCGCACCCGGCGCCGAAGGGCGCGGGGTCGGACGCGGCCCGAACATCCACGAACGGCCGATGGTGACCTGTCGGCTACGGATCGACCCGGGCCCACCGGGCATCGGCCGACGACACACGTCGACCGATGCCACGTGGACTCGACGGAGAAGGTCTAGCTGTTGGTGGTGAAGACGACGTCCACCCAGAAGTTGGTGCCGCTCGTGGTGCTGCTCGGGAAGCCGCTCGAACCGGGCTTGTACACGCCGTTGCCGCCGACGCTGCCGGAGGCGGGGGCGATGATCGTGCCTTCGACCGCGTCCGTCAATCCGCCGGCCGTGGAGGAGTACCGGCCCTCGGGGGCGAAGTACGAGGCCACGTATGTGGCGTTGGGGGCGATCCAGACCGGCTGGGCGAACGTCACCTGCTGCCAACCCGATTCGGATTCGTTGGTGAACGTGGCGGTGGCCAGTGGATAGCCCCCGCCGGCCCAGATGGTTCCGGTGTGCGGGCCGGTGTTGCCGGGACCCTTGTAGAACCGCAGACCGGTAACGAACCCCTGTACGTGGGCGCCGAATTTGACCCCGACTTCGATGCTGCCGGCGTCGTTGTCGGCGAGCACGGCCGGGGTCGCGTCCGAGGGCCGGATGGTGCAGGACGGGTTGCAGACGGGTGGCGGGCTGTCTGCCGTGGTGAAAGTCCAGCGCTTGGCGGGCATCGGGGTGCCGTCGAGGGATATCACGCCCGTCAGGTCGACGAAGTAGGTGTTGGCGGGCGACAAGTGATAGACGAGATCGAAGGTGGTGGTGCGGGTGGCGGCGTTGTACGTCGTCGTGCCGGCGCGGCCGCCGCTCTCGCCCTGCCAGATCTCCCACCGGATGGTGGAGGGTTGCACCTCCCGGTCGAAGGTGGCGGTGAAGTTGGTGTCGACCGGGACGGAGGTCTCCCCTGGCGTCGGGGCCATCTCGATGACCGCCGGTGCGGGACCGGGGGCGTCGGAGGTGTTGAACACCGGATCGACCCAGTAGTTGGTGTCGTTCCAGGTCGAGTTCGGGAATCCGGCACCGTAGAGGTACACCCCGTTGCCGCCGGCGGCTTCGCTCGCCGGTGCGGTGAGCGGGCCGCGAACGTGCGCGGTGGTCAGGCCGCCCTGGTCGGCGCTGTACCTGCCGTTGGGCGCCTGGTACGAGGCCACGTAGGTGGTGCCGGCGGTGACCACTACGGCCTGGGCGAAGTTCACCTGTTGCCAGCCGGAGTCGGACTCGCCGGTGAAGGTGGCGGTGGCCAGTCGATCGCCGGACGCCGACCACAGGCTGCCGGTGTGCGTACCCGTGTTGGTGGCGTCCTTCCAAAAGCGCACGCCGGTGATGTAACCGGCCCGGTCCGCCTGGAACTTGACGCCGAGTTCGGTGGCGGCGGTGTCCGGATCGGGGCCGGAGGAGGGTTGTTCGGTCGATGCCCACAGAGTGCACGGGCAGGTGACCGGCTGGGACGGGTCGCTGTCGACGCGGGAGCCTGCGGCCGCCCGGGAGGTCCCCGGTGCGGCCACGGTTAAGGCGAGCAATACCGCGAGGATCGTCGGAACGGTTGCCCTGTGCAGCCTTGGCCAAGGTATGTTCATGGGTGTCCCCCACTCGAACATCACTTCCCGGGACGGTTGCCCCGGGGCCGAGCTACGGGGAAGTCTGACGCACGCCCGGCCTCGTTGTCCGGGGTTCGTCCCCTCGGGAAGCGGCCCGCGGGATTCCGCAGCTCTCGCGCGGCTACCCGACCAAGAACCTCGGGCGAATCGCCCCGGCAGCGAAGAGCCCCACCACCCGGCAGCAGGCGGTGGGGCATCAAACACGGTGCCGGTATGGCGAGTTGCCACCCGGGCGGCTCGTCGCGGCGTCAGTCCTTCAGCGCGCGCAGCAGGTCTGCCCATGCGTCGGGGTGACGGCCAGGTGACCACGGCTGCGGTCCTGGGTGTCGCGCACGCCGGTGGCGATATCGATGGGGGCCACCTCGATACAGGATGCGTCGCCGTTCGAGTGGCGAGACTTGCGCCACAGGCGCTTATCGATGCTGGTCACAGGATCTTTTCTTGATCATCTGCCGGGACTCGTCTCCACTGATCGCGGCCGACCTGAAGTGCGCCAAGTCTCGGCGGTAGCGTTTGACCATACGTTCGCGCTTCAGGAAGTCCGTCCCCGACTGGTACTCAATCAGCGCCAAGGGCTGCTGCCCCAGGTCCGCCGCGAAGTCCGGAATCGTGACTCCGCCCAGGAAGACCCCCGCCCTACTTCGTCGACCTCACCGGCACATCGGAACCATCCGAACCGACGGGGGCTTCCGGACGTCGTCGCGGTGACGGGCGGCTCCGGCCGATCTTCGGCTGGAGCCGCGCCGCTCATGGGTCGATCAGTGGGCGATCAGGGGGCACTCATGGGTCGATCAGTCGGGTAGGCGGTCGAGGAGCCAGGTGCACAGCTCCTCGGTGACCGCGGTGTGACGTTCGTTCTGCGACGCGCAGAGGAAGTCGTCGACCTGGGCCTCCTCCGGGGGCAGCGAGTCGATGTCCGCGTACAGCTCTTCGTGGGTGTCGAGGTCGCGGATGGCGACCGCGCTCACCGCCGGGACGAAGCAGTGGTCCTTGATCGGGTTGTCGACGCCGAGGCCAATGACCTTGTTGAGCACGTCGGCGAGGATCTGGAAGCTTTCGAGGGTGCCGCCGGGGGCGCCGTCGATGTCCGGGAGGCGCTCGGCACGGACCTCGTTCTTCTGCGGCGTGATGAAGCGGAGCGTCGCCGCGAGCGTGTCGCTGCCGGTCGGCATCGTGCGCAGGTCGGTGCCGACGATGCCCAGGCCCTTGCCCTTGACCGCGGTCGTGCCGGGCTTGATGCCGTTGCCCACGCCGGTGCCCGTGCCGTTGGCGACCGCGATGATCCGCGGGATCCGCGGCCAGCCGCCGACCTTCTGCAGTTCGTCGAGGAACTCGGTGCGCAGCGGGCTGACGCCGGGCTTGTCCGACCAGTTCTCGATGTGCCGCCACAGCAGTTGCTGCGCGGCCGGGCTGTTCATCTGGTCGGAGAAGCGGCTGTCCAACTTGCGGATGTAGTGCGCGAACGCCTGGAGGGAGAGCGGGATGTAGGCACCGTTGTGCGGGCTGTCGTAGGAGAAGTACACGCCGACCTGGTGGTCGATCCGTTCCGTCTCCATCCTGGCGAGCGCGTAGCGGGTGACCAGGCCGCCCATGCTGAACCCGCCGACCATCAGGCGGGTGTTGCCCAGCCGTTCGGCGAGGGTGCGGTGGATCGCCGCCATGGCGGCTTGCGCGTTGTCGAGGATCGACGCGCTGCGCTCGTCGAAGCCGATCAGGACGACATCGCGTCCGCGCCGGCGCAGTTCGCTGATCAGCGGGTACGCGGAGCCCTCCAGGCCCGCCCAGAGGTCGTCCAGCGAACTCGGGCCGCTGTTGAAGCCGTCGGCCATGAGTACCGGCCGGACGATGCCCTGGTTGCCCTCGCCGTAGTACACCCAGGCTGTGCCGCCCGGGAGCGGCCAGGTGTCGTCCGGATTCGGCGCGGGCGCGACCTGCTCCGTGGACGGAAATGCGGCCAGCACGATGGGCTCGGCGGCCTTGAGCCCGTCGGTGATTTCGCGCTCGGTGGGTTCGGACATGCGTTTCCCCTGACCTGATCGGAGGTTGGAACGCGGCACCGACACACGGCACCGCAGCCATCCTGAACCGACCGGTCGCAGGCATGTCGACGCCGACCGGGAACGTCACTCGTTCGAGTGACTCCGGCATGGTTCATCAGGGGTAATCCCTGCATGGACAAAGGGGGTTGCCCGCCACCGCCTGCCTATACGCCACGCGCCGCGGCACCGCCCCCGCGCGGGTCCACCCCACACGCGGGGGGCATCTTCCGGGCGCCGGTCCTTCGTCGAGGCCGAGCGCACCGCGGTTCCGTGCCGTCAGGCGTGGAAGGTGGTGGTCTCGTCCCAGGCGGCACGTCCGGTGTCGATGTGGTTCACCGCTGCGGCGACGTCGGCGTATCCGAACGAGACCCCGACGAGCAGTTTGCCTGCGGTGCGGCCGAGTTCGGCGCGTACGTCGTCGGCGTAGAAACTCAGCAGTCCCTGCGGGCAGCTCGCCACGCCGTATGCGGTCATCGCCAGCAGCAGCGTCTGCATGTAGGCGCCGACGTCGCCGGCCAGCCGTGCGTTGTCCTGTTCGGAGACGAACAGGAACGCGACGTGCGGTGCACCGTAGAAGTCCAGGCTCTCGGCGTCGTAGGCCGCGCGCGCCGCATGGTCGTCCGGGCGGATGCCCAGTGTCCCGTAGAGCAGGCTGCCGAAGGCGGCCCGCCGCTCCTGTTGCACCGGCGAGTAGATGTCGTCGCCGTACGGGAAGTCGACCGACGTGCGGCCCGCGGCGTGGGCGGCCCGCAGAGACGCGGCCAGGCGCTCGCGCGGCGCGCCGCTGACCACCTCCACCCGCCACGGCTGGGCGTTGGAGTTGGACGGCGCCGCACCGGCCAGCGAGAAGATCGCGCGCATCGTCTGCTCGGGCACGGGCTCGGGTCGGAAGGCACGCGTCGCCCGTCGGCCGCGGATCAACTCCTCCGCGTAGCCGCTCAGCTCGGTGTGCTCGGACCGATTCATGGGACTCCTCCACGAGAATCAAGGTAAACGGTGCCGTTTCCTTGAGGTCGACGGTAGCCCCACGCCCCGCCCAAAGTAAACGCGACCGTATGCTTTCCTCATGGATGTGACGGGTGACACGACGCCGCGGCGAGGGCGGGGGGCAAGGGAGCGCATCTTGGCCGCCGCCGCCCGGCTGTTCGCGGAGCAGGGCATCTCCGCGACCGGCATGGAGCAGGTCGCGGGGCAGGCACCGGTGTCCAAGCGCACGCTGTACGTCCACTTCCGTTCCAGGGACGAACTGGCGATCGCCTACCTGCAGACGCTCGTCGCGTCCGGGGAGACCATGGAGAGTGTGCTGACCCGTGCGGACCTCGACCCGCGCGAGCGCATCCTCCACCTGTTCGATCAGCCGGTCACGGACGCGTCCGCGGTGCGCGGGTGCCCGTTCATCGACGCGGCGGCCGAGTTCCCCGACCCGACGCATCCGATTCACGCCTACGCCCGCGAACAAAAGCTCCGGATGGTGCGGTTGGTCACCGACCTGGTGACGGAACTGGGCTGCCGTGAACCCGTCGCGCTCGCCGAGCAGTTGGTCACCCTCGCGGACGGAGCGGCGAGCCGCGCCATGGTGTTGAACCAGGCGGACTACGGCCGGTACGCCCGCGCGGCCGCCACGACCCTGCTGGATCAGGCCCTCGCCTAGAGGGTCCAAGTGAGAGTGCGGCCGGTCGGGGTGCGCAGGTGTACGTGTTGGTCGTCCGGAGCGACGTCGACCGTGAACCATTCGCGGCGCGGGCGGTTCAGGGTGAGCCACAGGTCGTGGGCCGCTTCGATGTCGGCCCACAGGTCGTGCGATCCCGTCCAGGTGACCTGGACGGGCGCGCCCGGTGCGACCTCGGTGACCGTCGTGGTCGAGCCGTCGGCGGCGCGCAGGCGGGTGGTGTGCAGGCCGTCGCGGTGGTCGAAGGAGCGCACGGTGCCCGGCGCGAGGTGGAGTTGGGCGAAGAAGGAAAAGGTCCAGTCGTCCAGGATGCGGCCACCGAGCGGGGACACGCGCTCGCCGAGCGGGGACACGCGCCGGCCGACCTCCTGGAGGAGGGTCGGATCGCCCGCATGGTCGTCGATCCCGCCCCCGCTCCCGCCCCCGCCCCGCGACAACAGTGGCATGAACGCGGCCGGGGTATGCATCAGGCGACCCACCGCGCGTCCGTCGGCGAGCTTCTTGAGCCAGGCGATCGATCCGCCGGCGAGCGTGCCCTTGAGCGGAACCACCAGAACGGCGCCGACCGAGCACTGGTCGATCCACGCGCGTGGAACGCGGCGTACGGACGCACTCGCGAGCAGCCGGTCGTAGGGCGCGTTCGCGGCCCAGCCGTGCATCGCGTCCCCCTCGATCACGTCCGGGCTGAAGCCTTGCGTGCCCAGCCGTTCCCGGGCGGTCTCGACCAGATGTGCAGTGTGGTCGACGGTGGTCACTCGACCTTTCGTCAGCCACGACAACAACGCCGCGTTGTAGCCGCTGCCGGTGCCGACTTCGAGTACTCGTGAATCGGGCCGCAGATCGAGTGCGTCGAGCATGTCCGCCATCAGGGCCGGTGCGGTCGAGGACGACGTGGGGACCCCGCGCACCCCGGAAGCGGGAGCGTTCTCGGCATGCAGGCCGTCGATCTCGGTGATCAGCGAGGCGCCCGAGTACACCGCGGCCAACCATCCCGCCTCGTCGCCGGACCCGTCACCGGATCGCCAGGGCACAAAGAGATCGCCCGGTTCGCGGCGGTAGAAGACCGGCACGAAAGGATGGCGGGCCACGTTGAGGAACGCCTCCGCGATGCGCGCGGGCAGGACGACGTCCCCTTGGGCGATCCCCTCCACGAGCCCGACACGCGCGGCGATCAAGCGCTGTTCGTCGGCGCGGATGCTCACGACGCCCCTTCGAGGTAGTCGCAGATCGCCGCGGTGATCGGCAACCCTGTCGCCTGCTCGACGAATCCGTACTGCCCGGACGGGTTCAACTCCAACATCACCCAGTCACCGGCCGGAGTGATCACGAAGTCGAACGCGCCGTACGGCAGGCCGAGTCGATCGAGCATCGCCAACACGCCCCGGGACACCTCCGGCGGCGGATCGCCCACCCGGTAGCTCAAACTGGCGTAGTCGCGACGCCAATCCACCCTGGCCGCCGCGGACCCTGCGTGGATCTCGGCGGCGAACAAGCGGCCCGCGACCGCGGTGAGACGGCACTCGTACGCCTTCGAGACCGCCGGCTGAAACAGATGGGCGGTCGTGGTGATCGCCGGATCGCCCAACCACGCGGGGTCGACGATGCTCGCGTACACGGCGACGGAGCCCCCGTCCACGACTCCACGCACGGGCGCGAACGGCTTGTAGAGCAACGGCCCGTCGACCTCCGCCGCGAACGCCCGGGCCGCGGAGCGGTCGTTGGTGATCAACGTGCGCGGCACGGTCAGCCCGCACTCCGCGGCGACCCGCAGTTGGAGGGGCTTGTACTCGGCATCGGCCGCTCGCCCCGGTGGCGGCAGCCACCGGCACGGCAGCGCGGCCAGGAGACCACCGAACCCCAAACGCGCCTCACGCTCGGCGACGCGCCGCGCCACGACCGGCATCCCGGCCACGAATCGCGGACGGGTCGGGCGTCGGTAGTAGACCGAACGCACGGCGGCGAGATCGACCGAACGCCGACGGTTGGCCAACGTGCCGCCCCACGCGGCTCCGTCGAAGGTCGCGGAGAGCGTCAACTCCATCGGGAACTCGGCCAAATCAGCCCTGAACACCGGAACGGATCTACGGTTGAGTTCCTCCACGACCAGATCCGCCGTCGGATCGAACCGACCGGACAGCACCAGCACCGAACCGTCGGGGCGCCCGCACTCAATCGTCACTGGAACCGGGGTCGTCCGGCGCATCCATCTGCCCGGACGGCTGCGTGGGGCCGTAGGTCTTGGGGGGATTGCTGGTCATGTACACCCCCGGCGGCAGATCCTCGTAGACACCGGTCTGCGACTCGTGGTCGTAGGAGATGTCCTCCGGACGGATACCACCGGTGCCGACCACCGGCACCAGGAACCGAAATGCGAACGGCGCCGCGCCACTGTCGATCCGCACATCCGACAACTCGGACAGGTCCGGCAACGGTTCCACACCCGACGAGCTCAGCGGAAATCGCGACTCCGGCGCGTCCAAGGCCAGTCCGACACTTGTACGCGCATCAGCGGTCGTTTCGAACACGGTTGCCTCCCCGTATCGACAACTACCTTACGAGCATGCCCGACTACCTCAAGTCATGACAAGACGTACACATGTGACTCTGCTTCGCGTCCCACACGGCGGCGAGCATGTCCAACCGGCACCGGGCCTCGGACCCTGCCCCCAGTCGCATGCGGGGGTGGTGCCAACGAATTTGGCCTGGCCGTGTTGGCCGAGCTGCAGGATCGGGGCGATCGAGGCCGGCTACTTGCGTGGGGCGACCAGTACGGGCCGGTCCGGGAGGGTCAGTTCGGCCCGGGAGCCGAGGGGTAGGGCGGTTGCCGTGTGGGAGGGGACGTCCACCTTGACCGTCGAGCCGTCGGCCGTTCGTACGGTCAGGCGGGTGATCGCGCCCAGGAAGGCGGCGCCGAGGATTTGGGCCTTGCCGTCCTTTGCTGCCGCCACCTCGACCGACTCCGGGCGTACCAGTACGTCCACGTCGCCGTGGGTCGCGGCGCCGTCGATCGGCAGGGTGCGGCCGAGGACGTGCACCACCGCGCCGTCGGCGTGGGCCGGGATGCGACTCATCACGCCGACGAACTCCGCCACGAAGGCGGTTGCCGGGCGGGCGTACAGCTCTGCCGGCGGGGCGCATTGTTCGAGGCGGCCCGCGTTCATCACCGCGACCCGGTCGGCCATCGACAGGGCCTCTTCCTGGTCGTGCGTCACGAACAGGGTGGTGATACCCAACTCCTGTTGCAGGCGCCGGATTTCGTCGCGCAGGGTCAGTCGCACGCGCGCGTCGAGCGCGGACAGCGGCTCGTCGAGCAGCAGGACGCGCGGGCGCAGCGCGAGGGCCCGGGCCAGGGCGATGCGCTGCTGCTGGCCACCGGAGAGTTGGTGCGGGTAGCGGTCGGCCTTGTCGGGCAGGCCGACCAGGTCGAGGAGTTCGCCCGCGCGCGAGCGCCGTTCGGCGCGGCCCACACCGCGCATCCGCAGGCCGAACGCGACGTTGTCGAGGGCGCTCAGGTGGGGGAAGAGGCTGTACGACTGGAACACCATGCCCGCGTCGCGGCGATGCGCCGGTACTCGGGTGATGTCCTCGCCGTCGACGAGGACTTCGCCCTCGTCTGGCTGCTCGAAGCCGGCGACGACTCGAAGGGCCGTGGTCTTGCCGCATCCGGACGGACCGAGCAATGCCACGAGTTCGCCTCGGCCGACTGTCAGGTCCAGCCCGGCCAACGCCTGTACGCTGCCGAACGAGCGTCGTAGGGCCCGGAATTCGACGGTGGCGCCGGTGTGGCTCGTGGGGTCGGCGAGCAGGTTCGGCCGGTCGATGGTCGTGGTCACGAGGTCTCCGTGGTGGTGGTCCGAGCGCTGCGCGGGCGTCCCGCCGTGGCGAGCGCGAGCAGCAGTACCCAGGTGACGAGCAGGCCGATCACCGACACCGCGACCGACATCTCGGCCTGCGAGCCGCCGATGCCGACGATCCACACCGCGAACGGTCGGTAGCCCAGGATCGCGGCCACGGTGTACTCGCCGAGTACGAGCGCCAGGGTCAGGAACGTGGTGTTGAGCAGCGCGCCCCGCAGGTTGGGCAGGACGACCTGGAGCACCGCGCGCGGCCAACTCGCGCCGCATGCGCGGGCGGCCTCGACGAGCACCTTCAGGTCGATCGCGGCGAGGCCGCCGTCGAGCGTGCGGTAGGCCAGCGGCAGCGCCATCAGCGTGTACGCGAGCACGAGCACGATCGGGAAGTCCGGGTCCTGGATGGCGATGAAGGTGTCGTACAGCGGTGTATCGGCCAGGTGGTCCGGCCCCCACCGCAGCACCGTGCCGATGCCGGCGACCAGCGCGATGGCCGGCACCACGAGCGGCAGCGAGCACACCACCTCGACCACCCAGCGCAGCCGCGGTGCGCTCAGTCGCACCGTGATCAGTGCCGGCACCAGCAGAAGCAGCACCAACGTGACGGTGGCGGCGGCCAGTTCGAGGGTGAGGGTGAGGCTGTCGAGGAAGCCGTCGGCGCCCAGGATCCCGGTGTACGCGTCGAACGTGATGCCCTGGCCGGGTACATCGATACTGAACACCACCGAACACACCATCGGCAGCAGGAAGTACGTACCGGCGATCAGCAGGACGACGCCCCGCGACCAGCGGATCCGGCCGCGCAGTGCGGTTACGCGCGGTGCGGTTGCACGCGGTGCGGCTAGTCGAGCCATCGGGCGCTCCTGCGCTGAAGGGGCAGATGTACGGCGGTCACCAGACCGGCCACCAGGACCATGTCCAGGCTGAGCGCGAGCGCGACGTTGCCCTGATCCACCAGGACGTTGCCGGACAGCGCGTCGGCGATCTGCATCGTCACCAGCGGCACCGAGCTGCCGACCATCGCGGCGGCCGTGGCGTACGCCGCGAACGCGGAGCCGAACAGCAGCACGAATCCGCCGAGCAGCGCGGGGGTGAGGATCGGCAGGGCGACGTGCCACCAGTAGCGGACGGCGTTCGCCCCGTTGTTGCGGGCCGCCTCGCGCCACTGCTTGCGCAGCCCCTCCAGAGAGGGCGTGAGGATCAGCACCATGAGCGGGATCAGGAAGTAGAGGTAGACCACGGACAGGCCGGTGAAGCTGTACAGACTCCAGCCGTGGTCGGTCAGGTCGAACTTGCCGGTCACCACGCCCGCGTTGCCGAGGGTGGCGACGAACGCGAAGGCGAGCGCGACGCCGCCGAAGTTGGCCAGTACGCCGGACGCGGTCAGTACGGCCTCGCGCACGATCCGAAAGCGCGAGGTCACCACGGCGTAGGCGATCGGCAGGGCGCACACCGTGGCGATCAGCGCCGTGACCGCCGACAGTTTCACGCTGCCGATCAGGGCGGTCAGGTACGCGCCCCGCACGGACGCGGACAGGTTGGCGCCGGTCACGTGGACCCCGTCGGGGGCGGTGGCGGGAGTGGTGAAGGCGCCGAAGACCATCGCGGCCGTCGGGACGCCGAACACCACGGCGGCGAACACCAGGAGCGGCGCGACACCGAGCCAGTGCGGTACCCGACGCCGCCGCCGGGGCCGGGCCGCGCCCCGCTCGCGCGAGGCGAGCGGGGGCGCGATCCGGACGACGGCGGCGGGGGCACAGACATCGGAACCGCCGAGGCGGTTGGTGGAATCGGTGAGGTCGGCGCTCATCCGGCGACTGCCTGGGCCCAACCGCCGGTGAGGACCTTCTTCGCCTGGTCGACCTGTTCCGGGGCCGGGAAGACCGGGGCGCCGGCAGCGGGCACGGCGGGCAGCTTCGCGGACAGCGCGGCGTCGAGCGTGCCGGCCTCCTGCATCGCGCCCATCAGGGCCGGGCGGGCGTAGCCCTTGAGCCACAGGTTCTGGCCCTCGGTGCTGTACAGGAACTCCTGCCACAGCCGCGCGGCGGCCGGGTGCGGTGCCCACTTGACGATCGCCTGCGAGTAGTACTGCGCGTAGACGCCGTCGGCGGGGATGTTGACCTGCCAGTCGACGCCCTTGGACTTGAACTCGTCGGCGTAGCCCGCGTTGAGGTAGTCCCAGTCGATGCTGATCGGGGTCTCGCCCTTTTGCACGGTGGCCGGGGTCGATTCGACCGGGTTGTAGTTGCCGGCCTTCTTGAGCTTGCCGAAGAAGTCCAGGCCGGGCTGGATGTTGTCGTAGGACCCGCCGTTCGCGAGCGCGGCCGCGTAGACCCCGCCGAACGCCGAGCCGGACTTGGTCGGGTTGCCGTTGAGCGCGACCTGTCCCTTGTACTGCGGCTTGAGCAGGTCGGCGAACGTCTTCGGGCACTCCTTGACCCGGGCGGCGTCGCAGCCGATCGAGATGTAGCCGCCGTAGTCGTTGAACCAGCGACCCTGCGCGTCCTTCTGCGGCTCGGGGATCTTGTCGAACCCGGCGACCTTGTACGGCGCGAGCAGGTCCTGCTTGGCGGCGCTGAGCGCAAACGCGTTGCCGAGGTCGACGACGTCGGGCGAGCGGTCCTGGCCCTTGCGCTGGGTCACCGCGTTGATCTCGTCCTGGGACGAGCCGTCGGGGTTCTCGACATCGACCTTGATGCCGTATTTCGCCTGGAAGGCGTCGATCAGCGCGCCGTAGTTGGCCCAGTCGCGGGGCAGCGCGATCGCGTTGAGCTTGCCTTCCTTCTTGGCCGCGGCGATCAGCGCGTCCATGCCGCCGAAGTCCTGTACGGACGTGGCCGACGCCGCGTTCTTGGCCCCGGCGGGGGCGCCCGGTGCCGCGGGGTTGCCTGCGGCGGACGTCTTGTCGGATGCCGAGCCGCACGCGCTCAGGGTGAGCGCGGCCACGGCGAGGCCGGCAACGATTCCGGCCGTACGAACGCGGGGCACTGTCACTGGGTTCTCCTGGGGCTTCGAAAGCTGGAACGTCGGACTACGACTTCGAATGACGTGGCCGAGTTGGCTGTACAACTTCGTCCAGTACGCCTGACGCCGATGGCCGCAACATGAACGCAGCCGCAAGATCACGAGAGCTTCCCGGGAAATGAGCGTGCGACCCGGCCGGGCCCCGACGAACAGGTAGGGTCGCCACGGTCGGACGGCCCGGCGAGGGAGTTCGGGGGTGGCGATGGGGGCCAAGGGCGAGGCGCGATACCGGCAGGTCGCGGCCGATCTGCGTGCGGCGATCACGACGGGGACGTACGGCTCGGGCGGCCGACTGCCGGCCGAGGGCGACCTCGCGCAGCACTACGGCGTGTCCCGCGGCACGGTGCGTCAGGCGCTCGCGGTGTTGCGGGCCGACGGGATGGTCACGTCACGGCGCGGCACCCGGCGGGTGGTCCTGGGCGCGGCGCGTACGCAAAGCTTCGCCGAGTTGTTGAGCTTCACCCGCTGGGCGCGTTCGGTGGGCGAGGAACCGGGCGGGCGCACGGTCGCGATCGAGCGCGCGGTGGGCGACCCGAACGAGTGCGCGCAACTGGACCTGGAGCCGGACTCGCCGGTGTTCCGGGTGCTGCGGCTGCGGACGCTCTCGCGGGTGCCGGTGATGATCGAGCGCACCGTCTACCCGGAGCGGATCGGCACGCACGTACTGAACTTCCCGGTGGACGCGGTCTCGCACACCGAGCCACTGGAGGAGCTCGGCGTACTGTTCACCGACGCCGATCACACCATCGACCAGTACCCGGCCGACCCGGAGGACGCGCGCCTGTTGGGCTGCCCCCTGGGCACGTCCCTCCTGCGCGAACGCCGCCGCAGCACGGATCCCACGGGCGTCCCGGTTGAATGGTCCCAGGACCGCTACCTACCGGGCACCGTAGCCTTCACCGTCCACAACTCGGTGGCCACCACCGCGTTGTACCGCCGCCGAGGCTGAGCGTGTCCGCATCCGAAAGCCCCCTTACAGCCCGTCCGGCCCCTGAGAACAAACGCGACCGCAGCCATACCCAGCCCGTCCGGCGCCTGAGGACAACCGGCCGAAGGCCGCACAGAGTCAGCCCGTCCGGCGCTTGAGAACAAACGCGACCGCAGCCATATCCAGCCCGTCCGGCGTTTGAGGACAACGGCACCACGCCGCCCGACCCCCCAGCCCGTCCGGCGTCTGAGGACAAACCCAGCCCGGCCGGCGATCGAGGCCAACCCTCAAGGCAACAGCAGCCGCGCCAACAACGGCCGAAAAGCCCCGAACCCCGGCCCCACCACAGAGGCGTCCTTCGCAGCCTCGTCCCACCGCCGAAGCCGCACCGCGTCGACCGCGTAGGCCCCCGCCGCAAACGCCCGCGCCTCCACCACCCCCATCGGCCCACCCTGCACAGCCAACGTGTACACCGAGGCCTCGGACAACCGAGCCACATACCCAGGCTCGACCGCGCACAGATACCGCTTCGCGGCCACGTGCAGACGGATCGGCTCCGTCACCTCCGGCCCGAACCGCGCCGCCAACCAATCGGCCCCCGTGTGGCTGTGCCGGTTGTCCTCGCCCGCCATCAGGTCCCGACCGGTCAACGGCCCGTGGAAATGCCCGATGTCGTGCAACAACGCAGCCGCGACCAGGTGCTCGCCCGCCCCGTCCGCCTCGGCGAGAGCCGCCGCCTGGAGCATGTGCTCGGCCATCGTGACCGCCTCGCCCAGATACTCCCCCGCCCCCTGATCGGCGAAGTAACCCGCGATCTCGTCGAGAATCCGAGTGTCCACGTCACCCCCGCGCCCGGCGCCCACCTCACCGCCCCGAGCCGGCCCAGCCCCCGTCTCGTCGCCCTGACGCCCCATCACAACGCAGCCCCCGTCCCCCGGTTCAACACGCCCAACGTGCTGGACAGCCCATCCAAGTCCGCGTAACAGCCCTGCAAGTGCCGCGCGCCCGCCCCATCGAACGCCGTACGCGCATGCAGAACCCGAGTGTTGTCGAACACCACGCAGTCCCCAGGCAACAACCGCATCGTCCGCATCAGTTCGAGCCGCGCCAACACCTCGGCAAACGCCCGATAGGCCGCGTAGAAGCCCGTCAACTCCGTGAACGGAAGCCGCAACGTGCCCATCGACCGGTTGTTGAACCGCACCTCGCGGATCCGCCCGCCCCCGTCCGCGCCGATGATCGGCCGGTGCGCCCGCAACTGCGTGTGCGCGTCGCGAAACTCGAAAGGGACCGGCGTCCTGACCAACACCTGGTACGCGTCCGGCTGTTCGTCCCGCAGCAGCGCCGCGGCCCGGAAGCCGTCGACGAACCCCGAATCGCCCCCGGCGGCCTCGTTGGTCAGGCAGTGCAGCAGTTGCAGGGTCGGCACCGGGTCCCGGTACGGGTTGTCGGTGTGCGGCGTGATCCGCACCGACGTGAAGGCCAGGTTGTTGGGCTTGTCCTCGACCCGAACATCGAACAACCGCCCGTAGTTCGTCTCCCGCACGAAACCGAACGTCTCGGCCACTGCCAGCACTTGCTCCTCGACCCGAGGAACGCCCCGCAGGAGCGCGAGGCCCAGCCCCTCGACCGCGGACAACGCCGGTGCCGGATCGCTCGTGTAGTCGGCCCAGTCGAACTCGAAGCGCAGCGCGTCCAGATCGGCCGCGTCCCACAACGACTTGCCTTCCTCGCCCCGCGGATCCGGCTCGCCGGGCGCGTCGAACCACGCCCGCGCGTACACGGAACGGTGCCCGTCGGGCGCCCACACGATCTCGACGTCCGACCCGCTCTCGCGCACCTCGGCCGCGACCGGGTCCGGCGGAAGGTCGGTGATCTGGAACAGCTTCTGCCCACTGCGCGGATCGCGACATTGCGGGCACGGACAATTGTCCCGCAGCCAGACGGCAGGCAGGCTGCCGATGTCCAAGATGGTCGCTGCGGTGGTGGCCATGGGCGTCTCCTCGATCTCACAGAGTACTCGAAGTTGTATGTACAACTTCACCGAGAGGTCAGAATCGCAGAGTCGTATGAGCACGCGGCCACACGCGCGTGACGTCCACATGAACACGCGCCCGCCGCCGAACCACCCCTCGAAACGGCCCACCGAGGGCGAGTGAGGGTCCCTCAATCCCGGGGCAATTCGGAACCCCATCCCCTGATGTTCCGTCCCTCCCGATATGACGAGGGGGATTCCGTCGCGCGGGCAGGTTGGGGAGCCACCGCGCAACGACGAATCGGGGGGCTTGTCCTTCCACGTGTTGGGGCCTACCCGGGTTTTGGGCCCCGACGGAGACGTACTGAACATCGGCCCGCGCCGTCAGCGCGAGCTGTTGACGCTGCTGTTGCTGCGGCCGGGGGTCGCGGTCCCGGTCGAGCGGCTGGCCGAGGAGCTGTGGCACGGTCGGCCGCCGGGCGGCGCCAGATCCACGCTGCACGCCTACCTGGCCGGCCTTCGCCGGGTACTCGAACCGGGCCGACGTACACCGTTTCGCGTCCTGACCACGCGCGACGACGCGTACGCTCTGGAAGTGCCGGCAAGCGCGCTCGACGCCGGCAGGCTACGCGCGCTGATCGCGGCCGCGCGTACCGCGACCGCGGCCCGCGAACACACCCGCGCGCGGGAACTGCTTGGCGCGGCCCAACTCCTTTGTGGTGGCGAGCCGTTCGCTGATCTGGTCGACCATGCGGCGGCCGGCGCCGAGCGTACGCGGCTGCGGGAGGAGTACGTGGGGCTTCAGGAAGACTCGGCCGAATGCCGCCTGACGTTGGGCGAACACACGCTGATCATCGGCGACTTGGCCGCCATGGTCGACGAACACCCGTTGCGCGAACGCCCACGCGCCCAACTCGCCCTCGCCCTGTACCGCTCGGGCCGCCAGGCCGAGGCGCTCCAGGCCCTGGAGGCGGGCCGCCGCGCCTTCGCCGAGGAACTCGGCCTGGACCCGAGTGCACGCCTGCGCGACCTCCACACCGCGATCCTGCGCCAGGACCCGACCCTGACCCTTCCCGACCAGCCGGCCGCCCGCACGCGGTGCGGACGACGCCGACCGATCCGCCGCACGGCGAGCGGAGCCCGGGCCGGGTGCACCTGCCCGGCCCTGCGCAGGGGCTAGACCGCGAGGGAGCCCGCGCGGTCTCGCCGCACCCGGCCGGGCAGCGGCGCTTGGCGGGATGGCGCTTGGCGGACCGCCCGCCCGGCGTCGATCGAACATCCGTACGTCCCGGCGTCGACTGCCGCCGCGATGTTCCACGTGGAACCCCCTGCCGTGCAGGTCAGGAGACTCCCGCGAGGGCCAGGGTGGCCGCGACCAGGCGGGACGTAT
This sequence comes from Streptomyces sp. SID3343, assembly GCF_009865215.1. Taxonomy (GTDB): domain Bacteria; phylum Actinomycetota; class Actinomycetes; order Streptomycetales; family Streptomycetaceae; genus Embleya. The sequence goes on along the minus strand of NZ_WWJX01000295.1, from coordinate 1,969 downwards.
CGGCGTCGAGAGCGTTCGCGGTGTCCTCGCCCATGACCGGATGGCGTTGCGCTATCCCGTCGAAACCGGCCGGGAAGAAGCGCGCGACGGACAATGGTTCGACCGTGAGCGAGCAGCCGGTACGCGCGGCGACCTCGGCGAGGAGGTCGGCGGCCATCTTCTCCGGGTGGTGCTGGTGGGCGACCAGCACCACCCGAAGGTCCGGGTCCCACATCGAGTGCGTGGTCGGTTCGGCCGGCAACAGGTAGCGACCCGGCTGTTCGCGCAGCCCTTGGATCAGCATCTCGGCCATGCGCCGGATGGATTCCGCGAAGTCCTGATCGGCCGGGACCACCAGGCATACGTGCTCGACCGGTTCGGCGGTCACCTGCGTTGGCTCACCGACATCGTCCCGGTCCCGAAGGTCGGCCCGGTGGTGAGCTTCCTACCGATCCCGCTGATCGCCGTGCTCTTCGGCCTGGCCATGGACTACGAACTGTTCCTGGTCTCGCGCATGAAGGAGGAACGTGCCCACGGCGCGGAGCCCAAGCAGGCGATCATCGCCGGCTTCACAGGCGGCGCAAGGGTGGTGACGGCCGCCGCCCTGATCATGATCGCGGTCTTCGGCAGCTTCGTCTTCTCCCCAAGATCGACATGGAGGGCGAAGTCCTCGCCCGGACCCGGCCCACCCCACAACCCCGCCCCGAACCGGCGAACACCTGACCCCCACATCCCCACACCGCGCGACCTTGAGGCATTCCTCGGGGCCGCGCCGCCGTGGTGTGGACCGCCGGCCGTCCGCTTCGAGGTGGCGGTTCTGCCTACCGATATCGATGAACGGCTGTTGTGTGTCGGGGCGTTGGCCCGCACGACGGTCGAGTCGACGATTGAGGGGAGGCCACGTGCGGTGCGGGCCGCGTGTTACCGGGCCGGCGGTGGGACCGGCGGTTGCGCCGCAGGTCGGCGGGGCCCCTGTAACCGCCCGCCGCGCCGAACCGTGACCGCCGCCACCAGGGCAAACGCACCGCTGCCAGGGAACGGAACGGAACATGTCAGGCAGACCCTGTTCCCGTTCGTGACCATGTAACCGGTCCGTGACAGCGGCGTCGTGGAGCGACGATGCACGTATCCCCCCGGCCCGAGGCCCCTCCGTAGTGATCGAGGCAAGCACCGAGGAACCGAAAACGCTTCGGCTCCAACGACCGAAACCCAAGGGGCCCTTCACATGTCCGCCAACCGCTTCAAGGCCGTCCTCGTCTCCGCAGCCCTCGTCGGCGGCGCCATGCTGATGACCGCGTGCCAGGAATCGGACTCGGGCTCGAACACCGCACAGAACACCACGACCACCCCTCCCGCCGCCCAACCGGCGGTCCCACCGCCCGCCCCCTCGACCACGGGCGGCAACCAGGCCGGCGGCGGGAACACCACCGCCGCCAAGGACTCCGGCACCAAGAACTCCCCCGCCGCCCAGAAGGATTCCCCCACCAAGGAATCCTCCGGCAAGACCTCCGGCGGGCAAGGCACCACGACCGGCGGCGCCGGATCCGGCGACAGCGGCTCGATCGGCAAGTGCCGCACCGCCGACCTGCAGATGCGGGCGGAAGACGCGACCATCAGCGGCGACGCCGACCACACCGTCCTGGTGACGTTCAGGAACATCGGCCACAACTGCACGATGTCCGGCTTCGCGGGCGTCGACCTGCTCACCGACCAGGGACCGCTGTCCGCCAAGCGCGTCGGTGCGCCGGCCGAACCGTTCACCCTCAAGAACGACACGTCGGTGTCCTTCGGCATCGACTACCCGGCCAACGACACCGGCGGCTCCGGCGTCCGCATCACCGGCATACAGGTCACCCCGCCCGGAGAGACCGAGACGGTCCCCCTCCAGTGGCCGGGCACCGCCTCGCTGCCCGTCACCGACGGCGCCGGCTCCCCGGTCAAGGTCACCCCCATGGGCGGCGCCGGCCAAGGCGGCATGGACGACTGACAC